>CAZYYW010000024.1:5892-26207 GCA_964651445.1 uncultured Thiotrichaceae bacterium
GGATCAGATTCAAACTGTGTTTTACGTGTTTTTCGATCAGCCTCGCGCTGCTCTAGCAATGCTTGTCGTTCAGTTTCACGTTGCTTTTGTTCGGCTTGTTTTTTGGCTAAAAACTTATCTCTTTTAGCTTTATCAGCAGCCGCTTTCTGGCTGGCTTTAGACTGAGCAGCCGCCGTTGCAGCCTTAGCAGCGGTCGCGGCAGCCGCCGCATTTTTTCTTGCAAATTCATCTGCTTTGGCTTTTGCCTCAGCCTGCTTTTGTGCCTGCACTTTACGTTGCTGTTCAAGCTTTACTTGCCTTTCACGTTCTTTTTTGACTTTTAACTCAGCCCGTTTTTTTTCATCAGCACGCTGTTTAGCTTCTAGCCATCGTTGCCTGTTGTCTCGAACAGTCGCCATTTCTTGCTCTGCTGCTAACACCCCAAGCAACGCAGCTTTATTGAGCCATTTAATGGCTTTTTCTGAACTCTTTCTAACCCCAACGCCATGTGCGTACATCTTGCCCATATAGTATTGCGCCTGACCATTGCCGGATTTAGCCTTGGCTTGCAATGCCTCATATTCGTCTTTATTGGAATCATTAATACCATTTTTATCAATATCCCAATACAACAGTTTGAAAGAAGCTGTTTCGTGCCCCTGATCGGCGGCTCTGGTAATCCAACTTCTGGCTTCAACTTTATCTTCCTTGACACCAAAACCAGTTTCATACATTTCGCCAACTTTAAATTGTGCCTCAGCATTGCCTTTGTTCGCCAGCTTCATTTGAAAATCAAACAAACCACTTGCTTGGGTTACGCTCGGTAAAAACAAGATTAAGGTAAAAAATAAAAGCACGGCGAATTTAGACTTGCTGTTAATACCAACAAAACAGCAATCCAATACTTGTGTAAATTTAATGTTATTTTTAACCATTAACCTTAGCCAATTGCGTAATGCTATATTCCAGATGTTGAAGCAATGCTTTAGTTCCAAATGTTTTTCTATTTACGCTAGAAAATCACATCCAATGAAACACTAACAATGCCTACATCATTTTGTGGAGCCGCACGTGTGAAATCAGCATTAAATAAACCATAGTTAAAATATGGCTGACCTGTTCCTGGACCGCCCGGTTGGTTAGCAGCGGCAAGATCATTTTGATCTTGGTTTACATCAACTATTTGATACTCAAATTTTAGTGCGGCACTGTCATTGACTTCGTACCGCAAACCAGCGGTGATGGAAGTCTGTACTGGAACTGGGAAGTTAAATGATGCACCGGGTGGTAATCCACCTCCTGAAACAGCACCATTACCAGTGGCAATTCCTACCGTCGATGCTTCACCATCAATAGACGCAAAGGTTATATGTGGCAGAAATTTACCCATCCGATAACCAATAGTGGCGTAATAGGCATCAGTATCACCAAATGCCCGCGACAAAGTTTCGGTAGTGGTTCGTTTTGTCCATTCTGCATAAACGACTACATTAGCTAAGTCTAAGTTAAATCCAGCAGCCGATACATTACAATCACCTTTACCATTTAAGTCAACATTTAATTCACCAAACGCTGTTCCCGGAACACTAAAGCCACCAAATGTTTTCACCTCACACTGGAAGTTACTGGCATGTACGGTATATCCACGACCCGCATATTTAATGTCCATACCATAAATATTTTCGGCTTCAAAGAACGCGCCCTGTGCATTGGGAATATCGTCACGGTTTGAACCTAAATAGGGCTGCAACGACAAAGTGCCGGGGCCGATGGGGAATTGCAGTAATAGCTCAATACCGTTCACCGTATTGAGAGGGTTATTTAGTAGGTATACTTCCTGTGGCGGACGTATCCATGGATAAGCATAACCAACTTCTACATAATCATTAACCAGATAGACCGGCTGTTTAATTTTACCCACGTGGACACTGACATTTTCATGGATTTCATAATCGATATACGCCCATTCGATGATGGCATTATAGTTACCCTGATCACCACTACCGAGCAATTGCGCAACCACTGACATGTTTTCTGTAATATCCGAACTGATTTGTATACCAAACTTCGTGTCTTTTTCAAATGACAGGTCTTCTGAAATACCGCGGTCACCCAAACCACCAATATAGATATTACCTTTGTCGGCATCATCGATATCGACGATCATTGCCGCGCCTGCTGTCATAAAGCCATCAAACTGGATTGCTTGTGCTGGCGCGCTGGCAAGTGCTGCCAGAATGGCTGCGCTCAGTAAGTTAAGTTGCTTTTTCATCTCAGTGACTCCATGTTGTTTGTTATGGTAATTGTAAAGATAGTTCAAAAAACAAACTTGGCAAGTAACGGTATCATAATTGCATGTATAATTTTTCTACATAAAAAACAGATATTAACGCTAAGCTTTTGAAATATAAGTAGACTCATTCCATATTATTTTATATTATTGGCTGCCAGTGGCTAGTTTGAAATGAAATTTTTTCCCGCGAATAAACGCACTCAACCACTATGCACTGAAAGCGCATAGGTTGTTTTAATAATCGCTAAAAGTCATTTTGTCTGGTTTTTCCGACACAGAGACCACAGAGTTCACAGAGTTCACAGAGAAAATATACTACTTATCTGACTGTGTATCGCCTTCCTGTACAATGCACACAGACAGGCTTATCTTACCTCCGTGTTCTCTGTGCGCTCTGTGTCAATAAAAAAGGTAAGTAGCAGCTAAAGCCTTGCACTTAAAGTGCATAGTTTTAACTAGCGTATTGGTGCAATAAGAAATTAAAAAAGGTTTGTCTTAGTGTTTATTCGCGGAAAATAATAATTTTAACGTGTACGTTAGTTCTCAAAATAATTTTTTACCCTACCGTGTAAAGGACTCTGCTAACGACCTTTTTTCTTGCTGCTGTGAAATGGGTTGCTATCACCACCCTTGAATTCGATCATTATCGGTGTACCAACCGATTTTAGTTCTTTGCGAAAAAAATTGGTTAAATAGCGTTTGTAGACTGCGGGCACTTTTGTTATTTGGTTGCCATGCACAATAATTCTTGGTGGATTCATGCCACCCTGGTGTGCGTAACGCAATTTTATTCTGCGACCATTAACCAGCGGTGGTTGATGTGACTGCACCGCTTTTTCTAACAGACGTGTCAGGTCAGAGGTTGAATATTTTTGTGTTGCCGAAGAATACGCTCGGTCTATCGCCTCATATAATTTACCGACACCAGAACCATGCAAAGCCGAGATAAAAAAGGTTTCGGCAAAGCGAACAAATGACAGTTGTTTATCCAGGCCTTTGTGAATCAGGTCTTTTTGGTATTCATTCATACCATCCCATTTATTGATGGTCAGTACCAGTGCCCGCCCAGCTTCCAACACATAGCCGATAAGATGCAAATCCTGATCGGCAATTTCTGTTCTGGCATCGATCATCATTATCACAACATTGGCACGTTCAATTGCTTGCATCGATTTAATGACGCTGAATTTTTCGATGACTTCGTGTACTGAACGTTTGCGACGAACACCGGCAGTGTCAATAAAGGTATATTTTTTACCGTCACGTTCAAAGGGAATAAAAATGCTGTCACGTGTGGTGCCTGGCATGTCAAAAACGACGACACGTTCTTCACCCAAAAAGCGGTTAATCAATGTCGATTTGCCGACATTGGGGCGACCGATGATAGCCACTTTTACGCGTCGGTCTTGTTTGGAAAAATCTTCATCCGAATGCCCAGCCGCGTTCGGCTCTGATTCGCTAAAATCATCGTCAGCGAGCCATTTATCTGCCGGGCTTTCTTCGCTGTCGGCCTTGCTTGACGGCTCCACTTGTAAAACCTTTAAAGCACTCGACAGCATCGCTTGGATACCTCGATTTTGTGACGCTGCTATAGCCAGTGGTTCGCCCAAACCCAATGAAAAGAAGTCACTGGCAACCGTACGCGCGTCCAAGCCATCCGTTTTATTAACTACAAGCTTTACCTGTTTACCGGTACGTCGCAATGAATCCGCGATGACTTCGTCTGCCGGTGTTAAACCATCACGCGCATCCACCATAAAAAGAATAATATGACTTTCAGCGACGGCCAAACGTGTTTGCTTTTCCATGTGGCTGTTAAGTTCTTCACGCTCACCACTTAAACCACCGGTATCAATGACGATATGTTCTGCGCCATCAAATTGAAAACGGCCATACTGTCGATCACGGGTAAGGCCGGGATAATCAGCGACCAGCGCATCACGCGATTTTGTTAGAACATTAAACAGCGTTGACTTGCCGACGTTAGGTCGGCCGACGAGCGCAATGACAAGTTCAAGATTAGCGAGTGATGACATAATAAGTTGGTGGTTAATTAAACGTTATCGTCGCGTTCACGCAGAGTAAGCACGTAGAGAATACCGCCGCGAGTGATGACCACTAGCTTGTTTTCACCGAAAACAATCGGCGGTACAATAATTCCGGTCGCCAGTTCCCAGCCAAGATCATCAAATTGTCCTAGCTGAAAACGGGCAATGAAACGGCCGTCATAGCGTGACAACAAATGCACATAACCTTCAAAGTCACCGACTGCCAGATAATCACCGATGATGGTTGGGCGTGTTAATTTTCGATGCGCCAGTTTATCCATTTTCCAGATAGTCGCACCGTTAGTGCGATCCAAAGCCCACACATGGCCATGTTCATCACTGCTGTACAAAACTTTATCGTCGAGCAGAACGCCAGTGTGGGTTGAAAAATCACGCGCCCATAAAAACTGCCCACGTTCAACATCGATTGCTGCCACCCTGCCCTGAAAACTGGCAGCATAGAGTATACGACCGTAGAGTTCGGCATCACCATCAATGTCGACCAGACGTTGTATTTCGGAACGTCCGACAGGAACAGATAACGCCACATCCCAGATGACTTCACCATCAGCAGGGGAAAGCGCAATTAAACGACCGTCTTCCAGGCCGACAAATATTTTACCGCGCGCAAGTACCGGTTCACTGCTGCCACGTAAGGTCAGGTCAGGAATCGCACGTTGATACTGCCAACGTATTTTACCGCTGTCGATATTCAGGCTAAGAATTTTGCCATCGATGGTTCTAACGATTACCGTATCTTCATAGATAACGGGTCTTGCCAGCACTTCGCTAGGCACTCGGGTACGCCAGCGCTCGCGCCGTTTTTCGGCATCGATAGCAATCACATAGGCATCGCGTGTAGCCAGCAACCAGACATCTTCGTTGCCACCAACACCCGCAATGATGGTGCTATCAAGTTCAATATCTCGTTCAAAATCACCTGATTTTAGGCTGATGATATTTATCACGCCATCGTGACTAGTGGTGACCGCAATTTGCTTGAGTATTAACGGGTGTAAAAATAGATATTGTTCTTCTGCACCCGCGCCGGTTGATTTGAGCCAAGACACATCAAGCTCATATTTACTGTCAAAAGCTTTTAACTCAGCAGGTTGATCAATATTTGATTCATCCGCACAGGCATTCAGCAACAGCGTACTCAGTAGCAGGATAATAAATCGAGGGTAATAGAACATTTTGGAATTCACAGCGAATATCTTTTGATGTTAAGGGTTAACCTTAGGGTTATAACTTCACTGTTCTTGTTTGATAGTCGTTGACCTCGAAGTGGAAACTAATATTTTCAACGGCTTCCTGTACGGCCTTTTGTTGCCCCAGATTCTGACGTTTGAGCTTTAACCATTTGCTGGCAGCAATACCTTGGGATTGTATGGCGCTGTCATAAGCAATGCGAGCCTGCGCAATTTTTCCCATGGCGCTGTACACATCACCTTTTAGTTCTTCAAATTGCGCATCAAAAGCCGCATCATGTTGCATGTTTAATAATGCCATGGCTTCGTCGTATTTTTGTTGTTCTAAAAAGACACTGGCCAGGCGTAAACTGGCGATCTGTTTGGTAATGTCATCGTTGGCATGTTTTATCGCCAGTTCAAGCTGAGCGACTGCTTCCTCGACATTGCCTTTTTCATATTCGGTTTTCGCCAGTACTAAAGCTGACAATGCGGCATACGGTGTTTTTGAAAAATCGTTGATTAGCTGATTTTGCAGATCGATCACTTCGTCATTAACGTTGTTCGAAAGTGCCTGTTGCATTACCTGCATATACAAATCACTGGCATAGATTGCATTTAAATTACTTTGCTCATCGTAATAACGCCAACCAAATAAAGCCGATACGCCAACAAGTATGCCGACAATAAGTGAGCTGCCGTTTGCTTTCCACCAACCTTTTAAGGCTGCTATCTGTTGTTCTTCAGTTTCATATTCGTTCATGGTTATTCTCTACCTAAATTCTTCTCTACCTAAGTTATTTTCTACTTGGTACCGTATTTTTAATAAATTCCGTCAGTTCTTCAAAACCGATGGCCATTTGTTGTTTTTTCTCGCGTAGATATTTTACCGTAATCTGCGCATTGGTTAATTCATCTTCTGCCAGTATAAGTGCAATGCTAGCACCACTTTTGTCGGCCTTTTTCATCTGGCTTTTGACGGAGCCCGCGCCACAATGGGTAATCATTCTCACCGTTGGCAACTGCTCTCTTATTTCTTCCGCCAGTTGCAGTCCTTTTAACTCACAGGCATCGCCCAGCAGAACCAGATAGATATCGACATTGGCTGCGGCTTGCGAGGCATCATTTTGTGGCGATTCATTTTGCGATTCCAACAAGGATAAAATCCGTTCCATGCCTAATGCGAAACCAATGGCAGGGGTGGATTTTCCGCCCAGTTGTTCGACCAGTCCATCGTATCGCCCACCAGCGCATATTGTACCCTGTGCGCCGAGTTCATCGCTGATCCATTCAAAGACGGTTTTGCAGTAATAGTCCAGACCGCGAACCAACCGTGGATTAATCGTAAATTCTACACCGGCAGCCTGTAGGCTGGCCTTTAGTTTATCAAATTCCAGCGTCGATTCATCGTCAAGATGGTCAATTAATGCCGGCGCATTCTCCAGCATCTCGTGCATTGCCGGATTTTTGCTGTCGAGCACACGTAACGGGTTGCTTTGCAGACGGCGTAAACTGTCCTCATCTAGCAAGTCGCGGTGTTGCTCCAGATAATCAACCAGCAACTGTTTGTAGTTGGCTCGTGTCTGCGCACTGCCCAGAGTATTTAGTTCCAGCCGAATATTTTTGAGCCCTAATTGCCGCCACAGGCGCGCACCGATTAAAATAAGTTCTGCGTCAATGTCCGGCGTGCTAATACCATAGGCTTCTACACCGAACTGATGAAACTGGCGGTAGCGCCCTTTTTGCGGCCGTTCGTGGCGAAACATTGGGCCGTTATACCACAGGCGCTGCACCTGATTATGCAATAAACCATGCTGAATACCTGCTCGTACGCAGCTTGCCGTGCCTTCAGGGCGCAAGGTTAGCATATCGCCATTGCGATCTTCAAAGGTATACATTTCCTTTTCGACAATATCGGTGACTTCGCCAATAGAGCGACAAAACAAGTCTGTTGATTCCACCAGTGGCATGCGTATTTCACGATAGCCGTAACTCGCCATAAGCTGACGGATTACTGCCTCAAAGGCTTGCCAGCGATGGCTGTTGTCAGGCAATACGTCATGCATGCCACGAATGGATTTAATTAATTTAGCCATTTAATTTTGATAAGAACCAATTGAAGTGCCTTTGCCGCTTTTTACTGTCGATTTCTACTGCTGCTTTCTAGTGGAATACTACCGTATCGCCCTGCGTTGAAACTTTAAATTTCGTGGTATTGTTCGGTCGGATATGGTCACTCAAATCAACTTTCTGATTGTTTACCACCACACGTGTTGAAGCTGCATTACCCATGTTGACGCTAAAAGGCGCCACCCCATGAAACAGCTTGTTGCTACCCGCAGGCAGCGTATTATAAAGCAGACTCGACTTATTCGCATCTCGAACACTGATCCAAGTGCGTTTTTCAACAAATATTTCGATACTATCGCGCTCTGGCGCAACCGGCTGCTCTGACATCGCTTTTTCGCTAACTATTTCACCGCTTACTTGACTGGCGTTCTCTGTGATACGCTGCTGATCGTCATTACCCAGATTAACATTACCTGAGTCAACATTATCCGGGGCAACATTACCCTGGTCGACATTACTCTGGCTGGCAGCCGACAGCGCAGAATTCTCCTGCGCTGGTTCACTTTGAGAGGTATCGATCACAGAATTAGAGCGTGTCAGCTCTAACACACCATCATCAGTCACCCGCGCATTCTGTTTAATAATGATTCGATCACTGTGTGGTGAATTCAGCGAGCTGCCAGTGAATCGCTGCTCTTTCGCATCCAACTCACTCTCCAGCACATCGGCTTTTTCCTGATAATACTGAAAGATGCCATAAGCAAGCGCCGCAGCACCACTAATAATCAGTAAAACAGTAATGGTTTTTATCACTGGCGACTGACTGTTCGCCTCACCAACTAGTTTTGAACGGGGCTTTAAATCGCTGCTATCATTGTGCGGTACTGCCCGATTATACGTCGCCATAACACTGTCTACTGGCATTTCTAGAAATTTTGCGTAAGCACGGATGTAACCTTGGGTAAAGGTCGGAACCGGTAAGCTCTCATGGTCATTGGCTTCCAGCGCGGCAATTGTTTGCGCCGGTATTTTTAAATATTCGCTGACTTCTTCAATGCTGTGGTTTTTGGCTTTTCGCGCGTTGGCTAATAGACGACCGTAGTCGGTAGACTGAATATCGATTCCAGCCTGGTTATCACCACTTTCGGTGTTCGGTTGACTGTCTGTGCGCCCTATCATCGAAACTGTTCACTTCTTGCTTGCGCTTCTATCCAACCTGCTTCATTAGAATCTGGAAATTGTCGTAGCAACTGCCGCGCATATTTCATGTAATGATCTTTAGCCCCCAGATTTTTTTCGGCTTGTGTCTGAATCCATAAACTTTCGGCACTCGCGGATGCCACTGCGTGGTAGCGTTGAATATAAGCACGTGCCATTAGATACCTTTCTGTTTTAAGGCCGACTTCAGCCATTGAAATAAGTGAACCGGGTAACTTATCATGCGTACGCAGTGATTTGCGTAGGAAGGTTTCGGCTTTGCTATATTCACCCTGTTTTAAAAAACAACTGCCGGCATTACTTTCCGGCAGGAAAATATTTTCATAAAAAGGGTTGCTGTAAGCAACCTGGAACATTTCCTGCGCTTCTTCAAACTTACCAAGTGAACACAAAAACGCACCATAACTATTCGACAAGTCGGCATCCTGCGGTTTCAGAGCAAGTGCTTGCTGATATTTTTCCTCTGCTTCTTCGCTCAGGCCAAGCAAGGCATAAAGATAAGCCAATGTTTTGTAGGCTGGCAAGTGTTCGGGATTTTGTTCAATGGCTTTTTCTAGTTTGTCGCGGGCAATTTTGTAGTCCTTGCGCTGGATATACCCAACAGCAAGTTCAGTATTGAGTTCAGCCGCATTGGTTAAATCGGGCTCAGATTTGAAGTTATTGGTTTTCGAAGAACTGGTCGTTTCACAGGCAGTTAATACCAAGGTAAAACACAGTGTTAATGCTATTTTTATTATTTTTTGCATTGATTATTTTTCCGTATCACCTTGGCTATCATTCTGGCTATCACTCAGTGCTATGTCAGGTTTAAGCATACCCAATCTGGGTTCGACAAAACGACGATGGCGTCGGCTTTTATCTTCTATTTTACCGGCAAGCTGCCCGCAGGCTGCGTCTATATCCTCACCACGGGTTTTGCGTACCACCGTCGTCATACCAGAATTTTGTAATATCTCTCGAAATCGATAAATCGCATTATTCGATGAGGTACGATAACCCGAACCGTCAAACGGATTAAAGGGAATCAGATTCATCAATGTTGGAATCCCCTCTAATAAGGTAATCAATTCATGCGCATGTTGCGCTTGGTCATTGACGCCATCTAACATGACGTATTCAAAGGTTATTCTAGAACGTGCACTTTGTTTATCCATGAAACGGCGACAAGCAGCCATTAATTCTTTTAACGGGTATTTGTTATTCACCGGCACCAAGCCATTGCGTAGTTCGTCATTGCTGGCATGCAGCGATACTGCCAGTCGCATATCAATGGTATCACCCAGTCGATCCATAGCGGGCACCACGCCCGCCGTGCTCACAGTAACACGGCGCTTACTCAAACCGTAAGCAAAATCATCCATCATTATGCGCACTGCGCTGACTGTATTGTCGAAGTTCAATAAGGGTTCACCCATACCCATCATCACTACATTGGTAATTTTACGACCGGGTTTCTTTTCTTCTTCCAATAATTGCGATGCCAGCCATACCTGAGAAATAATCTCAGCCGACGATAGATTACGGTTAAACCCTTGCCGCCCGGTAGAGCAAAAGCTGCAATCCAGCGCACAGCCAACTTGTGAAGAAACGCACAAGGTTCCACGTTCATCTTCCGGGATAAAAACTGCCTCTATATGATTGCCATCATGTAATTTCAGCAGCCACTTGCGGGTGCCATCTTTTGATATTTGATCCTGCTCTACATGAAGATTGTGCAGACAACTGCTAGCCGCCAATTTATTACGCAGGTCTTTGGAAAGGTTGTTCATTTGCTGAAAATCAGTGACACCCAGTTGATGAATCCATTTCATTACCTGCGTGGCACGAAATTTTTTCTCGCCAATACTGACAAAAAACTCTTCCATAGCAGCACGATCCAGCCCCAGCAGATTAACCGCATTGGCTTGCATCACGGTCTTTAGACCCGGGTGTGTTTCGATTTGTTGCTGGACATCGTTCATTAGGGAAATATTACATGATTATGGGGATATAACCTATTGTTTATATCCTTGTACTGCCAATATTGGCACAGAGAAGAAGCTGGTAGTTATCAGTTTGCAGTAGGCAGCTAAAAGCAGAACCATCGCCAATACCATAATAAGTCGATATTTTAGTTTTTAACTGGCGACTAATAACTGCCTACTACCAACTTCTCTTAAACTTCTTTTTCCCCTATCCACGCCAGTTGGATGGCTTCTAGGATACGCTCGCCACTGTGTTCTGGTTCATCATCAAAATCTTCTAGCGCCAGTACCCACTCACGTAAATCGACAAAATTCACGAATTTAGGATCGACATCAGGATGGGTTTCATCCAGTTCGATGGCTATCTCTAGGCTATCTACCCATTTCAATATCATTTGTTTTCTCTCGATCAGTGATTTTCAGAAACCATATTGATGGTGTATTTGGGTATTTCCACCACCAGGTCTTTGTCGCCGACTATGGTCTGACAACTCAAGCGTGAATCCGGGTCAAGCCCCCAGGCTTTATCGAGCATGTCATCTTCATCTTCAGTGTTTTCGTTTAGTGAATCCATGCCTTCACGGATATACACATGGCAGGTGGTGCAGGCGCAGGATTTTTCACAGGCATGTTCTATCTCGATGTGATTTTTCAATGCGACATCGCAGATGGTAACACCCGATTCAGTTTCTATGACCATGCCTTCAGGACATAATTCTTCATGCGGTAAAAATATAATTTGTGGCACGTTTACGACTCCTCTTTTTCGGCTTTTGAAGCCGAAGCATATTCTTCAATGGAATGCCCTTGCATTACCGATTTAATGTTTGTGTTCATACGCCTAGCGACATAATCTTCGCACACCGCTTCCAGTTGTTTAATCGATTGTTTGATCGCTTTAACATCCGATGATTTTTTGTTCGAGTCAACAAGCTGGCGAGCTGCTTTTATCTGTGATAATTCTTCACTAGACAGTAATTGCTCGCCATCGACAGCTAAAGCAGAATCCAGTGCTTCAAGCACGCGCTCGGCTTCCACCTGTTGTTCGCGTAAGCTGCGGGAAAACATGTCATCTTCTGCATGTTCGATTGACTCGCGCAGCATGGTTTCAATTTCGTTATCACTCAAACCGTAAGAAGGTTTGACGTCAACACTGGCTTCGACACCGCTGTTTTCTTCACGCGCACTGACGATCAACAAGCCATCAGCGTCAACCTGAAAAGTCACACGGATACGGGCAGCGCCGGCGACCTGCGGTGGAAATCCACGCAATTCAAAACGCGCCAGTGAACGACAGTCACTGACCAGTTCCCGTTCACCCTGTAATACGTGAACCGCCATTGCGGTCTGACCATCTTTGTAGGTGGTGAAGTCCTGTGCTTTGGCAACAGGAATAGCCGTATTTCGGTAGATGATTTTTTCTACCAAACCACCCATAGTTTCGATGCCCAATGATAGCGGGATGACATCAAGCAATAACATGTCATCATCCGGTTTGTTACCAACCAGTACATCGGCTTGCAAGGCGGCACCGGTGGCAACCACTTTATCTGGGTCGATGCTGGTTAATGGTTCACGCTCAAAAAACGCAGCAACCATTTCACGCACCAGAAGTGTACGCGTCGAACCGCCGACCATCACCACCTCGTTGAGTTCTTCATTTTCCACCTCGGCATCACGCAAGGCACGCCGACATGACATTAGGGTTTTTTTAACTAGCGGTGTCAGTAGTTCTGTTAACTGCGCACGATCCAGTGTTCCCTGCCAGCGACCGTTGTCGCAGTCGATCAATATATCAACAACCGATTTTTCAGCCAGTGCTTCTTTCGCGGCCCGTGATTGTTGCATAAGCAAGCGTTTAAAAGCGGGATCATCTGTATTGTTAAAGCTTGCTTGCGCGATGATCCACTGCGCAATCGCATAGTCAAAATCATCGCCGCCCAGAGAACTGTTGCCACCCGTTGCCAGCACTTCAAAAACGCCTTTGTTAAGGCGCAGTATTGAAATATCAAAGGTTCCGCCGCCAAGATCATAGACCGCAATGACGCCTTCATTACCGGTATCCAGACCGTAGGCGACAGCCGCCGCTGTTGGTTCATTCAGCAGCCGTAATACTTTGATATCGGCAAGTTTAGCGGCATCTTTTGTTGCCTGACGTTGGGCATCATCAAAGTATGCCGGTACGGTAATCACTGCACCACTTAGCTCATCACCCAAGGTTTTAACGGCGCGTCGTTTTAGGGTTTTTAGTATTTCAGCAGAAATTTCAACCGCGCTAAGATCACCGGCACGGGTTTTAATTCTGGGCACGGCAGAGCTGGTCTCGGCAAACGTGTATGAATAATGTGCATCTTCCAATGCCATATCATCAATACCACGTCCCATAAAACGTTTTACAGAAATAATGGTATTGAGTGGGTCAGTAACACTGAACGCCAATGCTGGCTCACCCACCAATACAAGGTCTTCGGCATAATGCACCACAGAGGGTAAAAGATGGTTGCCGTTATCATCCGGCAAGGTCGCCACTTCACCACTGCGTACGGTAGCAAGCAGTGAGTTGGTGGTGCCTAAATCAATGCCGACAGCAAGTCGATGTTGATGCGCGGTGGTGGACTGTCCCGGTTCTGCTATCTGTAAAAGTGCCATATTAAAAATATAAAATTAAGTGTGTAATAACAATTTTTCATGTGGAGCTTATAAATCATTATTTAGGGTCTATGTCATTTTAAGTGGGCAATATATCTACTTTTTTATAGACACAGAGACCACAGAGGTCACAGAGTTTTCGTTTATAATGTTTAATAGATTCACCAACCTTAATGCATTGAGGTTTATCAGCAACCTTGCTGCTGTAGTAGTCCATCGTCGTGTTAACTTTAAACATGCTCTGTGACCTCTGTGGTCTCTGTGTCTATATCATGACGCCCACTCGTTATGGCAAAGACCCATAATTTAAGTATTCGCAGTTTTTTTGAACTGCCAACAGCATGGCAGGTTTTTGCTCCTGCAAAACCTGCACTTCCACCATCCATGGTGGTCCGATGTTAGCATCAAGCCTATAGGGATAAATTGTCGGCATGTTTCAAAAGTAGACACTGCGAATACTTTTGATTAAGCCATGAGTTCGTCTTCAATATCCGCGCTTAACGCTTTAATTTCTTTTTTTGCTTTTTGTAGAAACTGTAGTTTACGAATGCATTCACGCGCATCGTCAATCTGTTCTGACTGGTAGGCAGAAGAGAAACTTTTTTGCATTTCGCTGCTTTCTTCGCTTAAAGTTTTCGCCATGCCGTCAAGCGCTGCTAACGGATCACTTTCCTTTCGGATGTTTTCCAGGCGCTCACGTAGTTCCAACTGCTGCATTAAAAATGCCGCATCCTTAGTGGTTTCATTTTCCAGATTAAAATCCGTGCCTTTTAATTTCAGCAGATATATGGCTCTTGCCACTGGGTCTTTTAGCGTTAGCTGCGCTTCGTTTAGCCACGATGTTTGCTGCATCGACAAACGTTTTTCCTGATCCGATCCATTAACAAATTTGTCAGGATGCACCTGCTTTTGCAAGTCCATATAAAGTGTTTGAAGTTGATTTAAATCCACATCATACGAAACAGGTAATTCAAACAACTCGAAAAAGTTGCTGTTTAATAGTTCGATAGACACGGGATAATTAACCTGGTGAACGAGCTGATTACAAGTTTGATTGCGGCGGCGTAGCTTACATTTTATACGGTGAAACTTTCACCACAGCCACACGCTGCTTTCTCTTTTGGATTATTAAATTTAAAGCCTTCATTCAAGCCATCGCGCGTGTAATCGAGTTCGGTGCCATCCAGATAAACCAGACTTTTTTTATCAACAATGACAGTGACACCTAAATCTTCAAACACAGCATCTTCTGTTTTTATTTCATCGACAAATTCAAGTACATATGCCATACCCGAACAGCCCATTGTTTTTATACCCAAACGCAAACCGACACCCTTACCACGATTTTCAAGAAAGGATTTAACACGATCTGCTGCCGGTTCTGTTAGTGTGATAGCCATGATCTCTCCGCCTGTTCTGTGTGCTTAACTATTATTCTAGCTATTATTTTAGCTGTTTTTCTGTCTGTAATCAGCAACGGCTGCATTGATTGCATCTTCTGCCAATACTGAGCAGTGAATTTTTACCGGTGGCAATGCCAGTTCTTCAGCAATATGAGTATTTTTAATCGCCTGTGCTTCATCAAGTGTTTTACCTTTTACCCATTCTGTTAGTAATGAGCTTGATGCAATCGCACTGCCACAGCCATAAGTTTTAAACACGGCATCTTCGATTACACCTTCGTCACTGACTTTAATTTGCAGCTTCATTACGTCACCACACGCGGGCGCACCCACCATGCCGGTGCCGACATTGTCAGCACTTTCAAAAGTACCCACGTTACGCGGATTTTCATAATGATCTAAAACTTTTTCACCGTAAGCCATGTTCTTTACCTATATATTTATTGTTCACATTATAACGTGTCGGCAATACTATCTTCATGTTTGTTAATGATGATAGCGCTACACTGCATTAGATGCAGTGTAAACCTTAACGTTCGATACTAACTATTATCTATAAATCATTCACTATTCGCTGGTTTTTAGTGCGCTGCCCACTCAATACTGCTGATATCAATACCGTCTTTGTACATATCCCACAACGGCGATAAATCACGCAATTTACTGACAGCTTTACGCACAAGTGCGATGGTACGATCAATTTCTTCTTCTGTGGTATAGCGCCCCATGGTAAAACGAATCGAGCTATGTGCCAGTTCGTCATTTCGACCCAATGCGCGCAGCACATAACTGGGTTCTAAGCTGGCTGAGGTACAGGCACTGCCGCTGGAAATGGCAAGATCACTTAACGCCATTAGCAAACTTTCACCTTCGACATAGTTGAAGCTGATATTGATATTACCGGCTATGCGTTGATCGATATCACCGTTGACATACACTTCTTCCATGTCTTTCACGCCGTCATACAATTTTTCTCTGAGCTTTAACAGGCGTATGTTTTCTTCCACCATTTCTTCTTTGGCGATGCGAAACGCTTCACCCATGCCCACAATTTGATGTGTCGCCAGCGTACCAGAACGCATACCGCGCTCATGACCACCGCCGTGCATTTGCGCCTCTATGCGTACCCGTGGCTTGCGCTGCACGTATAATGCACCAACACCTTTAGGGCCATAAATTTTGTGTGCAGAAAAACTCATTAGGTCAACCGGTAGTTTTTCAAGGTTCATTTCGACCTTGCCTGCACTTTGCGCGGCATCGACATGAAAAATAATTTTTCGCTCACGACAAAGATTGCCAATGGCTTCGATATCTTGAATCACGCCTATCTCATTATTAACATGCATAATGGAAACCAGTGTGGTGTCATCACGCAGCGCACTTTCTAGTACTTTAAGATCAATCAAACCATTTTGCATTGGGTCGAGATAAGTGACTTCATAACCTTCACGTTCTAGTTGCCGGCAACTGTCCAACACCGCCTTGTGTTCAGTTTTACAGGTAACAATGTGCTTGCCACGTTTTTTATTAAAATGCGCCACACCCTTGATTGCCAGGTTGTCAGACTCGGTTGCACCCGACGTAAAAATTATTTCCTTCGGGTTGGCACCGACTAGATCGGCAACCTGCTTACGTGCGGTTTCAACGGCCGCCTCTGCTGTCCAACCAAAACTATGACTACGTGATGCTGGGTTACCGAAACTGCTTTCTGGCCCCATGTATTTAATCATTTCTGTAACCACACGTTCATCCATCGGTGTGGTTGCGGAATAGTCTAAATAAATAGGTTTTGTTGTATTTTCACTCACTCTTTTCACCTTGCTCGTTAAACAGTTGCCGCCATCATTACCGGCGATTGTTGATTGACTTTTATAATGTCGTTTAATGCGGTTAACAATGCATCTACATCTGACATTGTGTTATTTTTTCCAAAACTGACTCGTATAGCCGAGTGCGCCAATGCGTCAGGTACGCCCATGGCTGTTAATACGTGGCTGGGTTCCGTTTTACCGCTGGTGCATGCTGAACCACTTGAGACAGCAATGGCTTTTCGATCCAACTGCATCAACATGGTTTCGCCATCAAATCCATCAATACCAAACTGCACTGTGTTCGGTAAACGCTGTGCCTGCTGGGCAAAAACACTTATTGTCGAAAACTCTTTCAGGCCTTTTTCCAATGCCTGACGCAAGCTAAGCAGGTGCTTTGCGGTATCGTGCAAATTCGATAGCGCCAGTTCTGCTGCCTTGCCAAAGCCGACAATTGCCGGCACGTTTTCGGTTCCTGCTCGCAGGTTTTTTTCCTGCCTACCGCCAAACTGCAATTTACGAACCGGCAGTTGCTTATTGATGACCAACGCGCCTACACCAATAGGGCCGTACAGTTTGTGTGCCGACAAGGTCATGGCATGCACTGCACTGGTATTAAAATCCAGTGCTATTTTGCCAGCTGCCTGTGATGCATCCGTATGAAAATAACAATTACGCTGCGCTGCGTATTCTACTAATGGGGCTAAATTCTGTATCACGCCGGTTTCGTTGTTAGCCGACATTACCGAAACCAGAGAAGTATCGTCATTTACGCATTTTTCCAATGACGCTACACTAATTAAACCGTTTTCATCAACCGGGATCAAATCGAGATTAGCGGCATGTTGTGCAGCATGTTGTTGTGCTGGCTCCAGCAACGACATGTGTTCAACTGCACTCACCGCAATTCGTCCCGTATTACAACTCTCTGTCCCTGGGTCTGTCCCTAGGCAACTAAATCCGTTTAGCAGCAGGTTATTCGATTCAGTGCCACCGCTGGTAAAAATCACCTGCTCGGCTCTGGCACCGACGAGTTGCGCGACTAATTCGCGCGCCTGTTCAATGGCGTGTTTCTGCATTCGTCCAAAACGGTGCACACTAGACGGGTTGCCCGTCACCTGTCCCATATAGGGCAGCATGGCTTCAAGCACGGCCTCGTCCATTGCCGTGGTTGCATTGTTATCGAGATACACCGCCATGATACTTGCTCAGGGTTGCTTCTATGTTGAAAATTGAGCGTTTACAGCCTTATCCTGGCGCACTTTAATTTCATTCACGCCTTCCTGAGACATTATTTCGGAGATCGAAATACCGTCGAGGAAAGTACGAATGTCGGCACTTAATTCTTCCCACAGATCATGTGTTAAACACTGATAATCACCCTCTTGGCAGTCATCCCTGCAATCAACGACTTTGCAACTTTCATCAACCGCTAAAATAATGTCAGATACACTGACCTCATCCGCGCTGTTTGACAGCTTGTAACCACCACCAGGGCCGCGCGTGCTGCTAACAATGTTATTTCGGCGTAACTTGGCGAATAATTGCTCAAGATAAGACAGAGAAATGTCCTGTCGCTTGGAAATAGCCGCCAGTGAAACCGGCCCATCGCTCTCATGCAATGCCAGATCAAGCACTGCCGTGACCGCATAACGCCCTTTTGTAGTTAATCGCATATTAAATGCCTTCCTCTTGAACGGGGATAACCTGTGTTGATATGCAATTTTACTTAATTCCTACTATTTTAGTCAAGTATAAAACCAAGTAAATTAGTCAGGTATTACTTTATGAATAGAAAAAACTTTTAATATCGCCGTCAGAACAAGCTTATATCTTATTGATATTAATAAGATAGTTCAAAATGAGGGTAAAGATTTTGGGATGCCGAGCGCCAACCGCGGAGTGCGGTTTTCTGAAGCAAGACTGTCACAGATGCAGGAAATATTGACTTTAAAGTCAAATATTACCTTTTGCCTATCTGTGCAACGAATGGTTTTGCCCTGTTGAACAAACCGTTTAGCCTAGAGGGCATCTGTATTCATAACCCGACACTAGTTAGGCTCAATTTTATCGGCTTCATCATCTTTGACAGGCTTCGTCGCAAGGCTACAAGAGCCAAGATCAGGAAGGTTTTTGACATCAATTTCTGCACCAAACTGCTTTAGTGCGTCACACATAAGCTCCATTTTTTCATCCATCGCGTGA
The DNA here is from genome assembly GCA_964651445.1 of uncultured Thiotrichaceae bacterium. Taxonomy (GTDB): domain Bacteria; phylum Pseudomonadota; class Gammaproteobacteria; order SZUA-229; family SZUA-229. The sequence goes on from CAZYYW010000024.1 coordinate 24,720, forward strand.
ATGTGGTCCAGCATTTTATTAATCGCTGTGGCGACTGGGTCAGGCGCATCACGGGTAGCGCCATAGGCATCAAAACCTAATTTTTCTGCGGTTTCATTGCGTTTATTTTGCACATCATCGTGTTGATGAATAACCCGCCCCGGCACACCAACCACTGTGGAATCACGCTCCACGTCTTTCGTCACGACTGCATTGGAGCCCACACGTACGCCTTCAGCCAGAGTAATGGGGCCCAGCACTTTAGCCCCTGCGCCAACCACCACGTTGTTTTGCAAGGTAGGGTGTCGCTTGCCTGCATTCCAACTGGTGCCACCAAGGGTAACCCCGTGATACAAGGTACAGTCATCGCCGATTTCAGCCGTTTCACCGATAACCACGCCCATGCCATGATCGATGAAAAAGCGCCGGCCAATAGTCGCGCCCGGGTGAATTTCGATTCCGGTTAACCAGCGAGAAAAATGCGAAAACCAACGCGCCAGCCAGTTGCAGCCCAATTCCCATAACATATGGTTAAAGCGATGCAGGATCAGGGCATGCAGACCTGGATAACAAGTTAGTACTTCCCAGGTATTTCTGGCTGCCGGGTCGCGTTCGAATACGCACTTTATGTCTTCACGAATACTGATTGTTCTTTCCTCGATGTAGTAACACTAGGGCGCTATGTTAAACGAAATCCACTGCAATTTTATACCCTGAAAACTTACGGATATTAAGCACTCCAGTATCCAGTATTAAATACTGCCCTTTGATGCCCATTAAAACACCTTCGATATCGGCTTGCTTGTCAAAATTTAGCGATTTAATTTTTTCAGGGTATTCAGCAATCGGGTATTTAATCTCGACAACATTTTCATCGAGTACGGTAATCGACGCTGCTGCCTGCTCACTTATAATTTGTTCTACATCTTCAGCACAGGTCGCCAGTAATTCATCTCGTATAATTTTTAAGTCTTGCGCTGGGGCATCAAATTTGAGCATCTTACGCCAGTCCGTGCGATCCGAAACGTGCTTTTTCAAGGCCATTTCCAAAAGCCCGGATTGCAGACGATTAGCGACCTTAAACACTGGCAGTGCCTGCATGGCACCTTGGTCCATCCACCGTGTTGGTATTTGTGTGCCACGGGTAATACCGACTTTAATGCCGGATGAATTCGCCAGATAAACATAGTGCGGGATAAAGCAATTCGCCTCCCCCCACGACGGTTGCCGACAAGTACCCTCGGCAAAATGACAGGTTTCGGGTTTCATAATGCACATATCGCAAGAGGCCAAACTTCGAAAACACGGGTAACAATGCCCCTGAGCAAAACTTTTGCTGGTTTTTCGGCCACAGCCAACACAGTGAATTTCATTTTGATAGCCGAGTTTTATCCGTTCTCCGATATGCTCATTCATTGGCAATAAGGCATCGCCAATGGGTAGATGATACTGCACGGCTTGGGCAGTATTAACGTCACCCAGCTGTGTTTGCATTTTGTTTATGTTTCC
>CAZYYW010000025.1:0-20859 GCA_964651445.1 uncultured Thiotrichaceae bacterium
CCTTAAGGAGCCTCTGATTAAGTCGATAAGAATCAGGCGCAGAAAAAAGTGTCGCTATTATTCACGAAGTGAGCCGTAATAGTTATTCTATTGCGGGGATCTTCGGGGAGAATATCGACGCTTTTAGCAAGCCTGAAATTATTGGACTTGATCAGATTTTCCTTAAGGTAGCGGGTATTAGAATATTGCCAAGAATTAGACGTTTGTGCATTAAAAAAGCCCGCGTCAACTGAAGTGCTGACACGGGCTTTTTTTCATCGCTGTTTTGTGAATGAAAGAAAATTCACATTGCGAGATTAAGCAATTTTCGCTTTAATGGCATCGATAACCGCGTCAGATGATGTGGCTTCGACAGAAAGCAGTAGGCCTTCATTTTTATAAAAACCAACTAATGGTGCAGTTTGTTCAGTGTAAACATTGAGCCGGTTGCTGATCGCTTCTTTCGTTTCATCATCACGCTGCACTACAGGTTCGCCACATTTGTCACAAATGCCTTCAGCTTTAGGTGGGTTAGATTTAACGTTGTAAATTTCACCACAACCGGTGCAGGTACGACGTGTTGTCAAACGGTCAAGAATAACGTCACGTGGCACATCTATTTCAACAGCACAATCGAGCTTTTCGCCCATTTTGTCGAGCAGAACTTTTAGTGCTTCGGCTTGTGGAATAGTGCGTGGGAATCCGTCTAACAGGTAGCCAGCTTTGCAGTCGTCTTCTTGTAGGCGTTGTTCCATAATGCCCATGATTAATTCATCAGAAACCAGATCACCCGCTTTCATTGCCGCTTCGGCCTGTTTACCCAGCTCGGTGCCAGCAGCTACCGCGCCACGTAAGATATCACCTGTCGATATTTGAACAGAACCGTCCAGTTTTGTAAGTAGTTTAGCAACAGTGCCTTTACCAGCACCGGGTGCACCTAAAAGAATTAATTTCATGTGAAGTCCTCGAAAAAATAGATTAATAAGGGGTTATCTGGGACATGCGATGTGGCTTGCATGCATTAAAATTCAGCGACGCATTTTCCTGTTTTCGTTCACCGAAATCAAATAAAATAGGCACTATACCCACGAATAGTGCCAAAATTGCGCTACATCAGTATCAAGATTCATATTTAGATGTAATATCAGCATTATAACCAGCGTCAAATAGACAGGACAAACAATGGAATTCCAGAAATTTTTAGAAACCTTTCAGCAAGGTGATGATGATTTTAAAAAGTTGGTGTATAAGCGATATACCCGCTATCTGGATGATATGTCTCTGCGGCCCTATCAGGCAGAACTGATTAAACTACAGGATCATCTGGAAAAATATCAGCAGAAAATGATTATTTTGGTCGAGGGTCGAGATGCAGCAGGCAAGGGTGGCAGTATCCGCCGTATTACGCGCTACATGAATGAAAAGCATTACCGTGTGGTAGCACTTGGTAAGCCGTCGAATGTGCAGCAGAGCCAGTGGTATTTTCAGCGTTATGTCGAACAGTTTCCTCGTGGTGGCGAGATTGTGCTGTTTGATCGTAGCTGGTATAACCGTGCGATGGTTGAGCCAATATTCGATTTTTGTACGCAAAAACAGTACAGTACCTTCATGAAAACAGTCTCCCAGTTTGAAGATGATCTGGTCGAACACGGGGTTATTTTTCACAAGATTTATTTTTCTGTTTCCAAAGACGTGCAGGCTCGTCGTTTTGAGGAAAGAGAAAGCAATCAGTTAAAGAAATGGAAACTGTCAGAGATTGACGTGCAAATGCAGGAAAAATGGGATGAGTTTACCGAGATGAAATATCAGATGTTAAAGCAGACGCATAGTCATACCAGCCCATGGTCGGTTATTCGCAGTAATGATAAACATCGCGCCCACGTAAACGCGGTAAAGAGTATTTTGAATAAAGTGGATTACGAAAACCGCAACATGAGCCTGGATTACACGGTGGAGTCTGATATCTATTATTCAGGTGCCCATGAAATTGAGCTGATGGAAAATCAATTGAGAGAAAAAGGCAAGTTTATTGTTTGAATATTGACCGGCAATGGTGGTTTTATTGAGCCTGTTATAATACGTCACTATGGCAACGGCAGATAAAATCATAACTGACAATTCAGACAATCATTCGATTGTTCTGGCAACACTCAATTCACGTTATATGCACAGCGCATTTGGTTTGCGTTATCTGTACGCCAATCTCGGCGAACTGCAATCTTCTGCCTGTATTGAAGAATTTACCATCCAGCAACGCCCAATCGATATTGTTGAAAAACTGCTTTTGCAGCAGCCGAAAATCATTGGTTTTGGCGTGTATATCTGGAATGTGACCGAAATAAGCAATGTTATTGAATTATTAAAACAGGTGGCACCTGAGATTAGCATTATTGTTGGTGGGCCAGAGGTTAGTTTCTTGCCGGATAAACCGGCACTGGCCGATATGGCCGATTACGTAGTGATGGGCGCAGCAGAAAAAAGCTTTCGAGAATTATGCCAGTTGCTGTTATCCGGCAATAAACCGTTACTACGGGAAATTCAAAGCGATGAGCTAACGCTCAACCAATTAAAGCTGCCCTATCAGTATTACACCGATGATGATATTAAAAATCGTCTGATCTATGTTGAAGCCTCTCGTGGCTGTCCATTTAAATGTGAGTTTTGTTTGTCTTCGCTGGACAAGACTTCAAAACCGTTTGAGCTGGATGCTTTCCTTACAGAGATGGAAATACTCTTTCAACGCGGTGCGCGTAATTTTAAATTCATTGATAGAACCTTTAATTTGAAGCTTAGTAGCAGTATCGCGATACTTGAATTCTTTCTGGAAAGAATGACAGATGATCTTTATCTGCATTTTGAAGTAGTGCCGGATAATCTACCTGACCGACTAAAGGCAGCGATACAAAAATTTCCGAAACATAGTTTGCAGTTTGAGATCGGGGTGCAAACCTTTGATGAAAAAATTCAAGCACTGATCAGCCGCAAACAGAATAATGAAAAAACCCGCGCTAATCTTCTTTGGTTAAGAGAAAGCACGCAGGCTTACATTCATGCGGATCTTATTTTTGGTCTGCCGACGGATACGCTTGAAAACTTCGCCAGCAGTTTTGATCAACTGTATGCACTGCAGCCGCATGAGATACAGTTGGGTATTTTGAAGCGCCTACGCGGTGTGCCGCTCAATCGCCATAATGAAATATATCAACTGCGCTACAATCCGCAGGCACCATACAATATTTTATCGACTCGGGATATAACCTTTAGCAGTATGCAAAGGGTGAATCGCTTTGCACGTTTTTGGGACATGATGGCGAATTCTGGGCGTTTTAAAAATACCCTGTTTCTGGTATTGCAGAAATCACCGTTTGATAATTTTATGCGTTTAAGTGACGCGCTCTATCGGCAGGCGGGTAGTAGCTGGAAAATATCATTGCAACGATTATTCGTTTTAAGTTATAAAATTTTAAAAAACGATGATGAGATTGATAATGCCTTATTGTTTACAGCGATGCAGCGTGATTATGAGCGCAGTAGCGAAAAATCATCTTTCGAGATGTTAATCAGCAAAAAGACTAAAGTGTCGCGTATCGGTGTAGCGAACAAGCGTCAGCAAAAAATGTTGCAATAATTAGAGACCTTTGCACGATACAATCACGAGTAAAAATGTCTAAAATTTCACTGCTTTTCGTTAGAAAACTTGCCAATAGCCAGCTATTATCTGCGTTTCCTGCCTTAATCAGCAAAATTTTAGCCTTTTTTCCTTTCGCGCCTGTATCGTGCAAAGGTCTCTAATTGTAATTGCCACAAAAATACTATTGTTATTTGGTGTTATTGATACTAAAGTTGAGTTTATGATAATTGAAAGTGGAAAGCCGACTGTCAGCGGCCAGCTCAGTGGGCAGGCAGCCGAAGAAATGCTTGCTTCTGATTTATTAATCAAAGTGCAAGCTGACACATTGCAGTTACTTTTTCGTCAGTCTTTTCCGGCTATATTTGTGAGCTTGTTCAACGCGATTCTGTTGATAGCAATGTTATGGTCTGTGCAGAATACTGATGTGTTGTTGGGCTGGTTTGCAGTGCTTATTGTCGCTTCATTGGCGCGGCTAGTGCTCTTTATCCGTTATCAAAAAATTGCGCCGCAAGGTGCAGATATACTTCGCTGGGAAAGACCCTATTTTATTACTTTAGTTTTGTCATCGATTATCTGGGGTGTCGGTTGCGTGTTGATTATGCCTGCACATTCTGCGCTTCATCAAGCCATTGTTTTCTTTATTTTAATTGGCATGGCGGGAGGTGCAGTTTCTGTCTATTCAGCACATCGAGCGATGACATTGACGACCATGGCGATTTTGTTGTTGCCGACAAGTATTTATTTTCTGCTTTATGGAGACTATATTTTTGGCTTAATGGTCGTCGCTGCCATTATGTTTTTCACTTCTGCGATTCGCACCACAGCGGTGTTGAGCGATTCCCTACAGCAGACTTTCACACTGACACATGAGCTGAAAGCCTCACGTGATAAAGCTGATCGTGTTGCCAGGGTCGATGAGTTAACGGGTCTGTTAAATCGACGAGCATTTTATGAATACGGCAAGCTGCTAACGCACAGCAGTCAGCGAAAGAAAGAAGATCTCGCTATGATTATGATGGATCTGGATAACTTTAAGCGTATAAATGATAGCTTTGGTCATGCTGCGGGAGATGTGGCATTAAAAAAGATTGGTGAGATATTACACCAGCGTTTAAGAAAATCAGATGTTTTTGCGCGTATCGGTGGTGAAGAATTTGCCCTGTTGTTGCCACAAACGTCCTTGAACGAAGCCACAGAACTGGCAGAAAAATTACGTCAGACTATTGCAGACGCTACGGTTGAATTTGACAATGAGCATATCAACATAACCGCCAGTTTTGGTGTCAGCAGTGGTCTTTTCGACATAGACGCCTTGGCTCGGCAAGCCGATGCTGCGATGTATCAATCCAAAGATGCCGGTCGAAATAAAGTGACCAGTGCGGGTAATGACACTAGTACCGATCATTAAGGAACCTCTGAATAAGTCGTGAATCGGCATCTTGCAGGTTAGCTTATCCTGCTTCCGCGTTGTGAAACTTCGCAATAGCCAGCTATTACGCGCGTTCCACGCCTTGAACCAGAACAAGCTAATCTGCAATCTGCTCGACCCAGACTTGTTCAGAGGCTCCTTAATCAGTCTTCTAGCGATGTAACTGTTGGCTGACAAAGATTGCGGCGCTGAGTAACAAAATTGCACCGGCTTGATGTGCAGCCGCTAGCGGCACTGGAACCACTAATAACAATGTGCTGATACCAAGGGTGACTTGTAGTAATAATGCTGCCAGTAGTAGATGGCGGCTGGTTTTCAATAGTGGTGGCAGTTCAAGTTTTCCAGTTTTGTACCAAAATACAGAAATCAGTATGAACAGTATGGTCGCCAGTACACGATGATTGAACTGAATAGTGACAATGTTTTCAAACAGGTTTCGCCATAATGGGGACTGCTGAAATAACCCGTCCGGAATCAACTGTCCGTTCATTAAGGGGAAAGTATTAAAGGCAAAACCGGCATGTGTACCGGCGACAAAACCACCGCTTAACAGGGTAAAGATCACCATGCCGACAATGATTGACGACAACCGCGTGATTGGCTTGTTAAGGCTTGTGTTATTAGGCTTTTCGTTATTTTTCGGGTACAACAAATCGAGTGCTATCCAAAGCATATAGGCATAGATAAAGACAGCCAGCCCAAGGTGAGCCGTCAGGCGATATTGGCTGACATAGGGATCATTCACCAGTCCACTTTTTACCATGTACCAACCCATTAGCCCTTGCAAACCACCCAGCACAAACATGAAAATCAGCTTGGGGGTCAGCGATTTTTGTATTTTTCCACGAAACAGAAAGTACAAAAATGGTAGCAAAAACATAATACCAATAGAACGCCCTAACACGCGATGACTATATTCAAACCAAAAAATGGATTTGAATTCATCCACTGTCATGTGGTAATTTTTTAGTTGGTATTCGGGGAATTGCTGATAAAGCAAAAAGGCTTGCTGCCAGTCAGTCTGATTGAGAGGTGGAATAACCCCCATTATTGGTGCCCATTCCACCATCGACAAACCTGACCCAGTAAGGCGTGTGATACCCCCAAGGATAATCATGCCGAAGATAACCGCGCAGCAAGTTAGTAGCCAGATGGCGATTGCTTTGTGGTTAGGGTTGGTTATGGCGGTCGATGAGTTATGCAAGGTGGTTTCCTGAAGTATTGAATAGCTTTTATTTTATAGCTTGTATTTTAATGGCTGCTGATGTGGATGACAAACGGCTTGCTTGTAGCGTTGCCCTTCCACACTTATTTCCCCAGCTGCTTTCTTGGGTTGTTGATTAGCCACCAAACCAGAAGGTCAGATTTTTATCAAGAAATTCCTGATAAGGCATATAGTGAGAGCCGTCACATGAGAAATTTAGCCCGACCATGCCATTGACTACATTTAGCGATGCGGCACGTAGATAGACGGTTTCATCGGCAAAACGCAGGGCTTTAAATTGCTGAAAGATTAACGAAATTTTTTCTTTCTCAACAATGGCTTTATCAAAATAGCTTTGCTGCGTATAGGCAAGGCATATATCGGGATGACTGAGTTCATCAAAATTTAAAATGTGATAGATGAAGGGATTGTCTGCTCGCCAGAAGGTTGCGCGACTGCTGGAAAAATGGAATTTAGCATGGAAAACACCGTGCGTTATTATCAGTTCTTCAACCAGACTGAGCACATCATCAATTTGCGCGTCCATCGCACTTTCGATACGCTGTTGAGAGAATAGAGCACTGCGAATAGCAGGGTCGCCTTTTACCTGTAGCCAGGTTTTCTCACCTTCATATTGTTCGGTGTTCTGTGGCAATTCACGCAAATCAAAATCCGCACCCAGAAACCCCAGAGTACTGCCAGCGGCATCAATAATGGCTTTAATCGCGGTTAGTGAAGGGCGTTTGCGATTCCTGCTGATGTAAGCTTCCGATAAGTAATAATCCTCTCCCTTCAGTGCTCGTTGCAAATAAGGGCGGGCAATGCGGTCGCGTCCGATTTGGCCTTGTTTAAAGCCGCTGCGAGTTGCGTTTTCGGTTATTTGATGACCATCTTTATCGACTATCCACAAGTATTTACAATACTGTGCATTGCCCATCTCGGTTGCTAGCAATTGTTCCAGTGCCTGACGGTTGTGTATGTTTTGCGCGCAGGCATTGGCAAGTTCTGCCATGGAATCTGACAGTAAATTTGTTAGCATTTCTCGTTGCTTACTGACGATTTTTTGTAGCGTGGTTTTGCTAACCATGAATCTCTTACCTGTTAAATTTACATTCCTGCTGAGAGCAGTGCATGTTGGTTGTAGGATAACAAATGTTCAAATATAAAAAATAGCAATTAATGGATGCTCTTTGAACGAATTGTATCGAAAAACACGATGTGTTCTTGCTAAATAATCGAATTAACTATATTTGTACTTCGTTGTAAACTAGACGTCATCAGAGTAATTTCAACAATTAACAGGAGTCAATAGCAATGGTTGATGTGAGCAAACTTTTAGGTTCTTTCATGGGTAGTAGTGCGGCAAAAGGTCTTGCTGGTGGCGTGGCGGGTGGTGCGGCAGTTAGCATGTTAACCAGTAAATCTGGACGTAAACTGGGTAAAAATGCATTAAAGCTGGGTGGCGTAGCGGCTGTCGGTGCGCTGGCTTTTGCCGCATATAAACGCTATAACAACAGTGGTCAGGCTGACTCTGCTGTTGCTGCTGATTCTTCTGCGGTGAGTACGGAGGAGTTGAGCGCAGCGCCAGCCGGTTCAGCCTTTATGCCGGCGGAAAACGATCAGGCAGCGAATGATGAATTGGGCTTGATTCTGGTACGCGCCATGATCGCTGCTGCGCGTGCTGACGGCAAGCTGGATGCGCAGGAAAGTCAGGCGGTATTCCAAAAGATAGAAGAGCTTGGTCTGGATAGCGAAAGCAAAAATCTATTGGTGCAGGAAATGGGGCACTCGGTTGATGTCGATGCGATTATTAACAGCGCCAACAGTCCTGAAATAGCGGCTGAAATTTACATCGCTTCGCTGTTGGCTATCGATGTTGATAACGCGGCAGAAAAAGCCTACTTAGCCATGCTAGCGGCTCGTTTACAATTACCGGCACAATTAGTTACTGAGCTTGATAATCAAGTGGCGGCGCAAAAGACGTTTGCGCAATAGGCGGTACAGTTTGCCGCGCCATCATGCTGGCGCGGCGAACCAGCCATCATGCTTAGTGGATGATTGTCGCCTTACAGGCTCGACCACCACAGGCGTAAACGCAAGCCAAGTTCGCTGCTGTAGCCGGTCTCTACAAACTTGATTTCGCCATTCGAGTCAAGAATAAAACTTGTCGGTACGCCTTTAATGCCAAATTTCTGCGCCAAACTGCCATCATTATCCAGCATTACTGGGAAGTCTAACTGGTTCTGCATCATATGCGCTGTTACCTCTGCTTTGCCTTCAGACCACGAGGCAATACTAATCACCGTATAGTCTTCGGCGATTGACTGCACACTGTTATTGCTCCAGTCACAGATGGGGCACCAAGTTGCCCAAAAATGAAATAACACCGGCTTGCCCTGGAAGTCCGCGATGGTGAAAACCGTGTCATCCATTAACACACCGCTAAACTCAGATAAATTTCCGTCAGGCGTATGCCGCGTTTGCCACCAGTTGACACTCACCATTACCACTATAATGAGAACGATATAGCTTAGCCATGAACGTAGGCGTTTTTTTGCTTGTGGGCTCATGGCAAACTCGGTAGAGCATTATTGCCAACAGTCAACAGGCTAATCACTTGGCGTTGTTATTGCTATCGTTACTGCTACTGCTGGCAGTGGCATTGGCCAGCGTTTTGCGTAATTCTGCTTCAAGTGTTTCAAGTTGCAAGGTGGCTTCCGCACGTTTTTTACGGCCTTCATCGGCAATTTGCAGACTCTCTTCAATGGTTTCGATGAGCGCGGTATTGGCATGGGTAACCGCTTCAATATCAAACACGCTACGTTCAATTTCACGTCGCGCTTCGGCATTTCCAGTTTTTAAATTATCGGCATTGGCCTTTAATAACTCATTGGTTAAATCACTGGCGGCGCGAATACTGCTGCTGGCTTCGCGTGAACGGTGAATGGTGACCGCTTGCGCCAGTTGGGTGCGCCACAAGGGCAGTGTATTCGCCGTGGTAGAAATGATTTTGTTAATCAGTCCTTTATCATTTTCTTGTACCAAGCGAATACTGGGCAGGCTTTGCATGGCAACCTGACGAGTAAGTTTTAAATCGTGTACCCGCCGCTCTAGGGCATCACGGTTACTGCGTAAGTCACGTAGGTTTTGTGCATCAAGCATGACTTCACCGCTGGCAGCTTTGGTTTCCAGTGCGGGAATAGCTTCGCTATCAAGTTGTCGAATTTTTTCTTCGCCGGCAATGATGTATTGCTCTAACTGATGAAAGTATTCTAGATTGGCATTGTATAGTCGATCCAGTGAAGCAACATCGGTGAGTAATTGGGTTTTATGTCGTTCCAAATCATCGCCGATAGCATCGATCTGGTCTTGCACCTGTTCGTACTGCTGCATAAATTGCGCCAGTGGTTTTGCCTTGCCCACCATGCGGGCAAAGAAGCCCTGCTTTTTATCCGGGTCCAGACCGCTGATATCAAAGCCGCGCACAGTTGACATCATATCGTTGAGCGATGCGCCTGCTGCGCCCGTATCTTTATTGCGAACCCCGGCTAACATGTCATCCGAAATGCTGGCAAGTTGTTGCTGCGCAGGTGCGCCAAAATACAATAAGGTGTGGCTATCATCAATATCAATCTCTGCCAATAATCCATCGATAACATTGCGCTCTGCTGCTTGTGTTTGTTGATAAGGGATAAGTTCCTTCGCTTGCAACAGATCGCTTTCAATACTTTGTAATTCGCTTTCATTAATCATTTTGATTGTTCCTGTTATTGTTGGCACTGACATTGTTTGTAATGTTGTTTTACGGTTTAGCCTGCTAACCTTAGTATGCAAGCTTAGTCAGCAATTGTCGTTGTTTAGTTCAAGCCTTCATGTTTAAGCTGAGTCTGTAACACTTCCATTTGTATATCCAGATCTTGCAGGTCATTTTCCAGCAAGTGCTGATACTGTTTGGCAAATACATCTTCAATAGAAACCAGTATGCGTTGAAAGTTAGCTTCTAGTGGATGGCCGTTGTCGTTTTGATGTGCGTCAGCAAAACCGGTAACGACACGCTGAGCGCCATCAAGATAAGTGTTTAAAAATTTTCGGGCGCGTTGTAAGTCGCGTGGGTCACGTGCTATTTCAGCCAGTATGTTACGTGCCAGTGTATTGATTCGCGTCAAGCGTTGGTTGAGTTCTGGCTGGTCGATGCGTTTACCTGCCTGCTCAATACTAAGGATCTTTTGCTCGGCCTGTTGCAGTGCTTGTTTAACGCGCTGGCTTTTTTCACCTTGGCTTGGTGCGGGGGCTATTTTCTTACGCGGTTCCAGGCCATACAGTAAAACAAATGCGGCAAAAGCCCCTGCACCAAAACCCAGTGCGATGGGCAGAGCATGACCTGCGCCACCCCAGGCAGTTAGTGCAGTAGCGACTGCTATGGTTATCGCAGCGAGGGTTTTTAAGGGTAATCGTCGGCTTGATTGAAACTGTTGCAGGTTTTGCTCAACTTCCTGTTTGAAACCACTACGAGTCAGCATAGCGCCGAAAACAAACAGCGTATAGGCAGAGGCATTGGCAATCAATTCAAAAAAATGCCCGCCGGTTAGTGCGAACAGGGTCGCGGGAATGAGGGGTAAGGGTAACCACCATAATAGCCATGCACTGCGTGGCTTTAGCGCCGCCTGTTGTTTTTTTTGCTGGCGAAACTGTTGCACTTCTTTCGCTGTTTGCCGCGCCTGTTTTTCGACCGCCGCCGCACCTTTCGGAATCCAGCGCTGGGCAAGTTTAGTACCATCGCGCAGCATCGAATCGAAAACTTCAGCCCAATTTTTTTGAGGTTGATTTGGCATAATTATAAAACCAGTAGTGCCTGCCAACTTGCGACACCGACAGTGGCAAATAGCAGCAGAAAGCCGATGAGTTTACGCAAAAATTTTGGCATTAGTATTCACTCTTGTAGGTTGTTGACTTAATAGGGAAGAACTTAAGTCCAGCAGACTCCTAAGACAGTTAATAATATCAAAGATGCGCGACTGGTTAGTAAATTTTTATGAATATATAGAGATATGAATATGAAAGCGGCTGAGCCATTCAAAAAAATGGTGGTACAAATTATTGTACGCCCACCCTGTATTAATAGAACTCCTAAATAGGTCTCACCGTGTTTACTGATTGCCAAAATGTCGGCAATTTATAAATGTGAGATATTCTGTGGCATTGGGGTCTGGCATTGGGGTTGGATGGCAATACTTGCTAATATTAGAAATAACTGTGATCTGACCCCAGTTTCGTTAATGCCTGGTAGTAAGGATCCTGTGTCCAGCGTTGAATCAATACCTCGTCTGACAAGTTCTCCATGTGTTTTAAAATCGATAGTCCAACCATTAAGCGGATGTGTTTTGCTGGCTTGCCTAAATGTGAGTATAGCGGTGAAAAAGTGTCATCAAAAACAGACCAGTCAATCTGTTTGGCAAGCTGAAGTAGCGGGTGCTTCGGGTTGAGCTGATCGATTAATCAGCAAACAAAAAATTACCTTGGGGATTATTACGGCTCTTTGGTTTGCTCAATGGTCACCTCTGGTTCGTCCAGTTTTTTCTTGTTTTAGGGGTTTTTTTGGACGTTTATTCTATCATATTTCGATGATTATTAATTAAAAATCAAAGAGTTATGAATGCTTCAGGATCGACTATTTAGAGCGTTACGTTATTTTTTTGCCACCACAACATATTGTAGAAAGCTAATGTCATTTCCAATAAGGCCCAGTGTAAACAACTTGATAAGTACAGGTCGTAGAGACTTGCTTTTATTAATAGGCACGATGCGTTGTATATTGTAATTGGCTGCTTTAAATAGCCTAATCATACTTTTCTGGGTAAAGAAACGAAGGTGGGACTCATCCATCACGCCAGCGCTTTCATACTTGAAGTCTTTATCACGTAACAGCATTACTAGAACTTTGTGGTGACGGACGTTAGGAATTGACGCAATGATTATTCCATTGGATGAGAGCTTTGAAGAAATATTTTCTAATAAACTCTTAGGGTCAATTATGTGTTCAAGCACATCATTAAAAAATATCGCGTCGAAATAACCATCTGGCAAGATACTCATGTCTTCTGTGAGGTCAGTGCAAATGGCTTTATCAATTCTGTCAGAAGCGATAGAAATGGACTCTTCACTGATATCAACACCCCATGCTTCCGCTGCGGTCATTTTTTTTACAGCGCTAACGAAACCACCTTCCCCGCAGCCCACATCAAGAACTCGTTGACAGTTTTCAGGGACGAATTGAAGGATTTCTGAGCGAGTACCACAATAATAGTTCTTTTTGTTTTCGTATATTTTTTTTAGTGATTTAGTTGCCATGTTATGTCAAACCATTACTCGACTATTTTTGTTGAAGGTATTTTCCAATATATCTAAGTGTGTCCTGAACCTTACCGGTCTTTAAAGATTTTTCTGCACATTTTTTATATATATTTCTTATGGCATAATCACGGAGTTTCTCTTCCGTAATGTTTTTTTTAAAAATTTGGATTAATTCATCGTAGTAAAATTTTAAAGCATTGCTTTTATCACTTAGATTTTTACCATGCCAACGATAGTAGGTGTGATATTGATTAATAAACCCAACCTGGAAGTTTTTAGATAACCGAAGCCAGAAGTCGGTATCTTCAAAACTAAACGCAGGATCATAATATCCAATTTTCTTATAAATATTGGTTCGATACAGATGGGACGGCGTATTGATACCGCCCGTACGACGAATTATTGCTTCATAAACTGAACCACTATTTATTTTTTTTGAGTAATCGATATTTTTTATTTCATGGCCCTGACTATTCACTTTAATTGAATTTGAATGTACCAAAACAAGCTCGGGGTGATTTTCAAGAAATTCAACCTGATCTTCTATTTTATTCTTCATCCAGTAGTCATCAGACCCGATAAATGAAATATACTGACCTTTAGCACTCTGTGCTATTTCATTTAAGGTATTGCACATGCCCTGGTTTTTACGTGTCTTGACGCTAAAGGCTGGGTTTTTATGCTGTCCTTCCAAAAACTGTTTGGCTATTAAGTACGAATCATCATTAGAACCATCATCAATGACGATGATTTCAATGTTCTCATATGTTTGCTCCACTACTGAAGACAGGCATTGTTCAATGTAAGTAGAGTGATTGTATAGTGCAATCCCTACAGTTACTAAAGGCTTTGCTTTGTTCATCATAAATTACAGGTAAAACTTACCTTGGGATATGTAAAGATCTACAGTATAGCAAATCTATGTTTTGATCTGTCGGACTATTAAGAAGGTGATTTACGTAAAACGAGGAGGCCACAATTTAGACTTACATATTTTGAATTTGGGGAAAAAGGTGACGGAGGGATTATTTTTTAACCACCTTTGCCTATAATAGTGATGCAGTCCCTGGGCAATTCCTCTCCTGATGTTACATCAGTGACGAATCCGGGGTTTTTATTTAATGCCAAACTTTTTAGCGTCTTCGTGTGAAACAGTGCGACCTTCTTTAGCCGCTTGCTGCCCTTGACGGGTTTTTTCGATAACAGACAAGTGGTACATAATCGCTTCCATATCAACATCGTCTGGAAGCTGTTTTATCATGTTCAGTGTTTGTTGTTTAATGGAGGGCATGAAAGGTCAAAGTTCTTTAAAGTTCTAAAATCACATGGATGTTTTTTTGTAGTGCGGCCAGATCATCATTTTTTAGCTGCCCCATTTTTTTAAGCGCCAGCTTTTTCTCAATCGTGGTAATAACCGGTTTGATGGCCGAAGGTTTAAGTAAGCCAGCATCCTCCCATTCCTGAATAATTACCTCACCGATAATCGATGTGGGTTTAATCTGTGATGTTACCGCCATGATAATGAGGTCTGGCCGTTCAGTGTTATAGGCTTGAGAACTAATGATAACCGCAGGTCGTTTTTTAGATGTGCTCTGGTCAGTAAAAGGAAACGGCACCAGGATAATGTCACCGGAATTAAAGCTGGTCATAAACAGCATCGTCCGTGTTGTCCCACACCTGAGCAAAGCTACCCGCAGCAACGTGAGTGGCCGAATGCGTTAACCGTCTGTCCTGATTACGCTGTTCCAGAAAATCAATAAAATCCTCGACTTCATCCAGCCGCTCTGCGGGCAGAGCTTCGAGTTTATGGATTAACGCCTTCATGTGATTTGTTTCGATTGCCATGTCAATTATCCTGTTAATTACGCTTTTGCTTTACCCATTAAAAAGGTGATGGAGGGAATATTTTTTAACCACCTTTGTTTATAATAGCAAAAATAACAGAGGGTCAGGAGTAAAAGGGGTCGGTGACAAACGAAAATCATCATCTTCTGCTTCGGGTTTTTACGACCACTTTCAGGAAAGCGTCTTAAGCGGTCCACCGACTGCATAACTGTTTGTACAAAACTTTGTGTGAGGTGGTGCATCTTTCGCAATTAAATCAAAAATGGCATCATAAGGGGCAAACCATGGCATAACTCCCTCATAAAGTTAACCACATAAAGCAAGACATCTCCCTGTAGCGCATTGTTGAAGGGCTATAAGGGGTAAGAAGGATTAAATGCTCACCGTGTTTGAAACAGTAAGAAAAATCCACAATTGGTAGCTTACAAAACAAGTCACCAACATAACACCCGCCCAGCGCTGTATATAGCCATGTCCGGTATTTCGTATACCTCTTGCCATTAGATAAAGGGCGATGGCGAGTGCGATCATCAGTGGGAAGTCCCGTGTTAGAACGGCGGTGTCGAAACCACCCGGGCCAATGGCGCCGGCTAAGCCGAGTACGCCGAGAATATTAAACAGATTGGAGCCGACAATACCGCCGACTGCCATGTCATGTTCGCCTTTACGGACAGCGGCGATGGTGGCGGCGAGTTCTGGCAAGCTGGTGCCGATGGCAACAATGGTTAAGCCGATGACCAAGTCACTGACACCCAATTGTTCCGCCACGCCCACTGCGCCCCACACCAGCATTTGCGAACTAATGAGCAGGAATACTAAGCCTGATAGCAGTAACTTCCAGGTGGTGGCGTTTGATGTGGTTTCGGGTAGTTCGTCGATAAAATCGGTTTCTAGTGGATCGTCAGCCGGTGCGATGCGCGCCAGATATATGGTCCAGAGCACTAACATAATTAATCCGACTAATAGCGCGATGCCGTCGAAACGCGATAGATCGCCATCCCACAACAAGGCAAGTGCCGCCAACATGACCACTAACATCAGCGGGAATTCACGGTTTAATGTTTTGGAATGTACGGTTAACGGCACCATGATGGCGGCGACGCCTAATACCAGTGCCATATTGGTGATGTTAGAGCCAATGGCGTTACCGATAGCAATGCCACTATTACCCTGCCATGCTGCCATGGCGGATACCAGCATTTCGGGGGCGGAAGTACCGAAGGCAATAATGGTAAGGCCAATAATCATTGGCGAGATCCCAAAATTTTGCGCCAGTGAAGACGCGCCCTCTACAAAGCGGTCGGCGCTCCAGGTTAGGATGACTAGTCCGACCAGAATGGCGAAAGAAAATAACAGTGTTTCTTGCATGTTTTGTAGCCTTTTACTTTTGTGTTACTTGGTTAGCTATTTGTCGTTGCAGCCGGCTCAGAGCCTGTTGCGTATTTGCTAATTCTTTTAATAGTTCTTCGTTGGAAACGGGTTGTTGTAGTGCTGCCAGTTTTTCGGCTTTGACTTCTTCTAGGTTGTTGATTACCACCGCGATAAATAGGTTGATAATGACGAAGGTGCCCATGATTACAAAGCTGACAAAGTATATCCAGGCATAGGGTTGTGCTTCCATGGCGATGTACATGACATCGGTCCAGTCTTCCAGAGTAACAATGCGGAACAGCGTTAATAAGGAAAGCCCCAGCGTGCCCCAGTGTGTTGGATCATTGAAGTGAAACAGGTGGAACCCAGCGATGCCATAGATATAAAAGATAATCGACATTAACAATATGATGTTGCCCATGCTGGGTATGGTGCGCATTAGCGTTGCGACAATCAGGCGTAGCTCCGGTATTGCCGAAATCAGACGTAACACCCGTAGTAGTCGGGCAAGGCGAGCGATCATCGCCAGTTCGCCGGTGGTTGGTATTAACGACAACACAATGATACTGAAATCAAATAGATTCCAGCCGTTTCCAAAGTACAGCTTAAGGCGTGGTGCCACGGCGACAATTTTACATGCCGCTTCGATGACGAAGATAGCAAGGATTATGTGGTGCCCGAGAATAAACCATTCACCAAATCTTGCAACCAGATAAGCATCCGTTTCTAGGCCAAGAATTAAAGCATTGAGTATGATTAAGCCGATAATCGAGCGCTCAAAAAGTGCGCTATTGACGAATTTTAGGAGCAGCTGCTGCCAGTGAGGCGGATTTTTTTTGCGCATAAATTTAGGACCACATATTCAGTGGCTGCTCATTCGTGACTGCGCGCAGGATGTCACTGCGAGAAACAATACCGATTAAGTTGTCTTGCTTGTCAACCACCGGAAGACTTTGCAGGCGGTGTTCACGCATGACTCTCGCCACGCGACGAATATCCGATGTTGGATCCGAGGTTATGACTTCTGACGACATTGCATCCTGCACACGTTTGCCCCGCAAATATTGCATTTGATCGCCATCAATGATGATGAAGTGCAACAAGTTTTCAATGGACAGCATGCCAACCAATCGGTTTTTCTGATCCAAAACGGGCATCTGTTGGAAGCCTTGCTGTTTCAGAAGTTGTCTTGCAGTGAGTATATCCATGTCCATTTGTACAGTGCTGACAGGGGTGCTCATTAACTGATGCGCGTATTGAATTGGCTCGCGCTGATTGAGTTGTTGCGTATCCTTATAGGCTTGCTGTGCTGCTCTGGGTAGTGCCGTGCTTTTGGCGGCGGTCATACCCGTGTCGAATATCTCTTTTTCGGTGCTGCCAATATCCGTCATGCCGGTACCTAGCACCACTTGCGTTTCATCGTTTGCAATATTGCTTTCAAATTGTGAGCGGGGACTGGTCTGCGTTTTATGCACTTTGCGTAGATTTTCTAGCGAGTCACGAAAGCGGCAGCCGTTAATATTGTATATAGCAAACATTGAGTACCTCCTGAGATGGCAGCTTGAAAATTTTTAATTAAGCGCTGGCATGGAAAAACCAGAGTGTTTGATAGCGTTATAAAATCGCCAGGCTATCCAGACAAGAAATATGCAGGAAAGAAATACCCCAGCAAAAAATATCTTGGCAAGAAATACCTTGGAAGAAGCCGCCGCTTTCTTACTGACGAGGACCTGACAAATAAACTTTTCAGGTCTTCTCTTCGACCTGGACAATGTCTTCCAGTTTCAGCCCGGTGATACCGTGAATGGTGCGCCACAGGTAATAAAAAATTGCCATCATCATTATCATTGACGGGATGGCAATGACGGGGTAACTGAGCAGGGTCATTTGTCCCAACTGTTCGTTAAACTCGGTACTGCCAGTCGGGGCGGTGACTATCCATTTAGCGAGAATATAATTCATTACCGACGAAAAGAAAAACGTGCCGCCCAGTAAATAGGTGGCTCTCATTAATCGCGTTTCAAACTCCGCAGTTTTTCCCAGTTCTTCAAGTTTCTCGCTAATTTTTTCTACATTTAAAATTCTTGGGTTATACAGCAGTGTTTTTATTAGCGGGTAGCGAGTTTGGGTAGAGACCAATACCGCAATGCCAATGATGCCGGGAATAGCGGCTTCTTTAATCGCCAGCCATTGATTGTCGAGTTGCAATAAACCAATGCCACCGGTGAGTAATACACTGATTAACCCTAACAGCGCAATGAAATTAAATTTACGGTATTTTATCAGTTCAAAAAGTCCCCAGCTTATTGGAAAAGCCAGTGCAGTAATCAACGCACCAGTGGCACCTAAATCTGCTTCACCACTGAATTTCATTAGAATAACAGAAGGAATAACAATACTGACCAGCAGGTCAATAAGTGGCCGTGGTTTGTGGACGGGTGTATTGTCAGCAGTAGAAGTGGGTGTATCGCTCATAGAATAAATCTCGGGTATAACTCTTTTTTATTGGCGGATTAACTGTGTTTTTCCGACTGGTTTGGCAGTGGCTTTTTTGTTATCGATTTGCGATAGCTTACTACGGGCGTATTACGGGATTGCGTTCACGAATCCAGCGGGTAATGCCACTGCGTACATTATAGACCTGCGTATAACCCATTTTTTCGACCAGATGACGTGCCAGTGTGTCGGTGCGATTGCCGGTACGACATATCAAGATAACCGGATCATCTTTACCAATAGCCGCGGTGAACTGGTTTAGAAAGTCAGGTGTTACTCTACCCCTGCCGTCAACAAAAGTGAGTAACTGGCTACCGTCTACAACGCCGGTTTGTTTCCATTCTTCTGGGCGGCGGATGTCAAAAATGGGTACATCCTGTTCGAGCATGGTTTGTAACTGCTCATTATTCAAGTTGTTGTAGGGAGGCTCCGCGCAGCTTGATAATAGGGTGGCCAGTAAAAAAAGCCCTAAAAGTCGAATAAACATTATTTTTCCTAGTGTGATTATGGAGCACAATCATGGTGTGCATTAAGTTTTACCGTTTCAGCCGGTTATTTTAACATTTTCTTGCTGTTGCAAAAAGGGGTCTTGTTCGCGGCGCAGTAAACAGCCAACACCGCCCAATGACATCAGCATATCAGACTGTTCTACCACTTCGACCTGGCAGTTTTGGCGACCTGCCAGGCGTAATAGTTCTTCACGCATATCAAGGGGGCGCACGGCAGTTTTACCACACGATGTGCAGACTTCTGTTTCGGGTAATTCGGTACCCATATCATGACAGGATGAGCAGGTCCAACCAGGGCTTGGCTGATAGTCACTGGCCATAACCAGAGTGTCTACTTCCCCCCAACGCAGGGTGTTCAATGTATCAGTAGAGCCGACCACTGCTAGATTTTGGCTGCTCAAACCTTGGATTAAACGCTCAGCGATGGTTTGAGATTCCAGTTCCTCGTGCTCAATGAAAGTGGAAAGTGTCGCCATCACGATATCATCGTGGTTATCACGTTCTGCCGCTGGGATAACATCCACCAGTTTTTTAAGCAGGTGGTCAGGTAAGGCGCGACGAACACGTTGTGTTATTTCAGGGTCACCTGCCAAAATAAGATGGGTATAGCCTTCTGCAGCCATTAATTTTTCCAGCACTGCAATTTTTTCATGCACAAATCGATCGCCGCGATGGGGTTGATTAACCTGATAGTGAGAGCGTGTCCATTGTGTTGCGACACGTTTTCGTGTTTCGGGGCGTTGCAACCATACTGCCGTGGTTGCCGCGCCTAAGTTAACTTCGATGATTCGCGCCCAGTCTTCCATGGCGAGTAATACCACATAACGGTGGTAATTGTCTTTCAGTTCCACCAGATGGTAAATGTTCGGCGTGGGGTAGATGCTAACCCAGTTAGGTAACGGGACGGCAAACTGCATGGGCAGCATGAAGGCTCCACCAAAAATACCCCGCACAAATATAGCAACGCCTTTGGTTTCTGGCAGTAACTCGGTACTTAGCCAAGTCTCAATTTTTGCCAGTGCATTTTCAAAATCTGTCAGTTCATCGCCTTTAAGAATGTGCCGAAGCAGATGTGTGCGCTTATCTAATGTTCCACGCCAACTGTCTTGGTTTTCTTCAAGATCGAGATAACAACTAATAAAGGGGGCACCGGTTTCTTCAACACTCGCTAAAATAGTGATGTGTTGTTTTAGCTGATCAAGTGTTGTTAGCTGTTCCATAGTAATACCTCATGAGTTTGGTGTGTTGCTGTGGCTTACGGCGGCTAGAAGATTGATTGCTAGACCTGCACCGTATTTGCAGGTTCAGTGGTTTATCTGTGACTAAAAATGACCGCACATCCTGTGCTTTGAAACTATCGATTGTTAGAATTTAATTTTCTTCCTCATCGTCTTCTTCGTCATCTTGCTCATCATCGTCAGCGCCTGCTTCGTCGCCAACGCCAAGTGTATTACCAAGTGTTTGGCCGACGGTTTGTTGCGCTTCTTCTGCTTGTTCGCAAGCCATTAGTCCAAAGAGCATCATCATGCTTAGCAGTACTAACAACATGTGTTTGAATTGTTTCATTGTATATATTCCTAAGATGGTGAGTTGGTTTGCAACTCGCTTTTTGCAAAGATATTCAGAGGTTATCCCTGCACCAATTGTTTCAGGGTGCGGGCGATAATAGCTTCCATGTCAGCACCTGATTTTTTAATAACTTCTGCAACAACGCCATCCATCATACCGGCGAACATGGCACTGTTCATGCGGTTAATGATTACCTTGCCAGTACTGGTCTGGTAGATAGCAACGCGGCATGGCATCATCGATGACACAAAGCGTGTATCGTCATTTTCCAGCAGTCTTGCACTGTATTTTCCGCTGCAAGCTTCAATGATGAGAACGGGCTGTAAGGTATAACCCTTAGTGGATAAAATACCCGCCATATTATGTACCGTTAGTATGCTCCAGCCACTGGCTTTAACTTCGGCTTTGAACGCAGCAACGGTTTGCGGGAAGTTTGCCGGGCTGGTGTCTTCTAGAAACATTTGCGGCATACCGC
>CAZYYW010000025.1:20959-22907 GCA_964651445.1 uncultured Thiotrichaceae bacterium
TGGTCGCTGCAACAAGTTAAAGCGAAGCGTAGCCGCCGTTCAGCATGGTCGCGCAGTGCATCGGTTAAGGAAAAATCACGTGCCTGTATATCAATCTGCATAAAGCTCTCCATCACAAAGTGGTTTCTGATTAACGAGTTGACAGGCTAAACCGGTTTCATTCTCTTGAAAAGTCGATTATTATTGAATTACTCTTCGTAATTTACGAAGATAGGGTACTCTGGACAAGGCAAAAGGTGAGAATCGATGATTAACTACAAACATTTGCATTATTTCTGGGCAGTGGCGAAAGAGGGTGGAGTGGCTCGTGCAAGTGAGCGTTTACATCTCACGCCGCAAACAATTAGTGGACAGTTGAGTTTGCTTGAGCAGCATCTCGGTGTGAAATTGTTTAATCGAGTCGGTCGAAACCTGGAGCTTACTGAGACAGGGCGTTTGGTATTGAGTTATGCCGACGAAATATTTTCGCTTGGCGGTGAACTCGAAGAAATGCTGCATCAACTACCGGCAGACCGTCCTCAATTATTTAAAGTTGGAGTGGTAGACGTATTGCCTAAATCCATCGCACACCGAATTCTTGAGCCTGCGTTACTCATGCCTGAGCCGGTGCATATGCAATGTCGTGAAGCCAGCCTTGACACTTTGTTAGCAGAATTATCGGTGCATCGGTTGGATCTGGTGTTGGCTGATTGTCCTATTCCGCCGACTGTCAGTACCAGAGGGTTTAGCCACAAACTGGGTGAGTGCGCCGTCAGTTTTTTTGCGGTAGATGAAGTCGTGAAAAAATTGAAAGGGGACTTTCCTGATTGTCTCGATGGTGCACCTTTGTTGCTTCCGAGCAAGGGTAATCAGCTACGTGCAAAAATCGATCAATGGTTGGATAAGCGTCGATTACACCCGCGCATTGTCGCCGAGTTTGATGATAGTGCGCTAATGAAAGCTTTCGGTCAGGAAGGTGCCGGTATCTTTACCGCGCCTTCAACACTTGAGGCTGAGGTCGAGCGGAAATATCAGGTAACAGCAATCGGCCAGGTTGAAGAAGTAAAAGAATGTTTTTATGCAATATCGGTTGAGCGACGAGTAACGCATCCGGTGGTTGCAGCCGTTATGGAAGCTGCGCGTGAGAAATTGTTTAAGGATTAGGCAAGCTCAGGCAATATATGCAAATTAAACATCCGCTAAAAAATAAGCGCTAAGTTTTTCCCACGGTATTGATTGGCTGCCATTCATTTGCCAGTAATTAATCGTTTTTTTCGAGCAGTTAGCACGTATTATTCGACTTATCAAAAACCACTATCACCGATAAAATTTAACCTATTAATGTAACAACGATGTCATTAAAGAGGTGTATTTTATGTGGTTCAAATTTTATCATGAGACGATGGCTGGAATTTTACAATGGTTTGAAAGCATTTATCTAGAGCCGCAGCCAAAGCAGGTTAGAGTGCGTATTGATCAAGCTGAGCAGCGTTTTACCGACCGTCGGCAGCAACGCCGTCAACAACGTCGACAATATTAAGTAGTCGTTTTTTATGAATAAACGAAGTCGTCGAAAAGTTTTAGTCATTGCCATACTTTTTGGTGTGGCTACCTCTACGGTACTCGGCTTAACGGCTTTTGAAAAAAACCTGTTATATTTTTATAGCCCGACGCAAGTGCAATCTGGTTATGCCCCGCCTGACCATTTATTTCGAGTAGGCGGCGTGGTGGTCGAAGATAGTGTGAATCGTCTTCCTGACAGCTTGACGGTACAGTTTGTACTCACCGATACTCAGGAAAACATGGCAGTTGAATACACCGGTATCTTGCCGGATCTGTTTCGTGAAGGGCAGGGTATTGTTGCTATGGGTCGGTTTAATTCCGAGGGTCGCTTTGTAGCAGAAGAAGTGTTGGCAAAACACGATGAAAACTACATGCCACCTGAAGTTGCCTATGCGTTGGAAGCGGC
>CAZYYW010000025.1:23007-26068 GCA_964651445.1 uncultured Thiotrichaceae bacterium
CAAAACACGATGAAAACTACATGCCACCTGAAGTTGCCTATGCGTTGGAAGCGGCAAAAAAGCTTGCTAAAGCAGAAGCGGCTGATAAAGGATATGGACAAGCCGCTGAGCAAGCCGCTGGACAGGTATATTGACCAACAGCAGGGGCGCATTAAGTTTACACAGCTTGGAATTTATCTTGTCTCGATAAAATTTATCGCGCACAATATTTTTTCTTCCTAAAAAAATGGGGCAGTCATCTGCCCCATTTTTCTGATTGTTGATTTTGTTTATCTAGGCAGCGTCTATGCCCATAGATTCTTCCACCAGGCCCTAGCGTACCACCACCATGGATTCTGCGCTCTTACCTTTACCGTATCGCTGTATATCTCAGAGATTAAAAGATTGGCTGGCGCTGTTTCACTGAGGAAGCCATCTGACCCTGTTGGGAATTTAGCGTTAGCACCTTTGGTCATATAGTAGATTTTATATGTCACCGTTATTTTACCGCTAACACCTTTGGCATCAAATACAATCCGGTATTTTTCCTTTTCATTGGGAGACAAGGATGAGCTTATAATCTTATTAGCGTCCATTCCGGGGCGAATAATAAAGGTTCCGTCATCTTGCTCTTTGCCCTGCTGGTAGCCATAGATACGTGTGAAATGATCGCTAGTTGTACTGTCCACTATGGTTCTAATTCTGGCATCACCCTGGTAACGCCATGAACCGTCTATTTGCTGAACGGGAGAAGCATTTAACATGCCAGCAGGGTGTGGTGACGTGAAGGGTGCTGTACCGGTTGAAAACTGCTGTGATGAAACCTGCTCGCCTGCAAGGTCAGGGGTTTGTCCGGTAAATGTTACCGGCTGCATGGGTGCTGAACGCTTCACAACACGATGCCCTTTAAGCACTTTTTCACCGGGTAGTGTTGCAATTTTATGCCTGACATCACGGTACACAGATTTGCCTGTGGCTTTAATAACATCCAGTTTGTTGCCGTCTGAATCGGTCGCAATAACGCGCAACAGCACACGTCGCATTGGCATAGTGCCTGGGAAAAAGTGCCCTGTCTTGTTAAAGATATTGGCTCTAACAACTATTTTGTTACCTTTTCTTTTTGCTTTTAATTTGGCTTTGACAGCGCTTGCAAGTTTTGCTGGGCCGTATGAGCCAATTTTGGTCGCCATAAAGGCATGGTTATGGAGATAGCCTTCCGCAACCGGACCGATACCTGAATCCGGGTCAAAATGCGATGTTACACCGTCCTCGACGGTAAATAACTCATCCGGTTGATTCCACTTATGCAATACGGTTTTGTTGGCAACGGGTTCCATATGACATTTAACGCACTTGGGCGCGGACTCGGTATCCGTGTTGTTAGTCGCATCGTCAAATCCGCTATTGGCTTGCCAAACGACGCAGCCAGTATTAAATTGACCGCTGTCTTTGTTTTTAGTGCCCATCGCGCACTGGTGACAACTGAGACATAAACCTTTACTTTGTGCTTTGAAGTGTTTGCTTTCTGGGTCATCGACAAATGATTCTTTCACCTGCGCTGCGCGGTCAACGGTATCGCTTGCGTTCCGGTTGGTTAAACCCGTCACGCCAAAGGGTCCGTAGAAGGGGCCGCCTGTATGCTGGCCTATTTCGATACTTTTTATGGTATGACGACCATCTGATTTTTTATTAACATCGAAATCATCAGTTTCCTTTGGTGTGTTTCCATAGTCTTGATAAATTTCTGCGGCAGCAAAACGGAAGAAGGAATTCATGTGTGGATTTTCACCGTCAGTCGAATAGTCCAACGTATCGCCGGCACTAAAACCGCTGTTCGGTAATGTTTTTGCCAGTGTGTATTTACCGCCATCACTGCCGATGTCGTTTACATCAGAATTCAACATACGTACGGTTTCAATACTGTGGCAATAGGCGCAGTTAACGCCTTCACGATTATGTTTGTGCCCGATATGTAAAGTTGCTTTAAAGACTTTACCTGCTTTGTCAAACCAGACGACGGAGGTTGGTGATGTTGTGTCAAAACCGGGGCCGACCAAATTGCTTTCATTGTCTGATTTAAGCTGTAGTAGATCGGCGGGTTCAGCTGCTAATTCTTCTAGGTCGATTTTTATGTCGTCTGAATACCATGCGGCTGGCGCATGACACTTCACGCAGAATTTAACGCGGCCTTTAAATTTTTTCTTACTGTCGGCAGAGGAAAGGTCGAGTTGGTTGATGCGTCCGCGAATCACATTTTGAAATTGCGTTTGAAAAATTGGTCCAGTCCATGCCTGGCTATGACCGGATAGTTTCCAAGTATCGTAAAGGTCATTATGGCAATGTTGACATTTTGCTTCTGCGCTATCAAACAAAGTATGTTGATAGCCCGTATTAGCAATAACTTCAGAATCCCCCGGCGTTGGTGCAGCATTACGTGGGTTACTGTCATCTGCGATACTAGCGATACCGATTGGCGTTACCAATAACAGACAGGTAAGAAAAAATACTTTTAAGGGGAAATGTTTCATTGCAGCGAGCCTCATGTTTTTTTTTATCAATTCAGCCAATTATTCTAATTTTATAAATATCCTTATGGCTATGGCTAATCAGTCACTGGTGCATCTGGTTGTGTCACTGACATGGTCATTAAGTGTAATGCGAGGGTATTGTGAAAGACCAGTAATTTGTTCGTTGGTTTTCGTTCGTTTAGAAAAGTAGAGTTCATTGCAAATATAAAAAAATATTTAAATCAATAAGTTGACTGCGAAATATTGACCATCGTTAGATATTGAGAAGAGGGATTTTAGTTGTCATAAAAAAATAGTTTGCCATCTTGAAATATATTTTTACTAAAACTGTGCGGGTATTCTTATCTAATGAGAATCATTTACGAAAAAGTCAGGCAATAAAAACATTGCAATTAAAAATGAGATTCATTTACGCTTTAAAAAAGAAACGTGTTTACGTAAAAAATTTTGTATAGAAAAATATGGACAGATTAAATCTAGCGTTTGTCTGCGCTTGCTCTTTCGTCATTTTTTAATGACACCTGCAGTGCTGTAAAACTATGACCAGGAAGGTT
>CAZYYW010000026.1:0-25956 GCA_964651445.1 uncultured Thiotrichaceae bacterium
AACCCTGCTGCTGTAGTAGTCGTGTTAACTTTAAACACACTCTGTGAACTCTGTGAACTCTGTGGTCTCTGTGGTCTCTGTGGTCTCTGTGTCTATTATCTTGTCCACTCAATGTGGCATAAACCCAAAAACATTGTTGCTTGATACTACTTAGACAGAGTAACAACAACCTTTTACTGCCAACGACAAACTTTTTTAAATGCTAAAACACTTATACATTCGACATTTCGCCATCATCGACCAACTAGAGTTGGATTTTAATGCGGGCATGACTGCTCTTACTGGCGAAACTGGCGCGGGTAAATCTATCTTACTCGGTGCATTAAATCTGGTATTGGGCGATCGTGCCGATAACGACAGTATTAAGCAAGGTTCTGAGTACGCTGAAATTGTGGCTGAGTTCGACATTGAAAAACTTAGCAATGTTTCTAGCTGGTTGGTGGCACAAGAATTAAATGCCGAAAACGAATGCATTTTGCGTCGTCGAATTTCCAAAGACGGTCGTTCCCGTGCTTACATCAATAGCACGCCGGTTAATCTGCAGCTTATCCGAGAACTGGCTGAAATGTTGATCGACATCCATGGTCAGCATGAACATCAATCCATCATGAAAAGCACCGTACAGCGACAGTTGTTAGATGACTATGCCAAACACTCAGAGCTGCTGGAGGCGGTCAGCAATCTTTTTGTAGAACTCAAACTGGTCGAAGATCAACTGCAACATTTACAGAAAGCCAGTAATGATCAAAATGATCGGCTCGACTTGCTGCGCTTTCAAACACAGGAACTTGATGTGTTGGCACTAGAGGAAAACGAGTACCAGTCGCTTGATAGCCAGCATAAACGATTGGCCAATGCTGAACGGCTGCAAACCACCGTTGCGCAGGCTATATTTCGCCTGAGCGAAGAAGAAAACACCAATGTTCAATCATCAATCTCACACATCCTTGGCACACTGAGCGATATTAACGACATCGAAGACCAACTATCACCGGTATCAGAGATGTTAAATGATGCTCTGGTTCAGGTCGATGAGAGTGTCTCGCTGCTAAAAAATTATGCCGACAATTTAGAATCAAACCCTTCACAACTTGCCAAAACGGAACAACGCATACAAAGCATTATTGATCTGGCGCGCAAGCACCGAGTCGAAGCCGAGCAATTACATCACTTGCACGAAAAACTGCAACGAGAACTCGATGATATTGATCATGTCGATGAACGCCTTGTCGAATTAAGTAAACAACAAAATCAGCTTGAAGAAAAATATCTACAAGCTTGTCAAAAGTTATCTGCCAGTCGTAAAAAAGCCATCAACATTCTCAATAAAAAAATCACTCAATCAATGCAAACGCTGGGAATGAGCGGCGGTCGATTTGAAATAAGCCTGCACACCACTGCTGCCAAACGCTCTGCTTTTGGTGTCGACCAAATCGACTTTACGGTAACCGCCAATGCCGGTCAGGCTTGTAAGCCAATCGCTCGCGTTGCCTCCGGTGGTGAGTTGGCTCGCATTAGTCTGGCAATACAAATGATTATTGCAAAAAGCAGTAAAATTCCATCTCTGATTTTTGACGAAGTGGACAGCGGTGTCGGCGGCGGTATCGCCGAAATTGTGGGTCAACACCTGCGCATCCTGTCGCAAACAAAAACCGACAGGGGTAATCAGGTTATTTGCATCACTCACCTGCCCCAAGTCGCGGCACAGGCGCATAATCATTTACGTGTTGAGAAAGTAAGCAAAAACAAACAAACCAGTAGTCAGGTTATTACTTTAAATGAAGAACAGCGCCGTCAGGAAATAGCGCGTATGTTAAGCGGTATTGATATTACCGAGCAATCGCTGGCACATGCTGATGAGATGCTGTCTCGTGCGCAGCAAGTTTAAATTAATGCAGCACAGAGCTCCTTGGCAAGCGGCACTGATAAGCAGGAAAAGGCAAGCCGCTATAAAATAAAGGGTCTATGTCCCGCATAAAGATATAGACACAGAGACCACAGAGCGCACAGAGCAATGAAAAGTTGTAGTAAGGAGCTTTCAGAAATAGTGATAGGTTGTGCCATTGAAGTACATCGTCATTTAGGTGCTGGATTATTAGAAAACACCTACGAAAAATGTTTAGCTTACGAACTCAGTGTAAAGAATGTACCCTTTATTGTTCAGGCATCCATTCCAATAGAATACAAGGGTATAAAGCTAGAATGTGGCTACAGGCTTGATTTTTTGGTGGATGATTGCTTAATTCTGGAGCTTAAATCCGTGGAAAAAATATTGAAAATTCATGAGGCACAGATTTTAACTTACTTAAAATTGGCAGGTATATCTACGGGGCTATTGATAAATTTTAATGAATCTAGATTGGTCAATGGAATTAAACGTTACAAATTATAACTCTGTGTGCTCTGTGGTCTCTGTGTCTATAAAAAATAGATGTATTGCCCACTTAAAATGACATAGACCCACATCAAGCAGTGTTTATAAAGACGCACTGTTATCCAGCACAAAAGAATATCTTAAGTGGAAATTTTAAGTCTGGCTGATAACAGACACCAGCCAAAAAGGTAATTTACTTCACAACCGCATCACAATTATTAACGCATGATTCGGTTGTGACAGACTAGCAAGGTGAAACGTCTTCCGCCTGAAAACCTTTATCACTTTTCACAACGGTGAATTCAACACTTTGCCCGTCAGCTAAAGATTTATATCCATCACCACGAATCTGGTTGAAGTGAACAAAAACATCTTCGCCATCTTTTCTTTCAATAAAGCCAAATCCTTTGGAGTTATTAAACCATTTAACAGTACCCATTTCACGATCAGCCATTACAGCTCCATTTGTTCATTTATACAGAGCCCCAATTGTATATCAGCATGATTCAAAAAAACAATACAAACTTAATAATTATTTTTCATTAGAATATTACTGTAAGTTAATGTTGTTTAACAAGAATTTTTTAGATCACAATAAAAAAACGCTGCCATAAATTATTTTATAGACAGCGTTTGTTCGGCAACTTGCAAGGATAAGTTTTAAGGATTCCGTTAAATCAAATTGCTTTCCTGCGTTTTTATACGAGTAAGTAGTTGTGATGGCTGTTCTAAACCAGAAAACAGGACATCATAATGGGTATGCATCCACAATGAAAATTCCTGCTTGTTCTCTTTACCCATTAACTCGGCAAGTGCATCAAGGTTTTCACCTTGTCCTTTTGCAGCTTCTTGCTGAATAGATGCCAGCCGTACATCAACAAACCGGTTCAAAGTTACGTCAGGTGTTACCGCGTCCAGTGTTCCACTGGTGCTCGAAGTAATTTCAGTAATTGTGCAGCCACCTAATAATACGGCTGAGCTTACAAGCAAAGCACCAAGCTTATATTTTAATAATTGTTTAATTTTCATTCTGCCTCCCAAAGTGTTTTTTTATTATTTTGTCTGTTGAAACCATGGTTGCTTACTGCGAGTTCTCACAAATGCATTCCGCGTTCCTTAGTAAGACTTTAGCTGGCAAAAGTCAATTTAGCAATCCTATTAATCTTTCTCGGTCATACCCAGGATAACGGTATTGCCTTCAGGGTCAACAAGGTGAAATTCTTGCATCTGGTATTGCGTATTATTTAATTCGGATACGTTTCTATATTTCGCTTTAATAAAGTGATGTAACTCACTAATATTGTTAACAAAGAAATAAAGATCTATCTTGGATTTTTGGTTACCACCTCTCTCAGGGGTAACATCGATAGGCGATTTAAGGCTGGTTTTATCGCTAGATTCACTATTGGAATCACCGCTAGAATGGTGACAAGCTTGCTGCAACATTAAGGTGGTTGCACCATGCATCAGGTGAACCCAGTCCAAGCGTCCGTTCTGCTCTCGTTTGTTGACCACCACAAAACGCAATAATTGTTGATAGAAAGCCTGAGTTTGCTCGATTGACTGGCAATGAAGAACGGGAATGCTGCTCAGAATTGCCATTGTCTACTGGTGTAATCAGTACTTTATCAACGCCGAACCCCAGGTGAAACCACCACCAAAAGCTTCAAGCAATAAAATATCGCCGCGTTTTATTCTGCCGTCACGCACGGCAGTATCCAAGGCAAGCGGCACTGAGGCCGCAGACGTATTACCATGTTTGTTAACGGTGACCACTACATGGTCGGTCGACATTTTTAATTTTTTAGCGGTCGCATTGATAATGCGAATATTGGCCTGATGCGGAACCAGCCAGTCAATGTCTGATTTTTCTAAGTTGTTGTGCGCCAGTGTTTCATCAACGATACGCCCCAGTGTATTCACTGCCATTTTGAATACTTCGCTGCCTTTCATTTGGATGCCACCAGCGCCTTCCAGTATTTTATCAATACCAGTGGAAATACCATAATTCACCGTCAACAGACTTTCATAAGCGCCATCTGCATGCAAGTGCGTTGACATAATGCCAGGTTCATCACTGCTTTCGAGTACAACCGCTCCGGCGCCATCGCCAAACAATACACAGGTATCTCGGTCGGTCCAGTCAATAATACGTGACAGTGTTTCAGCACCGATTACCAAGGCACATTTAGCCGAACCGGTACGAATAAATTTATCAGCAATACCCAGCGCATAAACGAAACCTGTGCACACGGCTTGCACATCAAAAGCGGCACAGCCGTGGATATCCAGCCGTTGTTGTAATAAACATGCCGTACTGGGAAACACACGATCAGCCGTGGTGGTGCCAACAATAATCAGGTCGATGTCTTCTTTGCTTTTACCTGCCGCTTCCATTGC
Organism: uncultured Thiotrichaceae bacterium; assembly: GCA_964651445.1. GTDB lineage: Bacteria > Pseudomonadota > Gammaproteobacteria > SZUA-229 > SZUA-229. The sequence continues at coordinate 4,775 of CAZYYW010000026.1, forward strand.
GCGTAAAGCGGCTTGCTCTGCCAAATCAACGGTATATTCACCGTCAGCGGCAATGTGACGTTCTTCAATACCGGTACGGCTACGAATCCATTCATCATTAGTATCGACTATTTTTTCAAGATCGGCATTGGTCAGAATTTTTTCAGGCAGATAACTGCCGGTACCTGCTATTCTCGAATAACTCACGCTTCTGTCTCCAATCGTACTTCGTTGTCTATGGTGGCGCTCACTGCAGATTCTGTTTTTTCATTTGCACTGCTTAGCAGTGGTTTCATGCTGGCACGTATGTGCTCGGGCACCGATTTTTCGACTTCCAGTAATGCAATTTCAATCGCGTTCGCGTAACTTAACACATCCGCACTACCATGACTTTTAATCACAATCCCCGTCAGTCCTAGCATGGACGCGCCGTTGTACATGCGCGGATCGACACGTTTTTTAAAGCGCCGCAACACCGGCCAGGCAAACAATGCCGAGATTTTTGAAAGTAATGTACGATTAAATTCTTCACGCATCATAGTCGCAATCATTTTGGCAACGCCTTCCATGGTTTTTAACGAAATATTGCCAACAAAACCATCGCAAACAACGACATCGACTTTGTCGGTGTAAATGTCATCACCTTCAACATAGCCGATATAATTAAAAGCCCCCTGCTGCAGTAATTTATTCGCTTGCTTAACTTGTGCGTTGCCTTTGCTGTCTTCAGAACCGATGTTCAGTAAACCTATTTTGGGTTTTGAAGTGTTGTCGATGGCTTCTGCCAGAACAGAACCCATAACAGCAAACTGAAAAAGCTGTTCTGCACTGCTATCGACATTCGCGCCCAGATCGAGCATGTGTGTATGACCGCCGTAGGACGGAATGGTTGTGCAAATTGCGGGTCTTTCTATACCCGGCAGCGTCTTTAATACGAATTTTGCTGTCGCCATTAATGCACCGGTATTCCCAGCACTGACCACAGCTTGCGCCCGACCTTGTTTCACCATGTTTATGGCAACGCGCATTGACGAATCTTTCTTTTTACGCACCGCATGGCGCGGGTCTTCATGCATTTCGACGGTCTGACTTGCATGTTGAATTTCGAAGTATTTGTCGAGGTCAATATTTTGCTGTTTGGCACAGTCGCGCAAGCGCGTCTCGTCGCCGACTAGAATGATGTGTGTACCACTATTTTTTTTTACTACGTGAACCGCAGCCGGTATGACAACTTCAGGACCAAAGTCGCCGCCCATGGCATCTAATGCTATGCTTGCCATCGCTTTATAAGTAACCAGCGACCATGCTGAGGCACAGTTGCCGGTAATTTATATTGAGATCTTTGCATGATATAGGCGAAATCGTGATGTTAGTCATTTTTACTCGTCACTATATCGTGCAAAGGTTCCACTACTAATCTTCGAGGCTGTCGCCAGTATTGACAACTTTACGACCTTTGTAATAACCATCGGCTGTTACATGATGACGGTAGTGCGTTTCACCCGAGGTAGGGTCTATTGATAAAGTTGCGTTGCCCATCGCATCGTGTGAACGACGCATGCCGCGTTTTGAACGTGATTTTCTACTCTTTTGAACTGCCACGGTTGTCTCCTAAAATACTACTAAATAAAATATGTGTTAATGAAAGTTAGCCAGTTTTAATTAAACTAATGTTGAATCAAACTTGGCATTCTAATCGGGTTCTCTAATCCTTTTTTAATGCTTTCAAGGCCGCAAATGGATGTTCTGCTGCTTTTTCTGCATTTATTTTTGCTGCTACTGCTTTGTTTTTCTGCATCATGTATGCCGAACAATCTTCGTTATGGTTTGCGACCATTGGTAAACATAACAACAATTCATCTTCGATGAGTTCGACCACAGATTGTTCCTCCGCATCCAACAAACAAGGTTCAAATTCTTCTGGCAACAGTGAAATGTCTTCTTCGTTATTAACCAGAGCAAATTTAAACTGCCCTGAAAGTTCCACCTCCAGTGGTTGTAGACATCGCTGGCACTGTAATTGTACCTTTGCCGTCACCAAACCTTTTAGTGCAGCAAAGCCAGCACTATCACCAAATGCCAACTTTACCTGAACATTGCCATCGGTATTAAGCAAAAACTCCGCCAAACGGTTTAGCTTTTTTATTGGGTAGATACCCTCAATACTGCGATTTCGCTCTACCTGTCGAGCGAAATTCAGCGTTTCTTCAATCTCGGCTGTCTTTTGCTTCTGCATAATCCGCCTATGATACAGTAAATTACATAATCTGTAAATTATTCTCCTTACTTATCAATAGCTTCTATTGGCTTGTCACGCGCCAATATCATGTCAGTAATAATGCATTTTTAAGCGTATTTCGATAAAATACAAGAAATGACAATAATCTGTACAAGCAACTGAATTAGCAGAAAAAATTATGAAAATACTCCTATGAAAATACTCCTTGGCTCAAGCTCTCCGTTCAGAAAAGCCCTGTTACAGCGGTTAGATATCAATTTTGAGTGTGACTCCCCCAATATTGACGAAACACCGCTTAGCAATGAGCCCGTTGAAGCAATGGTGGTGCGCCTTGCAACAGCTAAGGCACAGGCGCTCGCCCCCAATCATGCTGACAGCTTAATCATTGCCTCTGACCAAAGTGCGGTTTTAAACGGTGAAAAGCTAAACAAGCCGGGAAATTTCGGCAATGCCTTCAAACAACTGACACGTGCCTCAGGACAAAAAATTACCTTTCACACCGGTTTGTGCCTGTTAAACACGCGCAGTGGTAATGTCCAGAGCAGTTGCGTGCCGTATACCGTGGTTTTTAAGGCATTATCGGCAACCATGATTGAGAATTATCTGCACAAGGAAGAACCCTATAATTGTGCCGGCAGTTTTAAATCCGAAGCGTTGGGAATTGCACTGTTTGAACGTTTTGAAGGCGATGACCCAAATGCTTTAATCGGCTTGCCACTGATTAAACTGGTTAGCTTTTTAGCGAATGAAGGTATTTCCATTCTTGATTAAAACACACCTGCCTTTATTTACTCCAAGGAGCCTGTCGGGTCTAGCGTATTTGGCTGCAAATCCCTGAGTGACGATTAACTCAGCTTATCCTGATCGTCAAATAGCGCAACTATTCTTCTCACACGATAAACTGACTTAATTCGCCATTAGAAATTTTCGCTTCAAAAAGTTAAATCCGACAGGCTCCTATCGAATCCAACCACGCTCGCTGGCATCAAGAAAATCCAGCATCAACTGAACATTGTCATCTTGCTTTGCAAGAGCTTCAACTTTTTCCAAAGCAACCTTGTGTGAACAGGTCGATTTAATTAACAATTTAAAAGCATCTTGCAGAGCACGTATGGTCTCTGTTGAAAACTCACGACGCTGCAAGCCTTTTTTATTAATGCCTATGGCGCGAGCGCGGTTGCCTGCCACCATAAAATACGGCAACACATCACGATCAATCGCTGTGGAAAATCCAGTGAAGGCATGCATCCCTATGCGAACAAACTGATGTACGGTGGTATAACCACCCAGAATAACGTAATCATCAACCACGACATGACCCGCCAGAGCCGTGGCATTTGCCAGCACTGTGTGATTGCCGATAATGCAATCATGGGCAACATGCACATTGACCATCAGTAAATTGTCGCTACCGATTGTTGTTATAGCGCCGCCTTCCGGCGTGCCACGGTGAATATTGACGTACTCACGCAAGGTATTTCGATCACCAATAAGCAATTTTGTCGGTTCATCATTGAATTTCAAATCCTGCGGTTTTTCGCCGATTGAGGCAAACTGGAAAATTCGATTATGTTTTCCAATTTTTGTTGGGCCATTGATGACTACGTGAGATGCCACTGTGGTTCCAGAGCCAATTTCCACATCCGCACCGATAATACTAAAGGGGCCAATGCTCACATCATCAGCAATTTTTGCCGAGGCATCAACAATCGCTTGTGGATGTATCACCGTTAAACCTTGTCTTTTGGCATAGCCGCGCACAATAGATTTGCCGCTGTTACCAGCTTTCCATCGACACTTGCCTCACATTTAAACTTCCAGAACATCCGTGAACGACGTTCGATTGTCGCCTTTAAGGTTAACTGATCCCCCGGAACTACCTGGCTTTTAAAACGGACATTGTCAATGCCAACCAGCATGTACAAAAGATCAGAGCTGGGTGCTTCACTGAGTGTACGAAAACCTAATAAGCCGGTTGTCTGTGCCAGTGCTTCAACAATCAGTACGCCCGGCATAATGGCTTGGTCAGGAAAGTGACCGGTAAATTGCGGTTCATTGAAAGTAATATTTTTTATCGCGGTCATCGATTCTCCGGGAACGCATTCAAGCACACGATCGACCAGTAAAAAGGGATAACTGTGCGGTAAAAATTTCCTAATTTCTTCAATGTACATTTCACTCACAGAGCATCTCCAATAGTGTCGTTACTGCTATTACAGCAACCGGTTAATTATTCAGGGGCAAGGCATAAAACGTATTTCTGCCACAAGTTGTTACGGGATTTCATCATGCAGAAAATGGCAAATTTTGTCCGCCAATTATGCTTTCACGAATCAATCAGCGCTTCCCTCTTTCCAGCTCTAGGTCAGCTTCAAACTTTTTTCCAATTTTCTTAGGCGCTTGTCCATTTTATTAAGACTTTTATGTCGAATCGCATTTTTTCGCCAATTTTTAACGGTATCCACTAACATGCTGGAAGCATATGCACCGGGCTTGTCGATGCTTGTGGTAATCAGCGTTCTGCCCAGAACAACGACATTATCAGTAAGCTCAATATTATCACTGACAGCCACCGCACCGCCAATAACACAGTTTTCACCCACTTTCGTCGAGCCAGCAACACCCGATTGCGCGCAGATAACCGTGTGCTTACCAATAACCACGTTGTGCCCAATTTGCACCAGGTTATCCACCTTCACACCATCACAAAGAATAGTGTCGCGCAATGCGCCGCGATCAATTGTACTGTTGGCACCAATCTCTACATTGTCGCCAATTCGAACATTGCCCAGTTGCGGAACTTTAAGGTAAGCCTCGCCATCTTTTTCATAGCCAAAACCATCAGCGCCGATAATGCTGCCCGCAGAAACAATACAGTTTGTACCCATCTGAGTTTTATAACCGATATAAACATTGGCATGAATAACGCAACCATCACCAATTGTTACATCAGACTGTAACACTGTATTCGCGGCAATTTGTACATTTTCACCGATGCTGACGCCTGTTTCTATCACCACATTTGGGCCAATATAAACAGTTGCCGGTAACGAAACATCAGTAGCAATATCGGCACTCGCTGCAATCCCAGCGGGGTAACGTTTTTCTGGGTTCAATAACCGCGCTGCTTTAACAAAGGCTAAACGCGGGTTATCAGTCAGCAATACCGGTTGGCTGCAACGCTGTGACCAGCTTTCTTTTATGATGATGGCAGAGGCAGCGGTTGAATCAATTTTATCAAGGTATTTCGGGTTATATATAAAGACCAGATCACCTTCAACAGCGGCATCAATATCAGCAACATTATTGATTACACAATCATCACCGTGTAAGCGGCAGCCAATTTTTTCTGCTAATTCTGACAGTTTTATAGCCATGATTTAACCAACGAGCAATAATTGATTGCTATTTGAGAGCTTTGTTCAGTATAGGAACAAAGCTCTCATTTTTTATTTCTTTTTGAAGGCCGATTTCATTTGGTCTAACACCTTATCGGTGATATCCAGATCCGGTGATACAAAAGCAACACCTTCGCTTAGCACTAAATCATACTTACCTTTTTTAGCGATGTCATCGATGATGCCTCTCACCTGTTGCTGCAAAACGGCAAGTTCCTGATTGCGTACAGTGCCAACTTCTTGCGTTAGCATGGCTTCCTTTTGTTTTAGTCGCTGAATTTTAGTAATGATTTCTCTTTTTAAATCGTTTAACTTATCTTCAGTCATTACCAGTTCATTGCGCTGGAAATTTTCCTGCATTTTAGTGATTTCTTTTTCTGCTTTTTGCAGCTCATCACGCTGCGGACCAAAACGTTCCAACATCGAAGTATTCACCGCATCAACCTGTGGTGCTTCAGTCAAAATTCTTTCCACACTAACTACACCTATTTTTAAATCTGCTGCTAGCGCACTGGCAGACATAAAACCGGACATTAAGATTAAACCTAAAACTAATTTTTTCATTATATTTTCTCCTTAGAAGAATGAACCAATACTAAACTGGAAAGCACGTAAGCGATCACCATAATCGTCAACCGCACCCGAGCCTGTGGCCGATACATCATTGATGGTTTCGGCATAACTAAAGCGCAATGGGCCAATGGGCGAAAGCCAAACCATTGATATTCCATATGAGCTTCTTAACTGATCTAACTGAAAACCATTTGTCCCCAATGGGGCATCGTAAGTATGGAAGTTATCCAAAAAAACGTTACCAACATCAATGAACAGACTTAAACGCACGGAACTCGGCGGCTTCTCAACAAATGGTATAGGAAATATATAGTCTACGCCAGCAGTAACACGCAAATTACCCCCCACAGCAAAACCAGAAATGGGATCACGAGGACCTAATGTATTGGAATCGTAGCCCCGCACTGTGCGAATGCCACCGGCAAAATAGCGTTCGAAAAACGGCAAAGTATCACTATCACCGTAACCATCGCCATATGCAAGGTTAGAGCGCAGCAGCAATGTTGTATTGCTGGTTATTCCGAAAAAAGTATTCGTAATATAACTTAATTTAAAATACTCCAGTTCACTGCCTGGGACAGTCATGTTCATGCCTACCGTTTGCTGCGTGCCTGAGGTCGCAAAAACGGTACGATTGCGAGTATCGTGAGAAAAACTGGCGTTGAGGGTAAAGTTGTTAAATGAGGATTGTCCATCATGCTCGTTCAGGAACTCGGTAACATCAAAAGAAGGGTTAAAAGATGAAGGAAGAATTTTTATATAACTGTAGCCATAACCCAAACGTAATGTATTAAATTCCGAAAGTGGAACCCCATAGCTGATATTCAAATCACCTGAATTGGTTTGGAAATTATTGATCTGCTCTTCTGCCGCATCACGATCACGAAAAGAGACACTTACTGTGCGACTGATACCATCAATAGTATAAAAAGGGTCAGTAAACGCAGCACTGTAAATGGTATTGGCACGATCGGTATTAACATTCACAGCCAGACGCTGACCACTACCAAACAAATTTTCCTGCGTTAAGCCAACATTAAAAATCAAACCTTGGGTCTGTGAAAAACCTGCGCCAATATTAAAACTGCCGGCGAGTTTTTCCACGACAGTGATTTTTAAATCGACCTGTGTACTAGAACCTGGCACGGGTATAGCGTCAACATCAACCGATGCAACAAAAGGCAAACGTTGAATACGAATTTTGGAGCGTTCCAGTAAATCACTTGCCAGAATCGAACCTTCCTTTAAACGCATTTCACGGCGAAACACCTTATCCATAGTACTGTCATTGCCATGAATGTTTATGCGCCGTACATAAATCTTTTCACCGGGGATAGCGAAATAGGTTAATGCAACCTCTTTGCGTTCATCATCGACTATTGGGGTTAATTTTATTTCAGAAAACGCATACCCGATGCGTCCCATTTGTGCTTCTAGGCGTTTTTTACTGCTGGTCATCAAACTACGTGAAAACCACATACCCGGTTTGGTTAATATTTGTGATTCCATCGTTTGACGGTTAACCACAAGTTCACCGGTCAACACCGACGACGAAATTTTATAACGATCACCTTCACTGACATTGATGGTGATATAGATATCCTGCTTATCTGGCGTAATCGATACCTGTGTTGATTCAATGTTGAATTTTAGATAACCACGATCGAGGTAAAATGAACGCAGTTTCTCTAAGTCACCGTTTAGCTTTGGTTTTGAGTAATCATCCGCTGAAGAAAGTATCGCCCATGCTGATGGCACGCCTGACTCAAGTTCATCAAGCAAGGTTTCATCATCGTAAACATCATTGCCAACAATATTAATGTGTTTAATTAGCGCGACCTGACCTTCCGAAATGGTAATCTCGATATCAACACGATTTTGATCCAATGACTCCACTTTCGTTTCTATCTTGACGCCATATTTTCCCTGGCTGAAATAAACTCGTTCAAGTTCCAGCGTCAGTCTTTCAAGTAAAGCTCGGTTATAAATCTGGCCGCGTGTTACGCCAATATCGAGCAACGCATCGCTTAATGCTTCGTCATCGATATCTGAATTACCGGTAAAGGTGACATCAGAAATAGAGGGTCTTTCTTCAACACGAACCACCAGTACATCACCATCACGAAACAGTTTCACATTGGCGAAAAAACCGGTTTTATATAATTCACTAATAGAAAAAGTAATTTGATTGTCATCGATGGGATCGCCCGCAACAATCGGCAGGTAGTTCAGCAGCGTACCATCCGGTAATCGCTGCAGGCCTTCAATTTTAATTTCACTAACAGTAAAAGTATCAGCATGGGCGGTGGTGACGCCCAGACTGTAAAACAGCAGCAATATTAAAGATAAACGAATAAATGACATACAGTGGATAAAAACTCTCTACTGCAACAAACGTTGTATATCATTAAATATTGCTAGACTCATCAAAAGAACGAGCGCAACAATACCGACTTGCTGGCCACGAAGTTCGAACGCTTCGGAGACCGGTGAACCTTTAATAAATTCGATCAAATAATAAAATAGATGTCCACCATCCAGCATCGGCACTGGTAATAAATTCAAAACGCCAAGACTGACCGAGATTATCGCCAGAAAAGATAAAAAAGCCACTAAGCCTAAGCTTGCGGTCAAACCGGCGTAGCTGGCGATGGTTATGGGGCCTGAGATATTTGCAAGATTTGCTTCGCCCACCACCATTTTCCACAGCACACGAAGCGTTAGCGATGACATGTCCCAGGTTTTGACGACGGCTTTGCCAATCGCATCCACCGGCGAATATTCTACCCGGGTGATTAACTGTTCACGCACTTCAGCAGGCACATGTTGATATGCGCCGATAAACCCTTGCTGTTCATTTTCGTTCACTGTTCGACTGCCAGGGATGATGGTAATATTTTTTTCTAGACCATCACGTAATACTAGAAAGTTCATCGCTTGGTTTGGTTTCTCGCGGATCAATTCAACCAGAGTGCGCCACTCGTCGATGGTTTGTTCGTCGACCTGTAAGACAACATCGCCCTGACGAATACCAGAATTTTCAGCAGGACTGCCTGCAACCACGCCACCAATTTCTGGCTTTAACTGTGGCCACCATTGTTTAAAGCCGAGGTGCTGAAAAATGTCACCTTTTTCTTTCAGAATATACATATCGCCCAGTGCCAGCTCACGGGTTTGTTGTGCGCCGTCACTGTCACGCACCTCTACCATGATAGTGCCACCATTCAAACCCTGATTTAATACTTCCAATCTGAAATCATGCCACGACTTAACACCGGTTCCACCGACCATAATCACTTCGTCACGAAGTTGAAAACCGGCTTTAGCGGCAACACTTTCAGCCACCGTTTGACCCACCAGGGCACGATCAACCGTGCTGCCCAGCATAAACACAATCCAATACAAAAAGATGGCGAGGATAAAGTTAAATGCCGGGCCGGCAGAGACAATAGCGACACGTTTAGCAAGTGTCTGGTTATTAAATGCTCGCGACCTATCGGCTTCCGTCACATTGCCTTCACGCTCATCAAGCATTTTGACATAGCCGCCAAGAGGTATAGCAGCGATGACAAATTCGATATTATCGCCTTCCGCTGTTTTCTTATGCCAGCTAAAAAGCGGTTTGCCGAAACCGACAGAAAAACGCAGCACCTTTACGCCCGCTTTACGTGCTACCCAGTAATGGCCAAACTCATGAAAGGTTACCAGTACGCCGATTGCGATGATAAAAAAGAAAATATTGTATAAAAAACTCATAGTTATATCTTAATGTAATGCTGCTATGCATTCATTGGTTAAGGTTCTTGCGGCGGCGTCAGCATCAAGAATGGCTTCCAGGGTGCCAATTTGGTCACTAATAACCGCCCTCTCGAGTGATTGTTCAATAACCACTGCTATCGCGTTAAAACTGATTTTTTCATCCAGAAAAGCCGCAACCGCAATTTCATTTGCAGCATTTAAAACGATGGTTGCCGAGCCACCTTTATTAATCGCCTCGTAACATAGCCGTAAACAGGGGAAACGAGTTAAATCAGGTTGTTCAAAGTCCAGCTTTGCGACCTTGAAAATGTCCAGTGGTTCAACGCCAGAGCTTATTCTCTGCGGCCACGCCAACGCATGTGCAATCGGTGTGCGCATATCAGGATTTCCCAGTTGCGCCAATACTGAGCCGTCACTGTAACTAACCATCGAATGAATCACGCTTTGCGGGTGAATAACCACATCGATGTTGGCAATATCCATGTCAAACAACCAATAAGCTTCGATTAATTCCAGCCCCTTGTTCATCAAGGTCGCTGAATCCACCGAGATTTTTTTGCCCATATCCCAGTTTGGATGGTTTATTGCCTGTGCAGGGGTCACATTTTCTAACTGCTCAATCGACCAGGTGCGAAATGGCCCGCCACTCGCCGTCAGCAAAATACGTTCTATACCCGTTTGCTTTTGCGTATTGCTTATTTTAACCGAAGATTGCTGCTGTGTGAGACTATCTGGCATACATTGAAAAATAGCATTATGTTCGCTGTCTACCGGCAGCAAAATAGCATTGTTATCTCGCGCAGTATCAACAAACAATTTGCCAGACATTACCAGCGCTTCTTTATTTGCCAGTAACACCCGTTTACTCGCTTTGGCCGCAGCCAGCGAAGGCACCAAACCCGCTGCTCCCACAATGGCAGCCACCACACAGTTAACTTCATCGGCTTCGACAACGTGTAAAAGACCGATCTCTCCCGATAAAACCTCTGTTTCAGAATGTATCGCCTGTAATTGATGCTGTAATTTTGACGCTGCATCAGCCTCGTTCATCACTGCATAGCGTGGCTGCCACCGCTCGCACAACGACAACATTGCAGCAACATTACTATTGGCGGTTAAGGCAAAAATTTTATAACGATGGTTATGTAACGCTATAACCTCAAGGGTACTGGTCCCTATACTGCCAGTGGCACCCAGCAAGGTTATCTGTAACACATCGTGTTGATTGTGCTTCCTTTCGCCACTCACAACAGAGGATCAAACACGTTGGCAATAACCAACCAATGAAAGCCAACGGCAAATGTCGGCATCGCGGCCAACGTACTATCGATTCGATCAAGAATGCCACCATGACCAGGCAATAGTTTACCACTGTCTTTAACGCCAGCTTCACGTTTAAGAAAACTGAAGTACAAGTCACCACTAACAGAAATAAAGGTCAGTATGACGGCTAACAGAACCAATAAGGCAGAGTGTTCGGTATCAAGTTCAAAGTAATAGCTCGCAATAATCGCGTAGATAGAAGTCGCTATCACTGCTCCCATCAATCCTTCTTTGGTTTTTCCTGGGCTTATATTGGGTGCTAGTTTTTTCTTGCCGAATTTTTTACCGGAAAAATAAGCGCCAATATCGGCAACCCACACCAGTGCCATTGCAAAAAATAACCAGTCTGCGCCATCTGGCATGGCTTGAATCTTTTGCATGGAAAAAGCCGCCGCAGGCAACACTAAAAAGGCGATAAATAACTTGTCGAGTTTTAACTGTGAACTAGGCGCTTTTGGCCTTGCCTTTTTTAGGTAGTAACTAATGCTAAACCACCACAACACCGAAATAAAGATAGGCCAGATAATATAGTCGGATAGATATTGGTATATCGTCCAGGTAAAGGCAGTAATGGCTATTGCAAATAAGTTCTGCGCGACGATATTATTGATGCCGGACAAACGCGCCCATTCGAAACCCGCAACATAAACAAGAAACAACAAAAATAGGAAAAAAACAGCATTGGACTGGAAGAAAATCATCCAGAAAACAATTGCCGCCATCGGAATGGCTGTTAATATTCGTTGATACAACATTTATTTTTATTCGTTTTAGTTTTCGTTATGTTTTTTTGTTTTCGATTTTTATATTGCGGTTGCCATCAGCCTACAATGACGTGGTGCTGGAAACTGATTTATCAACTAGCTGCTGCGCGGTCTTGCCGAATCGTCTTTGTCTACCCGCATACCAGTCTATAGCTGCATTGAAATCTGAATCAGAAAAATCTGGCCACAATGTATCGACAAAATATAGTTCGCTATAGGCCATCTGCCATAACAAAAAATTACTAATACGTTGTTCGCCACCGGTACGAATAAACAAATCTGGCGCAGGTAAAGCATTCAAAGACATAAAGGCGTTAATGCTATCCTCATCAATATCCTGCACTGCCAACTGGTTATTTTTCACCTGTTCGGCAAGTAGTTTACAGGCATTAACAATGTCCCATCGACCACCATAATTAGCCGCAATATTCAATTGCAAACCAGTGTTGGTTTTTGTTAGCTGCTCAGAAGCATTGATACTTTGCTGCAATTTTTCAGCAAATCGACTGCGCTCACCGATAAATTTGACGCAGATATTTTTTTTATCCAGCTTTTTAACTTCTGCCATTATGGTGGAGACAAATAGTGACATTAAACTATTCACTTCCGCTTCAGGGCGATTCCAGTTTTCGCTGCTAAAAGCAAAAATGGTTAATGCTTCTATGTTATTTTTTGCACAATTCTCAACAATTTTTCGAGTCGCACCAACACCCGCTTTGTGCCCTGCTGCACGCGGTAAAAAACGTTTATTCGCCCAGCGCCCGTTACCATCCATAACCACGGCTATATGCCGCGGTAGGGTTGGAACAGCGTCCGTGTTGTTTTTTGTTTCAGCCATTGAAATAACTAATCAGAATCACCTTAGAGGTGCTCCTTTGTTAAATCTCCATCAATTCTTTTTCTTTCACCACGATAACCTCGTCGACGCTTTTCACATATTTATCCGTGTGTTTTTGTATACTGTCTTCCGCATCATGAGATTCATCTTCTGAAATGTCTTTTTCTTTCAACAGTTCTTTAAAGTCACTGTTAGCATCACGCCGGATGTTACGAACGGCTATTTTTGCATTTTCGCCCTCACCTTTCACAACCTTAACCAGTTCACGGCGGCGTTCTTCTGTTAACGGCGGCATCGGAATACGAATTAAATTACCAGCAGTTGACGGATTAAGACCTAAACCAGAGTTCAAAATAGCTTTTTCTACTACTGCTACCATTTGTTTTTCCCAAGGAGCAACAGCCAATGTCCGAGCGTCTTCAAGCGTTACATTTGCAACCTGATTAATAGGTGTAGCCGTGCCGTAATAATCAACTATTATCTGATCGAGTAAGCTGGGGTGCGCACGCCCTGTTCTTATCTTTATCAATTCAGCACGTAATGAATCAATACTCTTTCCCATTCGCTTTTCTGCGTCCGCAAGAATTTCATCAATCACTTACTTATCCCCCATTAGTACGGTAGTACCAATCGTTTGGTCTTTCATTACTGCTGGCAATGAGCCAACATCGTTTAAATTAAATATTCGCAGTGGCAGATTATTATCACGACACAATACAATCGCCGTAGCATCCATCACTTGTAGATTTTTTTCAAGTACTTCATCAAAAGTCAGTGTTTCATAACGTTTGGCATCTGGGTTTTTCATCGGGTCTGAATCATAAACGCCGTCGACTTTGGTTGCTTTGAGCACAATGTCTGCAGACACTTCAATCGCACGTAAACAGCCTGCAGTATCAGTGGTGAAAAATGGATTGCCAATGCCGGCGGCAAAAATAACGACGCGCCCTTTTTCCAGATGACGGATAGCACGGCGCTGAACATATTCTTCACACATACGATTTATTTTTACAGCCGACATAACGCGACAATTCATGCCTTGTTTTTCAAGTGCATCTTGCATCGCCAGACAATTTATAACGGTTGCCAGCATGCCCATGTGGTCACCAGTAACACGATCAATACCTGATTGCACCAAACCTGCGCCGCGGAAAATATTGCCGCCGCCAATAACTAATGCAACTTCAACACCCATGTTGACGACTTCAGTAACTTCAGCAGCGACACGCGCTAACATTTTTGCGTCAATGCCGTAATCCAGATCACCCATCAACGCCTCACCACTTAATTTTAATAAGACACGTTTGTAACTTGGTGATGAAGGTGAAGTCATATGATTTACTCTCTGTTATTATTATTTGCTTCGTGTAATACACGACACGGATACAAAAAACCGGGAGATATCCCCCGGTTTTTTGTATCACAGTTTCCGTTGTGTCTTACGTATAGATATGAGCATTAACTTCTGCATACTTATACGTTGTTCCATTTTCTGACTTAAGCATTCATTTGCGCTTTTACTTCGTCTGCAAAATTTTCCTGTTTCTTTTCGATACCTTCACCGACTTCATAACGCACAAAGCGATTTACTTTTGCGCCTGCATCAGCAAGTAAAGCTTCAATGGTAATGTCAGGGTTTTTAACAAACGATTGTCCCAACAGGGTAATTTCAGCAAGGTACTTGCGAATACGACCTGCCAGCATTTTTTCGACGATGTCAGCAGGCTTGCCGCTTTCCAGTGCCTGTGCACGTAGAATATCTTTTTCTTTTTCAAGTGTTTCTGCTGGCACATTTTGTTCGCTAACACACATAGGATTGCTAGCTGCAATGTGCATGGCAACGTCTTTTATTAGTTCGTCACTGCCTGTGCTTTTATCACCACAGTCCATTTCAACCAGAACACCCATGCGTGAACCGTGCAGGTAACTGCCAAAGGTTCCACTGCTTGTTTCCAGCACTTCAAAACGACGAAGTTGCATGTTTTCGCCAATTTTAGCAATCTTTTCTTTACGTGCCTGTTCAACGGTTTCAGATGCACCGTGCAACGTCATGTCAGACAAAGCCGCGATATCGGCTGGCTTGTTTGTCAGTACCGTTTTGGCTATCGCGCTAACGAAAGATAGGAATTCATCACTGCCGGATAGAAAATCAGTTTCACAGTTGACTTCTACCACGGCGGCTGTTTTCCCATCTTCGCTAATTTCAATAACGACGCGACCTTCAGCCGCTACCCTGCCTGCTTTTTTGTCGGCTTTCGCAAGACCGGATTTACGCATGTTTTCGATGGCGACTTCAATATCACCATCTGCTTCCTGCAAAGACTTTTTACATTCCATCATGCCTGAGCCTGTACGTTCACGCAATTCTTTAACCATTGAAGCTGTAATTTGCATCACTTTATTCCTGAAATATTTTTAAAAAATGTCTGAGTGTTGTTTACAATGATTTACTCAGCGTTTTCTGCAGCGGCTTTCTTTTTAGGTGCTGCTTTTTTCTTTACCGCTGCTTTCTTTTTAGGTGCTGCTTTTTTCTTTACTGCGGCTTTCTTTTTAGGTGCTGCTTTTTTCTTTGCTGCAGCGGCTTCTGCTGGCGCTTCTGCGGGTGCTTCTTCTGCTACAGCTGGCGCTTCTTCCGTAGGACTTTCAGCTTTGGCTTCTGCTTCGACAGGTGCTGTTTCAGTGGCTGTTGTTTCAGCGGGTGCCGTCTCAACAGGTGCGGCTTCAACGGCATCATCAACCGTTTCTACTTTACGTTTCTCAGCAACTTTCTTAGGTGGCGCTTTTTTAGGCTCTTCACTGCGTTGTATGACAGCAGAGGCACGACCTTCAATGACTGCGTCAGCAATGCCTTGTGCATATAACTGTATCGCCTTAATCGCATCGTCGTTACCTGGAATGACATAATCAATGCCGTCAGGAGAATTGTTAGAATCAACAATACCAAACACGGGAATACCTAAAGTATTGGCTTCTTTAACAGCGATGTCTTCGTGACCGACATCAACAACAAAAACGGCATCGGGTAGACCTTTCATGTCTTTAATACCACCGAGAACTTTTTCCTTTTTTTCCATTTCACGTGTCAACATCAGTTGTTCTTTTTTGTTCAAGCGATCGAAACCACCGTTTTCTGACATCTCTTCCAGTTCTTTCAAACGTGTAATTGACTGGCGGATGGTTTTGTAATTGGTCAACATACCACCTAACCAACGGTGTGTTACATACGGCATGCTGCAACGCTGCGCTTCTTCTGCAACAATATTTCGTGCTGCACGTTTAGTACCTACAAACAGTACGGAACCGCGGTTAGAAGCGATTTTGCCTAGTGCATTCGACGCTTCTAGGTAAAGTGGCAGGGTTTTTTCCAGATTAATAATGTGAATTTTGTTACGTGAGCCAAAAATGTACTCAGACATTTGTGGATTCCAGAAACGGGTTTGGTGACCAAAATGTACACCAGCTTCAAGCATCAGACGCATAGATACGTTAGACATAAAGATATTCTCCTAAGTTAGGGTTAAGCCTCCATATACCCCAAGTAAAAACCAGTTTAAGGCCAAAAATGGCATAAACTAGCACCCAATTACGTGTGACGGTATATGTGCGAATTTAAATAAGATATAGTTAGCCCCTGAAAAGGTTCAGGGCGGTAATTATTGGTGACAATTACTGTGGATGGCAAGCTAAAATAGCCTTTCATCCAGTCAACGATATCGCTCGTTTGCACTAAGTTCCCTCAGCGCGGGCGCTTTATACCATAACCAGCAACAATAAACAACGATATTTTATTGCCTCATAAGCAGGAATATCACGATAAACAATTGATTTATAAAGTAAAAAGACTATGGCAATATTAATTAAAAATTCTCAAGAAATTGAAAAAATGCGGGTCGCAGGCAAACTTGCCGGTGAAGTACTGCAAATGATTCGCCCGCATGTAAAAGCGGGTATCACTACCGACGAGCTGGACAAAATATGCCATGAATATATTGTTGATGTACAACAAGCCATTCCTGCGCCACTAAATTATCACGGTTTTCCCAAATCAATTTGCACCTCCGTCAACCACCAGATATGCCACGGCATCCCCAGTGATAAAAAACTGAAAAAAGGCGATATCATCAATATCGACATCACTGTAATAAAAGACGACTACCACGGCGATACCAGCAAGATGTTTTTTGTTGGTGAACCGCCGGTGCGGGCAAAACGTGTCAGTCTGATTGCCCATGAGTGCATGAAACTGGGGATTGATTTGGTTAAACCAGGCGCTCATCTGGGAGACATCGGTCACGTTATCCAGCGCCATGCAGAATCCAATAATTTTTCAGTGGTACGTGAATACTGTGGTCACGGTATCGGCAAAGGTTTTCATGAAGACCCGCAGGTGCTTCACTATGGTAAAGCCGGTACCGGTATTCAGTTGGAAGCCGGCATGATTTTCACCATTGAACCGATGATTAACGCGGGCAAACGTCACGTCAAACTACTTAGTGATAACTGGACCGTGGTCACCAAAGACCATAGCGTGTCTGCACAATGGGAGCACACAATCCTTGTTACCAATGACGGATACGAGGTATTAACACAATGCCCAGGTGATGATGTTTAATGGATACCGTGTATAAAAAATTGTCTGGAAACGATATTTCTGAAAACAGTGTTAATGCACTGGTTGATTTTAATGCATTGCAAAAGCAACTGGATAATTGCGAAGCAGATGCAACCGCTGAACATATTGGTTTGTTAAAACAGGCGGTTGCAAGCGTAGATGAAGGTTTGAAAAGCCTTTATCAAAAAGGCGCTGATGTTGATGTTGTGGTCTACGGTCGATCAGAACTAGTCGATCAACTGATCCATGTCATCTACAATTTTCTGTTTAAAAATCTTGACCAGGACATTGCGCTTATCGCTGTTGGTGGATATGGCCGGGGTGAATTGCATCCAAAATCCGATATTGATTTGATGATTCTGTTACAAGATGCAGAGAACGACAAAACCAAAGCCTTGCTGGAAAGTTTCCTGACTTTATTATGGGACATCCGCCTTGAGATTGGTCACAGTGTTCGCACGGTTGAAGAATGCGTTAGTGAATCGAGTAAGGACATTACCGTTGTCACCAATATTATGGAATCACGGTTACTCGCTGGCAATAAAAAACTTTTTCATTTGATGAAAGAAAAAACCAGAGCCGACACTCTGTGGGATTCAAAATCTTTTTTCCAAGCAAAACTTGACGAACAAATTCAACGCAGCGGAAAATTTAATGATACCGCCTACAATCTTGAACCCAACATAAAAGAAAGCCGCGGTGGCTTGCGCGATATTCAAATGATTGGCTGGGTCGCAAAACGGCACTTTAATGCCAACAGCTTGCATGATTTAGTCCAACAAGGTTTTCTGCTGGAAGACGAACTCGATACTTTGCTTTCTGGCCAGCATCTACTGTGGCGCATTCGCTGCAGTTTGCATTATCTCGCTGGACGCCGTGAAGATCGCCTACTGTTTGACTACCAGCGCGACCTTGCGAGAGAGTTTGGCTTTAAAGACAAAGCGGAAAACTCACAAAATGAAGCCATCGAACAATTCATGCAGCAGTACTATCGTACGGTTATAGAATTAGAACGACTGAATGAAATGCTGTTACAGCATTTTCGTGAAGCGATCATCTACGCTGACGTTGCGGCTGAGGCGGAAATAATCAACGATGGCTTTCAAATTCGAAATGGCTATATCGAAACCATTAATGAAGACATTTTCAAAAATGACCCATGTGCCATTTTGGAAATGTTTTTATTACTGCAAGATTACCCCGATATACAGGGCGTACGCGCTGCCACTATTCGTCAGATAAGAAAATACAAATCACTCATTGACGACAAGGTCAGGCAATCAACCCGGGCGCAGCATATATTCATAAAAATAATCACTGGTTCCCGTGGTGTCACGCATGAATTAAGACGCATGAATCGCTACGGCATACTTGCAGCTTATATACCGGCGTTTGAGTCCATTGTCGGGCGTATGCAGTACGATCTGTTCCATGCGTACACGGTCGATCAACATACCTTATTTGTTATCAGAAACATGCGCCGTCTTTCCGTACCGGATTATTGCCACGAGTTTCCGCTCGCCAGCGGTGTCTTCCAACATTTATCAAATCCCGGCTTATTATATTTGTCCGGCCTGTTTCACGACATTGCCAAAGGTCGTCAGGGAGATCATTCGGAACTCGGCGCCGTTGATGCAAAAGATTTCTGCGACTTGCATGGTTTGCCTAAAGAAGACGGTGAGCTGGTTAGCTGGTTAGTTAGCAGCCACTTGATTATGTCGATAACCGCGCAGCGACGAGATATTAGTGACCCTGCCATCATCAGTACTTTTGCAGAACATGTGGAAACAGTCGAACGACTGGATTATCTCTATCTGTTAACCATTTCAGACATACGTGCCACCAACCCGAAACAATGGAATGATTGGAAAGACAAATTGCTCGGTGAGTTATACAACAAAACGGCTTCGCTGTTAAATAAAGGCTCAGACTGGAAGAATATGAGCCAGCAAAGCTATCGCAAAAGTCACATTATAGAAACTCAAACTGCTAGCTTACGAAAACTCGAACAGTTGGGCATTAATTCGCATCAGGCAAATGATTTATGGAAAACATTTAACGCAGAATATTTTCAAAGCCATACTTATGGTCTAATTACCTGGCACACATCGCTCATTATTGATGCCCAGCAGAAGCAGTTACTCGAAGCCCCGTTGATACAAGCGCGGGTACACAAATCCAGCAACAGCATCCAGCTGCTTATTTACATGGCAGACCGCGACCGTATTTTTTATGATGTGGTCACCGACTTAAGCAGAAAAGACCTTAGTATTGTTAATGCGCAGTCATTGAATGCCAGTAACGGTTATGCACTGCAAACATTTCGTCTAACACCCAACAACACTGACAGAGAAGAAATGTCATTGCTGACAGAGCAAATCACCCATAGTTTAGAAACGCGATTGAACAGTGGCGACGCTTCAACGCCTACTTCGCTTGGCGGAAACAGCAAACACAAGTTTTTCTCATCAGCCACTACCGTCAGTTATAAAACGGTAAACGAAAACAATGCGACTCAGGTAAGAATAGAAACTTTAGATCGCACCGGTGTGCTAGCGACTATCGCCGGTGTATTAATTGATAATGATTTTAAAATTATTAGCACAAGAATTTCGACCGCTGGAGAAAAAGCCATTGACTACTTTGTCATTCACACTACACAAAACAAGGCGCTCTCTGAGCAACAGCAAAAAGCACTAGAACAACAACTGAAAGATCTGCTTTAATTACAGCTCATAACCATTACTGGAAAAAAATGACACCTACTTTAGACTTAGCAAAACAACTGATTAGTATTCCTTCCATAACACCTAACGACCTAGGCTGCCAAAAAATTATTGGCGACAGGTTAGCAAAAATTGGTTTTGATATTGAAAACTTACCCTTTGGCGATGTCGATAATCTGTGGGCTAGATTCGGCAGCGAAGCACCCTTATTTGTTTTTGCCGGTCACACAGATGTCGTGCCCACCGGCCCAATCGATCAATGGAGTAGCGATCCGTTTACGCCAACAATTACGGGGGATGTAATGACAGCTCGTGGCACTGCAGACATGAAAAGCAGTATTGCCGCCATGTTATGTGCCTGCGAGCAATTACTGGATGGCAAAAATAAAATAAAAGGTTCCATCGCTTTTTTAATTACCAGCGATGAAGAAGGCCCCGCCACAAATGGAACCGTAAAAGTCATAGAACATCTACGCAACAACAATGAAAAAATTGATTGGTGTCTAGTTGGCGAACCCTCTAGCACTGACACGGTTGGCGATGTTATTAAAAATGGGCGACGTGGATCAATAAGTGGCGAGCTGACCATTCACGGGATACAGGGACATATTGCCTACCCGCAACTGGCAAAAAACCCTATTCACTTATTTGCCGGCGCACTACAAGAACTGTGTGACGAAGTCTGGGACCAAGGCAATGATCACTTCCCCCCTACCAGCTTTCAAATATCCAATATTAACGCAGGTGCCGGCACCACAAATGTTATCCCCGGTGACTTAGAGGTGCTGTTTAATCTACGATTTTCAACCGCCATTACTGACCAACAGATACAGCAACGCATAACGGCTATCCTCGATAAGCATCAACTGGATTACACGCTGAACTGGACAATATCCGGGCAGCCATTTTTGACCGCAGACGGAAAACTGGTGGACGCAGCAAAACAGGCGATTGAATCTGTCTGCGGCATC
>CAZYYW010000027.1:0-18650 GCA_964651445.1 uncultured Thiotrichaceae bacterium
ATTAAACATTCCTGACTTTACAACAGCCATTTTATTGTCGGGTTGTTGTTGGGCTATGCCTTTCCACGTTTATTGTTTACACTGTGCCCCATTGTTACCCGCATGTGAGCACCATGACAACAAAACTTGTTATTTCCGCATTAGGCGCTGACCGCCCTGGCATTGTTGATGAACTCAGCACCATCATTGGTCAGCATTCACTGAATATTGAAGACAGCCGCATGACCAAACTAGGTGGCGAGTTTGCCGCTTTGTTGTTGGTTAGCGGTGAACAGACATCCATCGATGCCTTACAGACTCAGGTCAACGACATCGAGCAGGTCTTGCAAATGCGTCTGTTAATCAAACTTACCAGTGATACTGAGGCGATTGATAATGCTCTCCCCTACGCAGTAGAAGTGGCAGCACTGGACCACCCGGGCATTGTTAACAATATCGCCAACTTTTTTTCGCAGCGCAACATTAATATTGTTAATTTGCAAACAGAAAGTTACTCGGCAGCGCATACTGGCTCACCGATGTTTGCCCTGCACATGACCATTGGCATTCCAGCTGATACCAATATCGCCAAATTGCGCGAATCTTTTATGCAGGTTTGTGATGAGCTCAATCTCGACGCCGACCTAAGTAATCTCTGAATAAGTAATGACTGCTTAAATAATCTTATGTCAAAACCTGTAATTGCATCGCATCAAAACCAAACTCTGTGGAATCAATATGGTAAAAATAGGCAAAAAAATAGCAAATTTCTCGCGTCCAGCAACCGGCAATAAAGATATTAGCCTGCAAGATTTACAAGGCAAAAAAATTGTCTTGTATTTTTACCCCAAGGACAGCACACCCGGCTGCACCACAGAGGGTCAGGACTTTCGTGATGCAAAGGCAAAATTCAGCCAACAAAACACCGTTATTTTAGGTGTTTCACGCGACAGTATTAAAAAACACGAAAATTTCAAAAGCAACCAAGATTTCAACTTTGAGCTGCTTTCCGACGAAGATGAATCCCTGTGCAAACAGTTTGATGTTATCAAACTAAAAAAAACATTCGGCAAAGAATATATGGGCATTGAACGTAGCACTTTCCTGATAGGTGAAGATGGTAAACTGCTACAAGAATGGCGCGGTGTTAAAGTGCCCGGTCACGTCGAACAAGTACTGGCTGCCTGCAATGTCCACCTGTAAAGCAACAGCCTAAAAAGCAGAGAACAATGAACTCATGAACGATAAAACCTATATTAAAGGCAAAGATGCAGCACTGGAAGAATCCATTTCTTCGATGCAACAGAAACTTATTGACCTCAACTTTGATATTGAAGAAGCCTCCTGGTTAAACCCTCTGCCCAATGTCTATTCTGTCCACATACGTGACAAAGACTGTGGTTTGATGTTTACCAATGGCAAAGGCACGACAAAGAAATCCTGCTTGGCAAGCGCCCTGGGCGAATACTTTGAGCGCCTGAGCTGCAACTATTTTTTTGCTGATTTTTATCTCGGTGAAGAATTTTCCAAAGGCGAATTTGTTCATTACCCGGATGAAAAATGGTTTCTGAATACCACCCCTGAAAACAGACTGCCCGCTGGTCTACTCGATGATACCTTATGGGACTATTACGACCCCGAGCAAGAACTCAATACCGATAAAATATTCGATACCAATTCTGGCACTGGGCAACGCGGTATTTGTGCCTGCCCGTATACACGGCAACGTGATGGCAAGGATATCTGGTTCCCCATTAACATTATCGGCAATTCCTATGTTAGCAATGGCATGTCCGCAGGCAACACAAAAAATGAAGCCCGCGTGCAGAGTTTGTCAGAAATTTTTGAGCGTTATATAAAAAACAAAATAATTGCCGAAGGCATTTGCCTGCCAGAAATACCCGAGGAAGTTTTACAACGTTTCCCGCAGATTGTCGAAGCCATCCGTAAACTTGAACAGCATGGCTATCATCTGCGTATAGCAGACGCTTCTCTGGGTGGGCGGTACCCGGTAATGAGCGTGACCTTAATCAATCCTAACAATGCCACAGTGTTCGCGTCTTTTGGCGCGCACCCCAGTTTTGAAGTTGCGTTGGAACGTACCGTTACCGAATTACTGCAAGGACGTGATCTCGATCAGCTCGATGGTTTTCAGGCACCCAGCTTTGATAGCGATGAAGTCGCCGACCACCATAATCTAGAAACACACTTTATCGATTCCAGCGGTTTAATCCTGTACGACTTTTTCAAGAACAAACCAGACTTTGAATTCAGTGACTGGGATCACGACGCTTCTACAACGGATGAATTCAATTACCTCAGCGATATTATCCATGCGTTGGGGTTTGATATTTACATTGCAGACTACCAGCATCTCAATGTTTACTCCTGCCGAATTATAGTCCCCGGCATGTCCGATATTTACCCAGTGGATGATCTGGTATGGAACAATAACAATGAAGGCGCATTATTTCGTGAAGACATTCTGTCACTGAAAAATTTAACCGCAGAGCAATGGCAGTCTATCCTTACACGACTGCAACAAGGTGGTTACAACGACTACCAACGGGTGGCTGAATTTATTGGCATTGCCCCCGATGCTGGCACCACATGGGCAAGCCTGCGTATTGGCGAACTTAAAGCCATGCTTTGCTTGGCGCTAAAAAGTGACGAAGCGCTTGAATGGGTAGACTGGAGCATCCAGATCGATCAGTTAGACGCCACCGCCACCAGCTTCTACCAATGTTTGCAAGTACTACTGGAAATCAACAGCGATGAACAACGTGTACTAACAGATTATACCGACAGCTTGAAATTAATGTTCGGCACACAAATTCTGGCAGACTGTCTCGATGTTATCTCCGGTTCAGAAAACTTCTTTGGTCTACACAGTCCCGGCTTAAGTCTCGATGGCTTTAATACCCACCAGAAGTTATTACAGGGCTATAAAAAACTTCATCTCGCCAAGTTGAACAACTGGCATACTGAATAACTGACAAGCTTAACCACCGGTAACCAATAAATGTTGCAGCGTTTCGCCAAAACAGTACTTAAACTAATCGGCTGGCAAGTTGACGTTACGCTACCAACGACAAAAAAATTCATTATGATCGGTGCGCCGCATACCAGCAACTGGGATTTACCCATCGCCCTGCTGTGTTTCTGGTCGGTCCAAACCCAAATCACCTGGGTAGCAAAAAAGCAGTTATTTATTGGTCCTCTTGATTATTTTTTTCGCGCCTTAGGCGGCATCCCTGTCGACCGTTCTGTGCGTACCGGTTTTATCGAACAGATTGCCACGCAGTTTGAACAGCAAGAAGAAATGGTTTTTGGTCTGACACCGGAAGGCACACGTTCAAAAACCGAACACTGGAAAACCGGCTTTTACTACATTGCCATGAAGGCTAAAGTGCCTATTTGTCTAGCCTATATTGACTACCCTCGCCGCACTATTGGCTTTGGCGAAATGATTACGCCTAGTGGTGACATTGAAAAAGATTTTATCCGCATAAAATCTTTTTACCAAGACAAAGCAGGTAAATATCCCGAATTACAGGGCGCCGTACTATTGAAAAAAAAATAAGCAGGTAGCGACAAGTTACACTAAAGGGCACCTCTGTCAGGATGACTAATATTGAGGTTAACGCTGCTGATACTGCTTCATCAATTGCTCAGCCTTACGCATCTGTTCCATCATCTCAGGTGTCATTTGTCCAGATTGTTGCATCTGCTGCATCATTTGTTGTACTTGCGGCTGCTGCATTGTTTGCTGCATATCGCTAACATTTTCGTTCACGGAATTCATCTGCGTATCCATCGACACCACACGGTAAGATTGTGGAATAACAAAGGTATCTTTTGGCAGTGTTACACCATATTTAATACTTTTAATTTCCGAATCAACACGGCCATTTTTAACCATACGCATGGGTACGCCCGTCAATTTTACGTGTTCACTGACTTGCATGTCTGCTAGCGTACAATCATCCACCATGCCCGCAAAACCGCCGAGTAGTGCCTGTTGTTTCTCCATCATAATACCGATGGCATTAAACAGTTTTTTCACACCGGGTTTTTGGTAAGCCTCTTTCGACCCATAAATTACGCCGCAGGATTTGCCATTGGCAGTATAGGAAAACTTCTGCGTTGCATAACCTGCGATGTTAACACCCGCACCCAGGCTTTTAATTGATGTGCGTACTGCTGCAACGACAGGAGCTGCCGATATCTGATTGTTATCGAGTAACATCACTTGCCGCTGCTTTGGGCTGACAACTTTCACTGTGTTTGTTTTGTAGTCAATTATGATGTATTCATCCGCAGACACATTTATGCGCGCAAATTTTCCATCTGTTAACACCGTGCTCAATCCATCTTCATCTTGTAGTTCTATAATAGTGCCAGCCAACGCTATATTGCTGACACAAAACATCGCTACCATGGCAAAGTAATATCTCTTGTTTATCATCGGTTTCTCCGAAATAATATCTAAAATTGTTGTTTTTTCTGCTGCCACAAAAAAGGCAGATTAATGTGAAGCCTCTAGTTTTTTTAAGTCTCGGCTTTTTTAAGTCGCGGTTCTTTCTTGAATAGACGGCCATGAATGTATTACCGCCTGCACCAAGGTGGCCAGTGGAATTGCGAAGAACACACCCCACACACCCCATAAACCACCAAAAAATAACACGGCAATAATAATACCAGCGGGGTGCATATTGACTGCTTCGGAAAATAACAGCGGCACTAGAACATTGCCATCCAAAAATTGTATAACAAGATAGCCTATCATGAGATACATAAAATCACTGCTGGCTCCCCATTGGAACCACGCAATCATCGCCACAGGGATGGTTACAGCAACGGCACCCACATAGGGAATAATCACCGACAAACCAATCAGCAAACTCATGATCGCGGCGTAGTTCATATCCATGAAACTAAGCAGAATATAGGAGGCAACGCCGACAATAAAAATTTCCAGTAATTTTCCGCGAATATAATTACCCATTTTTACATCGACTTCTTTCCACACCGAATACGCAAGACCACGATCCTCAGGCATAAAACGTTTGAACCAGTTTAATATTTCGGTCTTGTCTTTGAGTAGAAAAAACACCAGTAAAGGCACGATCACAAGGTAAATTAGAATGGTAAACACATTTGCCGCAGACGATAACGACACCGAGACAAGGGTTTGTCCGACGCTGACCAATTCGGCAGATAAATTGCCCAGCATTTTTTCAAATTCCTGATCGGCAAAAGCCGGATAACGCTCGGGGATGCTGAGCATCAACTGCTGTATTTTTTCCATAATGCGGGGAAAGTCTTTGACCAGTTGCGACAACTGGCTGATGACCAGCGGCACCAAACCAAAAAGAATCAATGACAAAACAGTAAGGAAGACGGTATAACTAAGTAAAAATGCCACAAAACGCGGAATACCGAAGCGATTAAAGCCACGCACCAGACCTTCTAAAACATACGCAATCACAACGCCTGCTAACACGGGCGTCAGGATGGCTCCCCAATACAACACCAGAACAACACCCAGTGTCAAAATCGTAATCAGCATGACCGCCTGTGGATCAGAGAAATGTTTCTCAAGCCAACCTTTCATTACATCAATCATGCCTTTTCCTGCTTGTCTGTAGACTTGTCTGTAGCCTTTTCTGCAGTAGATTCATTGACCGTCGTTGCGCTCTCTGCCAATAGGTTTTTATAAGCCGTTTCAAATAAAATTTCCATTTCATCGATCACTTCTACTGCATCACGACCTTTCACCATATGGTCGGTCATGAGCTGCGATGCGGCCGAAAAAATTTTCATGCTTTCAATCATAGGGTATTTTAATTTTAGGCGTTTAACGGCACCGACCACGGTTTCCTGCTGTGGCCGCGGTATTGCTTCGGGCGGTGGGATTTCTTTTACAACGGGGTCAGCCTGCGCAGACAAAAAATCAGCAAAATCACTCAGGCTGCGACGGCGCTCGTCATCCATTGACTCATAAATACCGACCAGTGCCTGGCTGCTTATAGCTTGCTTCTTATTACTCATTATGGTTTTGTTCGTTGCCTACAACGGTGACGTCATTTTTTTACAGAATTCCTGAGCGAAGCCAAGCAACTCGTCTGCGGCGCGTGATTTAAATTTGTAACGCTGACGTACAAAAGAAAACGGACGTTCCAGTTTGGGAGACAACACTACCGAGGTTAAGGTTCCCAGTCGCAGCTCTTTTTGAATACTGGCACGCGATACGATGGAAATGCCCATACCCGCCTCGACTGCACCTTTTATCGCCTCTGGGCTACTTAATTCAAAACAGACATTCAGTATCGCATCCGGATTTTGGGCTTCGACATAGTTGGTAATGGCTTCTTGCGTTCCCGAACCACTTTCACGACAAATAAAAGGATGTCCCAACAGGTCTGTTACTTGCAATGTCGATGATTTCGCCAGCAAATGGTTGTTTGGCATAATCACCACCAATTGATCGACTCGACACTGTTCAACGATTAAATTTTTGTTATTGACAGAGCCTTCAACGATGCCGAGATCAACCACGTTATTTTCCACCAGCGCAATAATGTCTTCAGAATTAGATTCTTTCAGGCTGATATTGACATCAGGAAATTTGGCTTTGAATTCACCGATCAGCAATGGCAGCATATATTCAGCAATAGTGGTGCTAGCACCTAACGAAACACCACCACTAACATCACCCGTCATTTCGGTAATACTGTGGCTCATATCATCATATAATTTGAGGATACGATCAGCGTACAAGTAAACTTGTTTACCTGCCTCCGTCAGCGATACCTTGTTATGGGTGCGATCAAAAAGCCGCGTATTAAATTGATCTTCCAACTGACGTATTTGGAACGTCACCGCAGGTTGCGTCATATGCAGATGTTCACCGGCTTTGGTGAAATTAAGCAAACGCGCTACTGTGTGAAATATTTTTAATCGACGATCGGCCATAGTTCCATGCTTGATACCATAAAAAACAAAGGCATTCTTTATTTTCAGATACTGTTTCAGTGTTGATTTTATGGGAATTAACGACTATTTTAACATCACAGGCTTTCAATAGGTAAAATACAAATCATGCAAATATCAGCACTTTTCCCCAGTATTATCGCGGCTACACTCTGTTTATTCATGCTCACACCTGTACAAGCGGGTGTCTACAAATGGGTGGATGATGATGGTCAGGTGCATTATGGTTCGCAGCCCGGTCAAGCGGGTGCAGAAAAGGTCACTATTCGGCAAAACGAAACCACCAAACCTCGTTCGATAAAAAAAGCAGAGGACGAGCAGGCGACTAAAAAAGAAGCTGAAAAACCTGCCGAGCCGGAAGCCCCACAAATATCCAAAAAAGAAAAACGCAAATACTGCAACGAAGCAAAAAGTGACTTGAACGCAATTAAAAGCCGTGGCCGCCTGCGAGAGATAGATGAAAAAGGTCAATACACCTATTTATCAGACAAGCAACGTCAACAACGCATTAGCGCAGCAAAGAAAAAACAGCGGGAGTTTTGTCGATAAATCACGCCAATAATGATAGTCAAATGGACGTTGTTGGGCAGAAGGCGACATCTGTAAAAGTCTTTTTTTTCCGCGAATAAACGCAAATAAAAACGTTTTTTTCTTATTGCAGGTGCGCCATAAGGGCCTGCCTACAATTATTTAATTTGCGTTTATTCGCGTTCATTTGCGGAAAATTATAAGTTTTTTTAAAGCTCGCAGAATTTATGATACTTGTTCAGAGGTACCCTAGACATCTAAAAATAATAGTTATAATTTATCGACCAGTCTTCATCCGTGTAAAAATCGTATTCTGTTTGTCGATACTCCGCCCGCATGGCATGGTTGACAACGATATTATATTGCCATTGTAGTAAGGTGATTTTTTTATCCAGATCAAAACCTGCGACCGCATTATTTATCTCATAACGCATCATTAACTGACTGCTTTTAATGTTGTATCGCAGACCAAATTGTAAGCCAAGTAAAATACTGTAGCCTTTGTCGTAATCGGATGAAAGCTGCCATTCACCAACAGTGAGCACAAAACCGGTTAATGCCTGCTGCCTTAAACTAACGCCAACACCACCGCGACTAACAAAGTTTCGAACCGAATCCACAGCACTTATTTGCGCACGGTCAAAGCGAAAGTCAAACATCCACGACAACGGTTTTCGCCATCGCTGCAACGGGCTTATTGATGTCACATTAAACAGGCTTAGACTTTCAAGACGTAGTTTATTGCTTTCAAACCATTTCATACGCAATTCGAATATATTAATCGCTGCGCCGTCAACATAACCCTGCGGCGCATCCAGTAAATCATGAAATGCGGGACGAAATCTTAAATCAATATATTGTCGGCTATTTTGCTCACCATAACCGGCAGCCACACGTAGCGAATTATGGCCTTTTTCAGGGGATATTCTGTTTACCGCGTTTGCTGTTTTATTTAACGAAGCCGATGACGAAAGTGCATGGGTCAACTGCAATATTAGCTGCGCTTTCGGCGTATTGCTAACACCCTGAAACTGCAATATCTTATAACTTTGTTCTAACACTTCTATTTTTTTAGCATCGGAATCGACAACCTGCAACAGTTGATTGATGGCTTGCTTATCATCCGATGAGTCGCTTTGTGTGTCGCCTGCCGAGCCAACGGCAATTATTTTTAATACCAATGCTGAACTTGTATTATTTTGTGATTGAAAATAGTCGTCAATCTGCGTTACTAAAGAAGCTCGAAATGTGCGCGTTGATATCAAATTTTGTTCATCCAGTGCGCGTACTGTGTCGACGGGTATCGCATACAGCGGAAAGTCATTTTTACCCGTCAGTTGTAAACCCGGCCGAATAACATCCAGTAATGCCAGTAGGCGATAGGCACAGTTTTCTCTAAAAAAATAATAATCAAAATCGATGCCCTTCACTTCCCAAATATGGCGCACCAGTTGTTTTATTTCTTCAGGACTAAAGTTCAGTCGATACTCCCAAATATCTCGATTTTCAATATTGTTGTATTCCTGTACCGTTTCATAATAAGGTCGTGCTCTAAAAAAACCTCGGTAGCCTCCGAACAGACCTTTACTAATGTAACTGAAAAAGTTATCACTGCCATCGACCCGCGCTGCATAGTTCAAAGTTTGTGACAACAAGATAGATTCATCTTCGCCATCAAAACGCAAAAAAGTATGGCCAAAGGTGGAACCGGGATTATTCAGATACATTGAAGGAAAAACAAGAAACAGTTGATGATGTGAAACCCTTTTCATAAAAACATCCAGCTTCGGGCAAGACACATCAAAATCATCCGGTATTGCCAGTTGTTGCTTTAACCACCACCATCGCGCCGGAAACAAACACTGTGCATGCCCCTGTTTCGGTGCGCGTAAAAAAGCTTCAATATTGGACAGCAATTCGGCGTGCGGGTCTCGACTGCCGTTTTCATGGAGAAAAAATGCCTTGTCGTCAGCCTGACTGATATGGCGACGTGATACGATTTCTACCTTGTAATGCAATAAAGCCAACCAGGTTTCATGCTGTGCTAGTTGTAACACCTCTGCCAACTGAACGGCAGTGTTAATAAGCTCAGTCTTAGCGGCTACTGCGAAAACATTCGTAGCTGAGCCAAAAAATCCCAGCATGCAGATTAGCCCATATTGTAAAAAACGCAGTCGCATATTTTTCATTAGTTGGTAAAATACCTGCATTCTACCGAGTATAGCGAATTATGTATTTATCTAAATTTCAGTTAAGCACCCTAAAAGAAACGCCGTCTGATGCGGAAATCACCAGCCACCAGCTGATGCTACGCGCAGGCCTTATCCGTAAACTTGCTTCCGGGCTATATACCTGGCTACCGCTGGGCTTACGCATTATGCGCAAGGTAGAGAACATCGTGCGTGAAGAAATGAACAACTGCGGCGCTCTGGAAGTACTGATGCCAGCGGTGCAACCCAGTGAACTGTGGCAGGAATCCGGTCGTTGGGAACAATATGGCCCGGAATTACTGCGCATGACAGACCGCCACGGTCGCGATTTCTGCTTTGGTCCCACGCACGAAGAAATCATCACCGACATGGCGCGCACCCAGCTTTCCAGTTATAAACAGTTGCCCGTGACCTATTACCAGATACAAACCAAATTTCGCGATGAGGTTCGACCACGTTTTGGCGTCATGCGTTCACGTGAATTCATCATGAAAGATGCCTATTCTTTTCACAGCAACCAGGAAAGCCTGCAACAGACCTATGACAAAATGTTTCAGGCATACAGCAATATTTTCACCCGTTTGGGATTAGACTTTCGCGCTGTGATGGCAGACAGTGGTGCCATCGGCGGCAATAGCTCACACGAGTTTCATGTGCTTGCCGATTCCGGTGAGGATGCTATCGCGTTTTCTGATGGCAGTGATTACGCCGCCAATATTGAACGCGCCGAAACCCTGCCAGCGACAGAACCGCGCCCCGCAGCTACTGCCGAGATGGTTGTTGTCGACACACCCAATCAACATAGTATTGAAGAGGTCTGTAATTTTCTTGAGATAGCCACTAGCCAATGCCTGAAAACGCTGCTGGTTACCGGCAGCGAAGAAAATTCCGTGGTGGCGTTAATCTTGCGCGGCGACCACGAACTCAATGAAATAAAAGCCGAACACCTTGACGCAGTAGCATCACCGTTTAGTTTTGCCAGTGATGAACAAATCAAACAGGCCGCCGGTTGTAACGCCGGTTCTTTAGGCCCTGTCGGTTTAAGCATCCCGGTAATTGCTGATTACGCTGCCATGCAATGCGCTGATTTTGTTTGTGGCGCGAATGAAAATGGTAAACACCTTAGCGGCGTCAACTGGCTGCGTGACTGCCCGGAACCAGAGGCCGCCGATTTAAGAAATATCGTACAGGGCGATGCCAGCCCCGACGGCAAAGGCACACTGTCTATCGTGCGCGGCATTGAAGTCGGTCACATTTTCCAACTAGGGACAAAATATTCAACAGCGATGAATGCCACAGTGCTCGATGAAAACGGCAAAGCCACGGTTATGACCATGGGTTGCTACGGCATTGGCGTGACTCGTATTGTCGCCGCCGCTATTGAACAGAACCATGATGAAAACGGCATTATCTGGCCAACCAACCTAGCGCCGTTTGACGTTGCCATTGCCCCCATTAACATGCAGAAATCTGAAGCTGTACAGGCAACGGCTGTGCGCTTATATGATGAACTTACCGCTGCCGGTCTGGATGTTTTACTGTATGACGAAAAAGCCCGCTTAGGCAATATGCTGGCTGATATAGACTTAATTGGCGTACCGCACCGTATTGTTATTGGTGACCGGGGATTAAAAGAAAACAAAGTCGAATATAAAAAACGTGATGCCAAAGAAAGTGAAGACTTTGCAGTCGAAGACATCGTCGCATTTTTAACGAAAGACCTATCAACCTCCACAGCATAATTATTTAAATGATGAATAAGCGTTTAAACATTATCGGCTTAGCGTTTGTCTTCCATGTACTCGCCATTCTGTTATTAGCGAGTCTGATGTTCCACAGTACGCAAGCACATGCCAACAATCCATCTGTTGACCCTAAATTGCGCCAGCTTTTAAGCGAAGCCATCAATTCATCCGATAGTTTTGACGACCGTTTTCATGCAGAAGTTTGGCTACTGGATATGTCCAATCGCTTGCAACGTTTTGTTAAAGATGAAAAAACCCGACTGACCATGCTTAAGTATATCCACCTTGAGGCGACAAGGTCAGGACTGCAACCCGAATTAGTACTGGCGGTTATCGAAGTCGAAAGTCATTTTGATAGCTACGCTGTTTCAAAAGCAGGTGCTCAGGGAATTATGCAGGTTATGCCTTTCTGGCTAGATGAAATCGGACGACCCGGTGACAACCTGATCGATTTAAAAACCAGTCTTCGCCTTGGCACCACCATATTAAAATACTACATGGACAAAGAAAACAACGACCTGCACAAAGCACTGGCACGTTACAACGGCAGCATTGGCTCTAAAAAATATAGCAACAAGGTATTAAAAGCTTTGCAAAATCACTGGTACCAATCGTGACGCACATCACATATTGGCTAAAACTATTGGTGAGACAAGGGAAGTCTTGATCTAAATACATTATAATTCCGCCATGGATTTTTTAAACAGCGTGAGTATAAATGTGTAATGTAAACGGCATCGGTCAGTTTCTAAGGATAGCCTTTGGACTTGGCTTAATCGTCACCGCCTGGTTTGGCCCGCAAACGTCGTTATTAAGTTTCGAGTGGATGTATTTGTGGAACTTTGCCTGGTTAGGTCTTATCCCGCTATTGTCCGGGATCGCTGCTTTCTGTCCTGTTTATGCTGTTTTTGGTTGCGGCCATCAATCACAGGGAAAAGAATAATTAGAATTGTCTTCATCAAAAAATATAGGCAATCACTATATCCATAACATTGGTATTACTGTGTTCGCCTTGAACCAGGTCGTCCGTTGCCATTAACACGATACCCGCGTTCGCTTTATCTATTTCCTGCTGCAGGTCGAAACCCATTTCTTTAGCTTGTGAGGGAGTGCGCATAGAAACCACGGCACCCGCACAACGAGAATTTCCATCTACGCCATCGGTACCAGCCGCCAGTAAATGTATGTTGGGTTGATTTGTTAGATTTTTAGCAAAAGTTAGTGCCAGTGTTAAGTTACGGCCACCAATCCCTGGTCTCTCAGGCAATTGAACCGTGGTTTCACCCCCCCAAATATGAATACCCTTTGGCGCATCACGTAATTTTTCATATAAGCAGTTTGCCGCTTCGCTTGCATCGCCTTCAAGAAACTCGGGGTGCAGGTAACTGGCATAGCCTTCAATCTTTGCCGTTTCATCAACCGCCTGCATGGCAAGTGCTAAATTACCGACAATATGGGTATCGACTATTTTTGTTGATATTGGTAGGCAATCAATATGTGCTGGCATCATCGCCGACAAAAACTCATCATGTTCTGGTACTGCACTGGTATTGAGTAATAAACCAGAACCAATAAATGCCGCTTTGTCATCTTTAACGTCCGACAATAATAACTGCGTCACCTTGCGTGTTTTAAGATAATGCAAGAGACCGCCACCTTTAATTTTTGAAAACTGCTGCCGCCAGCTATTTATCTGAATAATATCTTTACCACTGGCTAACAGGTAGCGATTTACTTCCTGTAGTTGTTGTAAATTAATACCATCAATGGGCACTTCAACGAATGACGAGCAACCACCAGAAATTAAAAACAGACAGGAATCATCACTATTCATTGTTGCCAGAAAATCGATTAAGGCATTACCTGCTGCTATCGATCGCTCATCCGGCACCGGGTGTGATGAAACCATCGATAACAGATTTTTATTTTTTTTTAGTTGACGAGTAATTTTTGATGGGGGGCAAATCAACAAGGATTTTTTTATACTGGGCACACAATCAAAGGCTCCCTGCAACATCGCTGCCGACGCTTTGCCGATAGCGACACAGTGTGTAAATGACGGGTTATTGGCAGTGGATTTCTGACGCCATTGATTGACCAGATAACGTCCGTCAACCGCATCCAGTGCAGTATCGTACAGCAAAAGCAGCAGTTCACGTGCGGTAAGTTCTGTCATCTTAATTCAGGGGGCGTTATTTTAGCGATGCCTTCCTTGCCTGTTATCGCGCGGCAAGGCACAGTGAAAAAAGCATCACACACGCATGCCGCGCAACAAATCAGCCTTGATATCTTTTAACTCTTCTAATCCAACGGCAATACGAATTAAGCCATCGGAGATGCCTGCAGCGATACGTTGCTCCGGCGTTAAACGCCCATGCGTGGTGGTCGCCGGGTGAGTAATGGTAGTTTTGGTATCGCCCAGATTAGCCGTAATCGAAAGTAACTTAGTGGCATCAATCAATGCCCAACCTTCTTTTTTTCCACCATGCAATTCAAACGATAACAAGCCACCAAAATCGGACTGCTGGGTTTTTGCCAATGCGTGTTGCGGGTGACCTTCCAGCCCTGGGTAATACACTTTTTTTACTTCAGGCAGTTGTTGCAGCCAGTTGGCAAGTTCCAGTGCGGCGGCGGAATGCGCCTGCATACGCAGCTTTAATGTTTCTAGACCTTTAAGAAATACCCAGGCATTAAAGGTACTCATGGTCGGCCCGGCACTGCGTAAAAAACCATAGACGCCTTCACCCACAACATCCTTTGTCCCGCACACAGCACCGCCCATACATCGTCCCTGACCATCAATATATTTAGTGGCGGAATGGATAACGATATCAGCGCCTAGATTTAATGGTTGCTGCAAAGCCGGCGTTGACAGGCAATTATCCACGGCAAGCAAGCAGCCGTGTTTATGTGCAATTTTAGCCAGCGCCGTTATATCAACTAACTCCAACAATGGATTAGACGGGGTTTCCAGAAATAGTAATTTTGTTTCTGGCGTAATGGCTTTTTCCCATGCCGCCAAATCTGACAGGTCAACAAAGGTGGTAGCGATGCCTAATTTGGCAACGATGTTTTCCAGCAAAACAGTGGTAGTACCAAAGATACTGCGTGAAGAAACAATATGATCGCCGGTTTTCAACAAGCCAAGTATCGTAGCGGTAATCGCAGACATTCCCGAGGCAGTCGCGACACAACATTCTGCCATCTCTAAAGAAGCCAGCCGTTGTTCAAAGGTTCTTACTGTTGGGTTAGTAAACCTTGAATAGATGTTGCCTGGTATTTCACCAGAGAATCTTGCCGCCGCTTCTGCTGCCGATGCAAACACATAACTGGAGGTTGGAAAAATGGGTTCGCTGTGTTCATTTTCATGTGTCCGCACCTGACCTTCACGCACAGCATGTGTTGCAAAACCCCACTCGGAAGTATCTGGTGTATTGTCTCTATCTGTCATGTTATTACTCTATTCTTTTTTGTGCATCATCGACTGTTTATCATACTACGGCATATAACGATGCCAACACTATTCTTCGATCAGCACTTCACTACCGACCTCGACCAATCGATATAAGTCGACCACATCCTGATTACGCATTCGAATACAACCTATCGATTCCGGTGTGCCAATACTGTCTTCATGATTGCTGCCATGAATGTAAATATAACGCTGGTATGTATCGACATAACCACCCTGATTACGCCCCGGCTCCATGCCTTCTAGCCATAAAATACGACTCATAATGACATCATCGGGCAAATTATCACCGCGTTGCTGGCACTCCTCAAGACTGCCGTGCGGCACCCGGTTTATGTACACCTCATTAACCGGCATCGCACCGCCCAGTTTGTCTTTAATACGGTGTAATCCAAGCGGGGTTTTTTCACTGCCGTTTTCACTGCCGGTACCGTATTTCGACGTTGACACCGGATACTGCTGAATCAGCTTGCCATCTTCATCCAGTAACTTCAGTTGTTGTTGCGTCACATTGATATTTATTGTATTCACATTTCTACCTTACTGTATAGAATACAAAGTATCACACAGTTGAAAACGTATGGGTAGCTCTATCAGCGTATTCTTAAGATACTGTTCGAGGCATTCCGCTAACAAAAAAATTACGCTACAATGAAATAAATCCACTACACCCGAATCAGTAACGTTGCTAAATCAGTGACACCAGTACGAGATTATAATGACAAATGAACCTGAGAACGATCTGCAAATACCCGAAAAGCAGACCACTGAAAATCAAGCTGCTGACCTTCAACAAGCCGGTAACAGCGCCAAGCTGAATAATCAGATTGAATTTTTTCCGATTTCCGAAGGCAAGCTTATTACATTGTATATTCTCAGCTTTGGCTTATACGGTATCTACTGGTTCTATAAAAACTGGAAGCTGCAACAGCCAAGAATGGACAAAAAAATATACCCGGTGTTGCGCGCAATTTTTTCGATTTTTTTCACCCATGCACTGTTTAGACGTATCCATAACAGAGCAAAAAACATGGAGAAAAAACATCAATTCAAGCCCAACTTACTGGCTACATTTTTTGTTGCTGCCGTTATTTTCGGTAACCTGCTGGACCCAATAACGGTGAATACGAGTGTAATGGATATACTGACGGACAATACTATCGTCATCGTCTCGCTTATAATTTTCATTGCCAGCGTATATCCCATGATCGTAGTGCAAGCGACTGTGAACCGAATCAATAATGACATGCTAGGCTATTTAAACCACAAATACAGCCTGTGGAATTACTTACTGATTGTTGTTGGGGTGCTAATTTGGATAGTGCTGATACTGGGGCTGTTAATGCAATCTATGGGATTGATGCCGGTAAAGTGATGGTTTTTTGGTAGGAAGATACGTTGCTCGTTAATAAACCATGCCTTTTATTGATGACTAGTGTGCTTGCTTTTTACCAACAACGAATAACGAGCAACCTCGTTTTTCAGAGAGACTCTGGCTATAACTGCCCGGCCACTACTTTGTTTTGCTGTTTGGCCAGATCATTTCGTTTGTCTGCCAAACGTTTGAAATAAGCTTCATCTATATCTTGTGTCACATAAACGCCATCGAAGCAGGAACTATCAAAATTTGTTATCGCACTATTACCTTTGCGTACTGATTTAATCAGATCATCAAGATCCTGATAAACTAACCAGTCGGCTCCGATTATCTCGGTAATTTCTTCAACCGTTCTGTTATGCGCAACAAACTCTTCATGCGATGCCATGTCAATGCCATAGACATTCGGGTGCCGTACTGGCGGCGCAGCGGATGCCATATAAACTTTTTTAGCACCCGCCTCTCGTGCCATTTGCACAATTTGTTTAGACGTTGTACCGCGAACGATGGAATCATCAACCAACAGAACATTCTTACCCGCAAATTCCAGTGCAATGGGGTTTAACTTTTGGCGCACTGATTTCTTGCGTTCCTGTTGCCCCGGCATAATAAAGGTTCGGCCAATGTAACGATTTTTGATAAAACCTTCACGGTATTTAACATTTAGATGATAAGCCACTTCCAGTGCTGTACTTCGGCTGGTGTCTGGGATGGGGATAACCACATCGATGTCATGATCGGGTTTTTCGCGCAAAATTTTCTGCACCAGTGTCTGCCCCATGCGCAGGCGAGCCTTATAAACCAAAACGCCATCAATAATGGAATCCGGACGAGCAAAATAAACGTATTCAAAAATACAGGGGGTCAGTACAGGATTCTGCGCACACTGCTTGTTATGTATTTCACCGTCTTCGCTGATAAAAATAGCTTCGCCCGGCAATAGGTCACGTACCAATTCAAATCCCTGCGCCTGTAATGCAACGCTTTCCGAGGCAACCATGTAATCGGTTCCCTGATCAGATTCGCGTGTGCCGTAACACAAAGGACGAATGCCGTACGGATCGCGGATTGCCAAAATGCCTTTACCCACCACCATCGCAATCACCGCATAAGCACCACGGCAACGACGATGAAGACCTTCAACAGCGGTGAAAATTGCGTGATGGTCAAAATCTGGCTTGGCGATTATTTGCAGTTCATGAGCAAAGATATTAAGCAGAGCTTCAGTATCTGAATCGGTATTCAAATGTCTTAATTCAGTTTGAAATAATTCTTCTTTCAGTTGTTCGGCATTGGTCAGATTACCGTTGTGCGCCAATGCAATGCCAAAAGGCGAGTTAACATAAAGCGGCTGTGCTTCTGCTGACGATGAAGTACCTGCGGTTGGATAACGCGCATGCGCAATGCCCATTTTTCCCGGCAGCCGCTGCATGTGTTTTTTATAAAAAACATCACGCACCAGCCCGTTGCCTTTTTTCATGTAAAAACGGCCATCTTCACAGGTTGTTATACCCGCAGCATCTTGTCCACGATGTTGCAAAACGGACAACGATTCATATAAATCGAGATTAACTGCGCTATGCGCAACAATACCGGTAATACCACACATTTGAAATTCCTAAGGGTTTACTATCAGGGATTATAAAGAAGCCGTTAGCGCATTTCTATAAATAAGAAGTGCCCGTTAATAAGATAAATTCAAGTCTTGCGGTATATAGTCCTGTAGCACCATTGCGGTGCTTTCAAACCACTGCAACAATAGTGATGCCTGCCACCACTGTGAATCAGGCAATGGCGTCATGCCAGCAATAACCACAAAAACAATAATAATCAGTGCGCCACGGAGTACGCCAAACGCCACACCAAAGATCCGGTCGGCACCTGAAAGGCCGGTTTTTTTCACTAGCTGATTAACCAGAGTATTAATGATGGCACCGACAATGAGTGTCAGCACGAACAAGACACCAAACCCTATCGCCTGACGAACGGCTTCCGATTCAATGCTGGCAGGTAACACGGTAGCCAGTTTAGGTGCAAAGGTAACGGCTAACCAGATAGCGATGATCCATGTCGCCAGTGAAATGGCTTCTTTCACAAAACCACGCATCAGGCTGAACAAGGCAGAAAGGAGGATTACAATTATTACGACTACGTCTACAACTGTCATGAAGATCACATGTGTTTTTCTAAAGGGGTATTATACGCTGTTGTGGTCGCTGAGAACAATCATGCTTATGACGATATTGACACTTAACGGACGCCCAAAAAACAGACGTCCTTCGTTGTTCGTCCTTCGTTGTTCGTCCTTCGTAAAAAACATACCCAGCAGTCATCGATAAAGC
>CAZYYW010000027.1:18750-25770 GCA_964651445.1 uncultured Thiotrichaceae bacterium
CGTCCTTCGTTGTTCGTCCTTCGTAAAAAACATACCCAGCAGTCATCGATAAAGCGCATAGTTTTTAAGCCTTTACGCTTTTAACGAAAAACGAACAACGAATAACGAGCAACGTCTCTTAATGCCCATTTTCGGACGCTCGATTGATGCTGTATTAGGGATGATTAACAATAAATGCATCAATCTTCTTGGATTTTTTCAGGGCTTTTTTAATTTTTTCCAGTGCGTCGCGTTCCAATTCCGGGCCTATTTTTACTCTGTAGTTGGTTTTACCTTTGACGGTGAACTTATCCACAAAAGCGGTGTGCCCTGCCTTACGCATTTTATTGCGCATTTTTTCAGCATTTTCATTACTGCCAAATGTGCCTACCTGTAAAGCGAAAGCCTTAACCGGTTTTTTATGCACCGGTGTCTTATGCGCCTGCTTTGGCTCTGCCTGCTTTGGATCCGTCTGCTGCACTTTTTCCGGCTGCTTTTTATTTTGCTGCAAAGGCGTGGCAATGGGGTCTACTTTTTTCTGGCTTAACGGCGGAAACGCCGGTTTTTCTTTGATCTCGATGTCCTGCACATGACGAGATTTGTAACCGGCACCATCAAGCAAAGCCGGGATAAAAATCACCCCAAGCGTTACCAACACAATGGCACCGACAATTCGTTGTTGTAAGGCAGCTTCCATTAATCGTTAATCTCTTGTTCACCGATAAGATCAGTTCTGTTCTTAAAAAGCATCTGGCTGTGAAGCATTTTCGATGCCTAATTATTCAAATTACGTTCTGAAAAATATCGCATGGCGGCAGCCACTGTGTAGAACGAGCCAAAAATAATAAGCCGGTCATTGGCTTTTAGCTGTGACAATAAACCAGCACAGGCCGTTGTCACATCAGGCATCAAATGCACTGTTTCAGACAGCATTGTACACTGATTTAAGTCCAGCTCATGCTGATTTTCAAGGCTCATCACAGGCTTTTCCCCGGCAAAAATTTCTGCCGGTAAACGTTCATACAATACCTCTACCGACAATCCTCGCTCTGCTTCCTGCAATCCGCTAAAACACCAACAATCAATATCTGCCGATACATTGCCCAATACACCGGCAATGTCCTTATCCGCTAGCATAGCGACAAGCGCCCAAGTTTTGCCATTGCCATCATCTTTGCCTGCCGCGCTCGCTTTTAATTGCGATGACAGCGCCAACGCCGCCTGCGGATTATGCGCAACATCAACATAAACGGACGGCTGTGTATTGACTTGCTGAAACCGCCCATTCAGTTTGATATTTTTTAATGCGGTGGCAGCCACCGTTGCTAGATCAAACGCTGGTGCTAATGTTGTTTTTACTTGCAGTACCTGTAACGCAAGCATCGCACTCGCCGCATTTAATTTTTGGAATTCACCGACTATGTTGGGCGCAGGCAAATTGGGTATATCGCCATAACTGCTTTTCAATGCCCAGTGACCGGTATTGGCATCGGCACTGCTAATTTCAGCCGCGATAACATCAAACGCAGAACCGGCCAGTAAAAATTCGCAATTTTTTTTCTCTGCCTGAACAACAACACTGTTTGGTGGCTTTTTATCACCACAGATAACTGGTTTATCGCGACGAAAAACGCCGGCTTTTTCAAAGCCAATGGATTCACGATTGTCGCCCAACCATTCAACATGGTCGATGGCAACGGAGGTTAGTATACTGACATCGGCATCCATAATATTGACTGCATCAAGCCGCCCACCTAAGCCTACTTCCAATACCACAAGATCCGGTTGCTCTTTATAAAACAGATCGATGGCTGCCAGTGTGGCAAATTCAAAATAGGTCAATTGCTGCTCACCTCTTGCCTGATCTATTCGTTCAAATGCTTCACATAAACGATCATCCGCAATCGGCTGCCCATTTATTTTGATGCGTTCATTGTAGTGAAAGATATGCGGCGAGGTGTAACAACAAATTTTTAATCCGGCGGCTATTGCCAGCGTTTCCAATATAGCAACCACTGAACCTTTACCGTTGGTGCCAGCAACGGTAATTAACGGACAGTCGAATGAAGTGGGCAAAGATGCCTGCGCTAATACCTGACGAACACGCCCCAGACCCAGGTCAATTTCTTTTGGGTTCAGACTTTGCTGCCAATTTAGCCATTCATTGAGAGTGTTAAAACGCATGTTGAAAAATTGATAACGGTAATAAAAGGGAGTGTTTTAACGACTGATTATAGGCAGAAGAAGACATCAAGAGAAAAATAATTTTGCCGCGAAGAACGCAAATAAACGCGAAAAAAGCAGAATGTTTTTTGTTTTAAAGTCGCCATCGTGTCAAAAACTTACATCAAAACCGCAGACAACAATTATAACGTTTGTGTTGCAGGTTTATTTGATAGCATTAACACTAAACTAGCAATACGATCACGTAGGTCGCGGCGATCTACCACCATGTCAATGGCGCCATGCTCAAGTAAAAACTCGCTGCGTTGAAATCCTTCTGGTAATTTTTCACCCACCGTCTGTTCGATCACACGTGGCCCTGCAAAACCGATTAATGCTTTGGGTTCAGCGATATGGACATCACCCAACATTGCAAAACTGGCCGACACACCGCCCATTGTTGGATCGGTTAATACCGAAATATAAGGTATTCTATTTTTAGCTAGTTTTGCCAGTACTGCACTGGTTTTCGCCATTTGCATTAATGAAAATAGGGCTTCTTGCATACGCGCGCCACCCGAAGCGGAGAAACAAATGAACGGTATTTTTTCTTCCAGTGCTGCGGTAGCTGCCAGTAAAAAACGTTCTCCGACAACTGAACCCATCGAACCACCCATAAAACGAAAATCAAAAGCGACAACCACTACCGGTACACCTTTGACTTTTCCTTTTAAAGCGATCAGTGCATCTTTTTCACCGGTATTTTTTTGCGCTTGTAATAATCTGTCTTTGTATTTTTTGCTGTCTTTGAATTTGTATTTATCGAAGGGGCATAAATGTGCACCAAATTCTTCGGTCGGTGCATCATCAAGAAAAATTTGTAATCGCTTGCGACCAAAAACGCGCATGTGGTGATTACACTTAGGGCAGACATCAAGGTTACGTTCCAGTTCGGCGCGATACAGTACCGCA
This sequence comes from uncultured Thiotrichaceae bacterium, assembly GCA_964651445.1. Classification (GTDB taxonomy): domain Bacteria; phylum Pseudomonadota; class Gammaproteobacteria; order SZUA-229; family SZUA-229. Next base: position 21,865 of record CAZYYW010000027.1, read on the forward strand.
CTACAGGAAGCGCATTTGGTCCACAAACCTTCCGGAACACCACGCTTGGTACTGCTGTCGGTTCTAATGCTCGTGGGCATTAATTTTTCAAACCAGCTTAAAGACATTCGTCAAATCCTGTATGTGCGTTTTCGGTAGCTATCTTCGGCAGCGATTTTCAGCAGCCGTTATCGTCAGCAATTATCATCAGCAATGGCCTGTTTCATTAAAGCTTTGCAATAAACAAACATCATGCATCCATAGCACTGCGCATAGCAAAAAGTATATCACTGATTTCTTTAATGATTATAGACCTTTCTGCTTCGGTTTTACCATCGTTTAAGGTCATTTTTTTAACGATGACACTGCCAACAACCACCGCGTCTGAGCAAGCGGCTACTTTTGCAGCGGCGGTGGCGTCGCTGATGCCAAAACCCACGCCAATGGGTAAATCTATAAATTGTCTAATTTCAGCCACTTTTTCTTCAACACTGGAAACATCCAGAGTGGCTGCGCCAGTAACGCCTTTTAGCGACACGTAATAAACAAAACCACTGGCAATTTCAGCGAGTTTTTTAATGCGTGGCTGCGTACTGGTTGGTGCCAGTAAAAATATCGGATCCAGCCCCTGTGATTTTAGTGCCGGCGCATATTGCCCCGCTTCAACCGGCGGCATATCAACGGTGATGACACCATCAATACCACAGGCAGAGGCTTTTTGTGCAAAGGTCTCATAGCCCATGACTTCGATTGGGTTGAGATAGCCCATCACTACCACCGGCGTTTTATCGTTTGTTTTGCGAAATTCAGCGACCACGGCAAACACATCATGCAAACTGGTATTGTGCAATAAGGAGCGCTCTGCGGCTGCCTGTATCACCGGCCCATCCGCCATTGGATCAGAAAACGGTGCGCCCAGTTCGATAATATCGGCACCGGCTTCGACCATGGCATGCATCAACGGCAAGGTGATTTCGGGTGTCGGGTCGGCAGTCATTACATAGGGAATAAGCGCGGTTTTAGATTGTTGCTTTAACGCTGCAAAACAAGTGGCTAGCCGGCTCACAATTCAATGCCTTCGATTTTGGCAATGGTGTTGATATCTTTGTCGCCACGACCAGACAAATTAATAATAATCCGTTGCTCCGGTTTCATGGTCGCTGCTAATTGCATACCATAGGCGACTGCATGGCTGGATTCCAGCGCGGGAATAATGCCTTCGATACGAGTCAGCGTATGGAACGCTTTAAGCGCCTCGTCATCCGTTGCAGCTACATAATTGACTCGACCTATATCTTTTAGCCAGGAATGTTCGGGGCCAACACCGGGATAGTCCAGTCCGGCTGAAACCGAGTGTGTCTCAATAATTTGACCATTTACGTCTTCCATTAAATAGGTGCGATTGCCGTGCAACACGCCCGGACTGCCAGCACATAAGGGCGCAGCATGTTTGCCGCTGTCAAGACCCAAACCACCGCCTTCAACGCCATACATGGCAACGCTTTTATCTTCCAAAAATGGGTGGAACAGCCCTATGGCATTGGAGCCGCCGCCAATACAGGCAACCAGTGCATCGGGCAGGCAGTTACATTGTTGCTGCATCTGCTGTTTTGCCTCGCGACCAATAATGGTTTGGAAGTCACGCACCATCGCAGGATAAGGATGCGGCCCTGCCACCGTACCGATGATATAAAAAGTATCATCAACATTGGTAACCCAGTCGCGCATGGCTTCATTCAACGCATCTTTTAGGGTTTTTGAACCCGACTCGACGGCGACCACTTTAGCGCCCAGCAATTTCATGCGATACACATTGGGTGCTTGGCGAACAATATCTTCAGCCCCCATATATACAACACATTCCATGCCGAAACGTGCCGCCACGGTAGCAGAAGCGACGCCATGCTGACCGGCACCGGTTTCAGCAATAATGCGTTTTTTACCCATCATTTTCGCCAACAAACCCTGACCGATGGTGTTGTTAATTTTGTGTGCGCCAGTGTGGTTTAAGTCTTCGCGTTTAAGAAATATCTGCGCGCCACCAACCTGTTGTGTTAATCGTTCAGCGAAATAAAGCGGGCTAGGACGGCCAACATATTGCGCTAAATCTTCATCAAACTGCGCCTGAAAAACTTTATCGGTTTTTATTTTTTCATAGGCATCACGCAATTCATCCAATGCCTGCATTAATGTTTCTGAGGCAAAAACACCGCCGTAAGGGCCAAAGTGACCATATTCATCGGGCATCGCTGAGTAATCCACAGCATCGGAATTGGCTTTTTTGGAATTGGTTTTTGCTGAGTTATCTATCTGTGTCATAACAATATTTATGTTTATTTATCGGCATTAATTTGCTGCATAAAAGCGGCCACTTTGTTTTGATCTTTAATTCCGGGTGCGCTTTCTACACCGCTGCTTACATCTACCGCATAAGGACGCACCAGAGAGATCGCCTGCTGCACATTTTCCGGTGTTAAACCACCTGCCAGTATTAGCGGACATGAAATTTTTGCCACAGATGCCCAATCAAATGATTCGCCACTGCCACCCGCTTCACCGGCGGCGTGACCATCGAGTAATAAAGCTCTGGCAGATTGATATTTTTCTGCGATACTCAGCAAGAAATTTGCATCATGCTCTGCCCCCTTTATGCCAACCGCTTTTATATATGGCAATGCAAACTGTTGGCAAAACCCGGGTGTTTCACTGCCATGAAACTGAATCAGATCAATCTCTACTGAAGCTAACACCGAATCAATGCTGGTGCTGTCGGCATCCTTAAACAAGGCGACTCGGCTGACAAATGCCGGTGTTATTTGGCTAATAGCAGCGGCTTGTTTCAGTTTCACAAAACGCGGACTTTTTTCATAAAACACCAGTCCGATTGCATCGACGCCCGACTCGATAACAAGCTCGGCATCTTCGGTTCGGCTTATGCCACAAATTTTAACACGGGTACGCATAAATTCTTATAAGCCTCATTGAGTAGAAAAACATGCTGACGAGTAATAAGCTACAGCCTTCCTGTTAACCAATATCAGGCAGCCAGCCACTGTCTGGTAAACCATATTGTGTCGGGTATTCTACATTAACCAGATATAAACCGGCGGGCGATGCGGTCATGCCGGCTTTCTTTCTGTCCTGCCCCAGTAGAAGTTCCTGCAGCCAGCTAACCGGCTGTTCGCCGCGACCAATCACCATTAAACTGCCCATGATATTTCTTACCATGTGGTGCAAAAATGCGTTGGCTTGCAAATCTAATATAACGTAATCTGCTTCTCGTTTCACACGGATGCTTTGCATTTTTCGTATCGGGTGATTCGCCTGACATTTCGATGCACGAAAAGCCGAAAAATCATGTTCACCGAGCAGACTCTGCGCCGCTGCATGCATGGCATCGGCATCTAGATGTTCAGCTGACCAGGCGACATTGTGTTGAAAAATAGCAGGGCGCACTTTTCGGTTAAACAGGATATAACGATAGCTTCTTGAAACTGCGCTAAAACGGGCGCTGAAGTCATCACTCACCTGTCGCACCCAATGGATAGAAACATCTCGTGGCAGATTCACATTGCCGCCTAAAACCCAGGCTTTCAATTCACGCGACGCGGTAGTGTCAAAATTCACCACTTGCCCAGTAGCGTGGACACCAGTATCGGTACGTCCAGCACAGGTCAAACGCACGGCTTCATTCGCCACCTTTGAGATGGCTTTTTCCAGTTCCTGCTGCACGGTACGAGTACCGGCCGCCTGTATCTGATAACCATTGAAATCACTGCCGTTGTATTCAATACCCAGCACTATTCTTTGGGCAATTCGTTGTTTAACCATCATCGGGATTTTATAGGCTTTAGCGGTTTAAGGGTAGCTATTGGGCAGAAGCAGACATTAAAGGCTAAAATCATCGTCCGCGAAGAACGCAAAAGA
>CAZYYW010000028.1:0-24932 GCA_964651445.1 uncultured Thiotrichaceae bacterium
ACAACGAACTACGAAGGACGTTGTTTCCCAGACGTCCGTTAAGTGTCAACAACAGCCATACAGAACAATTTATTTCGGGCCATGAATCACCAGCCTTGGTGGTGAGTCGATATCGATAGAGCTACAAATAATAGCGCCGTATTCTATTTTAAGTCGGCTGTAAACATCATCCAATGACATCTTTAATATATTGGCTGTGATAGCGCGGGCAACACCGGCATGTGCCACGATCAAAATGTGTTTATTTAAATGCAGGTGGCTAATATCCAAGTAGGCGTTCCATACCCGTTCAGAAAATGTATCAAGAGGCTCCGCGCCTTTTGGTCGGTTATTAACGGGGTCGCGATAAAAATGGTTTAAGGCTTCGCTGTCTTCAGCCAATATATCGTCTGGGGTTTTACCCTCCCATTCGCCAAAGCCGATTTCTTTCAGTTTGTCTTCCACGGTATAATTTATCTGTAAATCATTCGCCAATTCCTGGCTGAATTCAAGGCAGCGTTTTAATGGTGACGACACAATGTGTTGCCACGGCGGAGATTCTGCTACAGCGGCGCGCATTTGTGCCCAGCCTTTTTCTGTTAAAGGATCGTCAACGCTGTGTCCTCGGTAGCGTTGACCACCGACCGGTTCGCCGTGTCTGATTACATCAATATAAGTGGTCAATGGAATATCCCGCCTAGCGTCATTACTGCCAGCATGCCTATCCATACAATGACCGCGCGCATCACCAGCGCTTGTGAAGCGTAGACGGCAGCAAGTTCGGTATGCATGTCCAGGTTACGCATAGCGCCAATGCCAGTGGTAACCAGTATTTCTTTATTTCCCTGTGCCAGTTCAGTGGCGTAGGCACGGTCTTTATAAGCGTGATAGGCACCGTCAAAATTTCCGGTGAGGGCGTAACCGGCTGCTAACATACGGGCTGGCAACCATGCCATGATCGCGTGGATAAAGGCAGAAAACTCTGCCAGTTCATCGTAATCAGGTTGTTTGCTAAGTTCAGAAATTAATCGATAGAGCATGCAGCCAAAGGGGCCTAATAAAACAAACCAGAAGATAGTGGCAAAGATGCGTTCATTGGCGACATACAAAATAGCGCGGGTAACATCGTTGGTCTGTTGGTCGGGTAAAGTTGAAGCCTCCGCGTCAGCGATGGTGCCGGCATAATGCAGCGCTTCATCTTCATCACCCAATGTTCGCGCTTGTATATAAGATTCAATGTCTGTGCTTAAACAAACTGGCCCTAAGCAGTAAATAAATACCATGATACCGAAAATAAACGCAGGCAAATTAAACAGAACATCATGTAGCTGTATCTGAATGCTGAGCAGCAACAATACGGGCAGTGCAAGAATCAAAATAAACTGCAATGGCGGTACTCGCTTGCCGGTAACGCGTTGGATTGCCTGCGCATAAAATTCAAACCACGTCATGTCGCGCAAATCGTGAAGTTGACGAAATGTTCGATCAAGAAATAGACCCAGAATGATTGAAATGAGTGCCATGTTTTAGCAGTAATGTGTATTTATTATTAGAGATGCAGGATAACTATAGCTGGTTCTTGAACAAAATGCTTAGCCAATGAGGTTCAACCAATAACGCTCTGGGTCTTTTTTAGTCGTTGCCAATCAAAACCTGTACCGGGATCTTTTTTGCGATCAGGCGCAATGTTACTGTGTCCGGTAATATGGTCACGTATTTTTGGGTAGACGACTTTTAAAGCCTCAATCAACAGCGCCAGTTGCTGATATTGCGCGGCTTCAAATGTATCGCTGTCGCTGCCTTCCAGTTCGATACCAATGGAAAAATCATTGCATCCTTCACGCCCCTGATAATTGGATTTTCCAGCATGCCAGGCACGTTCATGGAAAGGCACAAATTGCACGATTTTGCCATCGCGTTTTATCAGTATATGGCTAGAAACTTGTAACGCATGAATTTCTTCAAAATAGGGGTGCTGGTTTTTATCCAGTTTGTTTTGAAAGAAGCGTTCAATGTTATCGCCACCATATTCACCCGGCGGCAAGCTGATTGAATGCACAACAATGAGATCAATGGCAATTTTTTCGGGACGACTATCTTTGTTTGGTGAATGGCATTGCTTGCATTCAGTTAATAGACCGGTTTCGATATTTATCTGCATAGTTGGAGTATAGCGTTACTGAAGATTTTATTGTTTTGTCAGGTTTTTTTAAAGCAGAGCGTGTCGGCTCAATATACTACGCTGGCTAACCAGTCAACAATATCCCCCGCGACTTTTGCCGTCACGCCACGGTCGGATAATAAATGATCTGAATCACTTACATTGAGCAAAACGGCTTCGCCCTTTAGCCATTGTTTAATCTGTTGTGCATCTTGTTGTTTCACCAGCGCGTCATTCTCAATATTTATGACCAGTACAGGTTTGTCTAGTTTCGACAAAAGCACGGGCATGTCAACCTTGCGTATATCTTCGACAAATTCTGGGTTTATAGCAAAGCGTTGACCGGCAACGTCAAAGCTGGCAGGAATATTTCGTTCCAGCAAAGTAAGTGCGGAGCTAAAGTGATGTAATACGTGTGCCGGTTCACTGGGTGAGGCAACTGTTACCACTGCTTTTATAAAATCAAAATCCTGCGCGATAGAAAGCGCCGTGGTGCCACCAAGGCTGTGCCCCATCAGAAATGATGGGGCTAAATAGTTTTCTTGTAAATAGGCTATGGCGCTTTTTAAATCATCTTGACTTGTCGAAAATGTGCTGCTGGAAAATTTGCCTTCACTATTGCCAAGGCCGGTAAAATCAAACCGTAAAACACCGTAACCATTTTCGGCAAGTAAGCGGCTTAAGCGAAAGGTGGTGATGGTTTCTTTGCTACAGGTAAAACAATGGCAGAAGATAATGAAATGTGTAATTTCATTTGTCACTCTATCAGCCGGTACGTCCAGTCGCGCATCAAGAATATAACCGCGTGAATTTTTAAAATGGCACTTTATTGTTTTGCTTTTCATGTTAATTTACATCGTAAATTCATAGCGTTAATTTAAAGCATAAATAAAAAGGTGAAGAAAATGACCGATAAAAGCTCATCATCTGAAAGTCAGGCCTCTGAAAACGAGCACTCTAATGGAGATAGCTTGCCTGAAAATATAATGCCTGTCATTCGTGTTCCCGCAAGACCCGCTGATCAAAACGCAGGCGGCAGTATTTTTGGTGGCTGGATTATGTCCTATGTTGATATTGCTGGCAGTATTCCAGCGCTACAGCGTGTGCGAGGCCCTGTCGTTACCCGGGCAGTCGATTCGTTCGAGTTTAAAAAACCCGTATTTGTCGGTGACCTGATAAGTTGTTATGCCGAGATAGTATCAGAAGGTCGCAGCTCGATGAAGGTGAAGGTTGAGGTATACGCAGAGCGCATGAATAAAGGTGAAACCCTCTGCATAAAAGTGACCGAGGCAGTATTAACCTATGTGGCTATTGATGAAAGTCGCCGCCCCATGCCATTGCCGGAAAAATAAAAGCGTGGTTGGCTGTTGGCTTTGTTTTTTACGAAAGACAAACGATGTGATTAAAGAATAAATATGGGAGCTTTGCTGTTCCATACGCCATAGCGTAGCATGCCAATGTGGCAGCAAAAGTGCGCGGTTTTAATTAGTGTATTGAGACAATAAAGAAAGAATAGGCCCGAGTGCGTGTTAATGTAGGGGCGATAATTTACTGCTAACAAAACGTGCATAGCGACTACTCACGAGATGGTTCTGCTTACAATAGTGAACGGTCGCGTACAACCTTTGCATATTAAGACCTTGTGTTTTTTGACCATGATGGAACTTGTCAAGTTGATGCTGGCATTACTACATTTGAAAAATGGTTGAACTGATATGAAACCCACCCAGGCTCCCCACTCCGCATCTTCAAAAAATAACCCTATATTGAACAGTAAGTTAGATTCTGGTGTTGCCGTTCCACAAACCTTAAGTCGTAGGCTATGGGTGATGATGAGTAGTGTTATTTTGGTCATATTAATTGCCGGAATTATTACTAGCGTTTTACTTAAAAAGATCAATGAAGACTTGGTGCTGTTATCGAAGGTTGTAGAGCCGATGGAACAAGCCTTACTGGAGATGGAAATTAATGCCGGTGAAGCAGCACTGGCGGTATATGCTTATGTACGTCGCGGAAATCCTGATTCTCTGGTTGCGTTAAAAGATGCCGAATCAGACTTTAAACGCTATGCCGCTCAGTTTCATCAACTGGCTAACGACAAGGGCGTTATCACGCTTGATAACAAAATCGATCGAAATTATCTTGAATTCACCTTACTGGGTAAGAAAGTAATAAGTCTTGCCGACCAACAGCGTGAACAGTTAATTCGATTAAGTGGTGACGTTGAGAAAATATATTATCTAATGGGAAATGAACTGCTAGCCATTGCTTACACAAAAAGTAGTGCTGCCGCCAATACACAACAAGTCACTTTGAAATTAAAACTCCATGCATTAGAAACGCTCTCGGCGGTAGAATTCTATGTACTTAACTTGCAGGAAAAGAATAAAAAAAATGCCATTATTGCTGAAAAAAAATTCATTGATACCCTGATGGCTTTTCAGCGCGACCATTACAATCTAGAAGAGAAAGAGATTTTTCAGCGTATTCGTATGGTGTTTGATGATGTAATACAAACCAGTGATCGAATAATCCAACTTGCCGATGAGACAGAAAGCCTGCTAGTGGATTATGCCGCATACCTTATTGAGCTTGATGTTTTTCTCGATAATGATATTCAGCCACTGGTTTTGGCTGTCAATGAGGCTGCAATTGAGGATGCGTTTCAATCTATCAATCGGGCATATATTATACTTTGGTTGTTGAGCTTGCTTGCTATAGTGGTCGCCGTTGTTATGGTCATGCGCCTTAGTCGAAGTATTGTCAGTTCTGTTGATACGCTGGTGCAAGGTGCCCGAGAAATCGGCAAAGGTGAGATGCACATTCGAATTCAGCTCGATACTAACGATGAGTTTGCTTACCTGGGTGAAACGTTTAACCGAACACTGAACCGGCTTCTGTCGGCGCAGCAGGAAGCTAACCGCAGTAGGGTGAAAACACAGGCTATTCTCGATACTGCCGCTGATGGCATTATTTCGATTAACTCAAAAGATCGTGTCACTTCATTTAATATAATGGCCGAACAAATGTTTGGTTACTCGGCCGATGAGGTGTTGGGGAATAATATCAAGATGTTAATGCTTGAACCGTTCCATCAAGAGGGCAGCGGTGACTTGGCAGACTATGACGAAACAGGCGCGGAAAAAATCATTGGCATTGGTCGTGAAGTAACGGGGCAGCGTAAAGATGGTTCAACCTTTCCCGTGGATTTGGCTGTCAGTAAAATTGTGGAAAAAGCACGTATGCCAGATAGTGAAGATATCGTCAGCTATACTGGTATTCTTCGCGATATTACTGAGCGCAAACGTGTTGACCAAGCAAAGGCTGAATTTATTTCCACGGTGAGCCACGAACTGCGAACACCACTGACTTCAATCAAGGGCTCACTGGGTTTAATACATTCGGGCGAGCTGGGGCAGCTTCCTGATCAGTTACAGTCGATGTTGGACATTGCTTACAAAAACACCGATAGACTGGTACTGCTGATTAACGACATTTTGGATATTGAAAAAATTACCGCCGGTAAACTGGCGTTTGACATGCAGGCGATGGATGTTACTGCGCTGCTTGATGGTGCCATTGAAGCCAATAAAGGCTACGCCGATAAACATGATGTTACCTTTGTTCGTACCAGCTCGGATGAGCCGTTATCTGTAAAAGCAGATTCTCATCGACTGATGCAAATACTGTCCAACCTGATGTCCAATGCGGCTAAGTTCTCACCAAAGGGTGGGGAAATCAGTATATCGGCGATGCGTTGTAACAACATGATTCGAATTGCGGTGAAAGATAACGGACAAGGTATTCCAGAAGCTTTCAGGGGCAAGATTTTTGACAAATTCAGTCAGGCTGACTCGTCCGACACACGGCAGAAAGGAGGCACTGGATTGGGGCTCAGCATCACCAAGGCGTTCGTTGAAAAACATGGCAGTGAGCTTAAATTCAACACCAAAATGGGCGCGGGCACGACATTTTATTTCGACATTGCAGAATTGTTGATATATCGCGGGGAATCAGCGACATCCGATCACGACGATACGCTGGCGCATGTCCTCATCTGTGAGGATAACAGTGATGTTGCCACTTTACTGCAAGCAATACTCGGTAGCTCCGGCTTGCGTACCAGTGTTGCCACTACCTTACATCAAGCAAAAATAATGCTTGAATCGGGTAACTACAATGCGATGACTCTTGATCTTGATTTGCCTGATGGTGACGGTATTGCTCTGGTGAAAGAACTGCTGTCGCAGGAAAAAATACAGCAGATGCCGATCATTGTGGTTTCGGCAAACGCGATTGAAAGGGAGCGGGAGCATCGTGATGATAACCTTGCGAGCATTGTCGGCTGGATGCAAAAACCCATTGAAGCTGCGCAACTAACCCGAGCGGTGCGCGCTGCAATGCAGTGCAATTAAAACCACGGATTTCACATAATGACAGAACTAAACAAAATATTGCACGTGGAAGACGATCCGGACATACAGGTAATTGCCAAAATTGCACTTGAATCGTTTGGTGGCTTCACTGTCGAAAGTTGTGATTCAGGTGATGATGCCATCATAAGAGCACCCAGCTTTCAGCCGGATTTAATTCTGCTGGATGTTATGATGCCGGGAATGGATGGGCCGAGCACACTGCAGGCATTACGCAGGTTGCCTCAAACTTTAAACACCCCCGTCATTTTTATGACCGCTAAGGTGCAGACGAGCGAAATTGAAGAACTTAAGACTTTAGGCGCTGTCGACGTTATCAGCAAGCCATTCGACCCAATCACTCTTGCCGATCAGGTTAGAGAAATTTGGTGTAATGCCAGATGACTGATACGCCCAACAATATTATTGAGAAGCTAGCCATATTGAAAGCCGGCTTTACTTCACAACTACCTGATCGAATCCGTGAGATCGAGACGGCTAGCCACTCGCTGCAAACGCTACAGAATCTGGCTCATAAATTAAGTGGTTCAGCGGGGACTTATGGTCTGCCAAACCTTGGTCTCGCTGCACACAATCTTGATAAAGCTTGCAAGTCATTACTCGGGCAAGAATCTGCCCCAGTCGATGAGGATTTGAAACGCATCGACGTCTTAATCGCTTTGCTGCAAGTGAGTAGCGAGGCTAAATCGTCCTCTCAGAACGCCAATCTTTTTAACCTAAACGAAATGGAAGCATTGGTTCAAAAGTCAGTGGCAACGTCTACAAAAGACATCATCGTGGTTGAGGATGATACCCAGCAGGCAAAAATTCTGGAAGAACTGCTCAGTAATTTTGGTTTTTTGGTGACGGTTCTACATCATCCCTCCAAACTCCGTAATGCAATCAGAAAAAAACAGCCATCAGTGGTGATAATGGATATTGCCTATGATGATAGTCACGATGCTGGCCTTGTCATAATTAAGGAACTACGCGCAGAGAAATTACTGACAAGTCCCGTCATTTTTGTATCCGTGCGTGATGATTTTCTCGCTCGCCTGGAGGCTGTTCGTGGAGGATCCGATGGTTTTATGGTCAAGCCCATTGATATTCTCAAACTGGTGGAAATGCTTAATGACTTGTTTGTCGCAAGAAAAAAACCAGTGCTGCGCATACTTGTTGTCGATGATGATCCTGATATTGGTGAGTTTTGCAGAGTTGTTCTTGAGGACAAAGGACTGATAACCTCGATTGTGAAAGATCCCTTTTTGGCCGTTGACGAGATGCTTAATTTCAAGCCCGACCTGATTATTCTGGATGTTGAAATGCCGGGTTGTGATGGTTTTGAGTTGGGTGCAGCGATCCGACAGATGGGCGGCGAGTTTTTATTAATTCCCATTCTTTTTCTGACCGCGAATAACACAACGCCAAATAGAATAAAGGCCGCGTATTCTGGTAGTGACGATTTCATGAGCAAGCCTATCAATGCCGGTTTTCTAACCGACACCGTTATTGCCCGTGCAATTCGTGGGCAGGAAGTGTTTCGACTGTTTCTGCAGAAGAAACTGAATGAAGAACGTTTTACCGCTGTCGCACGTAACGCTAACGAGGCAATTATCCTTTCCGACTATCGTGGTTTGATGCTGTCCTGGAATCAGAGCGTGAAGACGATATTCGGTTATGATCGTGAAGAAATACTGGGTAAACCAGCAATACTGTTAATCCCTGAAAAACATCGTGAAGCACATTTAAATGGACTTGCCCGTGTCGTTAATAACAAGCAGGAAATAACTGTCATTAAAACACTCGAAACAGAAGGGTTACGAAAGGACGGTTCGATATTTCCAATGGCACTGTCTTTATCTTCCTGGGTACTCGAAGGGACGATGTTTTTTTCCGCCAGCATGAGCGATATTACCCAGAGAAAGACAGTCGAAAAACAGCTGACAATTGCCAAAAATGAAGCCATAGATGCAAGCTTGGCGAAATCACAATTCCTGACCAATATGAGTCATGAGCTGCGCACGCCACTGACTGCTATCGTTGGGTTTTCAGATTTGATCTTGCGGAAAAATGACCAGAATGAGAAAGTCAGAAAATATGCGGGGCATATCAACAACGCGGGTAAACATCTGTCGGTGCTGATTGATGAAATACTGGATCTTGCCAAAATAGAAAAAGGTGTCAATACCGTATCATTGGAGAAGGTTCATCTCAGAGAAATTTTCGAAGAGTGTTACGCATTAATTGCACCCATGGCGAAAGGTGCTGGCATTAACCTTTCATTTGATACCAACAGCGCGTACATCGTTTTGGCAGACTATACTCGATTACAACAATCACTTTTAAACTTGCTTACCAATGCAGTAAAGTATAATAAGGCGCAAGGCAACATTACTGTTGATGTGGTACTAAAAAATGATAATCGTTTGCGAATTAGTGTCATCGATACGGGGGTGGGATTGAATGCCAGTCAGAAAGATAAATTATTTAATCCCTTCGAACGTTTGGGTGCCGAACACAGTGATATTGAAGGAACAGGAATTGGGTTAGCGATTACTCAGAAGCTGGTCGAAACAATGAATGGCAATATCGGTGTAAGCAGTACTGAAGATGAAGGTAGTACTTTCTGGATTGAATTGCCACTAGGTGGTTTAAAGCAAAGTCCCAGTCTAAATGACACGGTCAGTAATAAGTTGGCGATACAGGTAAAGCCGTTAGGAAAACGGCTCATTTATGTTGAAGACAACCCAGTTAATTTGGAACTAATGCAAGATGTTATCCATGACATGACGGGGTACAAGCTACAAACATCTAATGATGGGGTGTCTGGTTTAGAGCTCATACTAAAGCAACTGCCTGATCTGGTTCTACTGGATATCAACCTCCCCATTATGAATGGTTTTGATGTATTAAAAAACCTCAGAAATCATTCGCTGACAAAACAAATTCCTGTGTTAGCGGTAACAGCCAATGCTATGTCCGATGACATAGAAAAAATTATGGAGGCGGGTTTTGATGGTTGCGTAATTAAGCCCATAGAAACAAAAATTTTATTGGAATCAATTGAGAAATTACTGGAATAATTATTTAAAAAGATCATATAGGCTGGCCGCTTCGTGTTCTTTCCCCGAGTAAAGAAAGGATAGATCCGGGCAAGTGCACGTGTTAATTATTAGGGCAGATAACTTACTCTTAACAAAAATCAAGTATGTCGTTGACTTGGATTACAAAGGGTGTTTATATCTAGCGATATGCACAGCAGTGAATTAGATTGAATCCTGACTGCTGTTGAAGAATAAAGTAAAAATAATAAAGCAAAATACCCAACGAGATGTCCAGCGAGATGTTACGGTTGGGCAGATAAAAAATAAGTCTAAAAAAATAAGCTCAACTTTTGATAGCGCGATCGATTTGAGCGAATGCTATAAAACAATCTGGGAGATTTAACCATGCGAAGTTTGTTAACGTTATTGGCACTGCCTCTGTTTCTTATTGCCTGTAGTGATTCGGTTGACGAGCAACTACAGGGTTCTCCAACAGGTGGTTTCGTGGCGCTGTTTGATCCGGGCAGTGCTGTTATTCCTTTTCCTTCCAGTTTATTGTTTAGCGGTTCGCTGGATGGTACCTTGAATATTCCCCTGAGTGGCACCGCTAGCGATGGTCCGCGTATCGCAATGAATACGCTGGATGGGTTTTCCACGGTTGCGCCCATGAGTACTGGTTTTAGTGAGGCGATTGATGCTACCACTGTGGCTGGTGCAGTGCGGATATTTGAAGCCACTGCTCATCCGGCGACCACCGCCATTCTTTCCATTGATGCAGAATTAACCTTTGGTGTTGATTTTATCGCCACGGTGTCTTCAGTCGATACCACTGGGCAGACGCTCGCGGTATTACTGCTAAAACCACTTAAACCTAAAACGACTTATGTCTCCATTGTGACCAATAGCCTTTTGTCGACGGACGGACGCTCGGCTGGTGCCAGTCAGGTATTTACTTCAGCGCAAATTCCTCAACCGGTATGGGATGGCACAAGTAGTTTGTTTGCTTCGTTTGATGACGCGACCGCAGAAAGACTGGAACCATTACGGCAGTTGATGGTGGCGCAGAGTGCGGCACTGGATGTATTTGAGGCTGGGTTATCGGCGGATATCGCAGTAGCGTGGAATTTTAAGACGCAGTCGGTAGTCGACGTATTGGGTGCGGTCAAGGCGGCATTAGTCGATACTGCCCCACCTGCTAGCCTACTACTGGCACCTACCGGTAGTGATTCCCCTTTCGGTGCAGCAGATATTCTCATTGGTACATTAGAAGTTCCCTATTATTTATCGGCTTTTTCTGCGACCAATCCCACTGATCCGTTGACCAAGTTCTGGCTTAGTGCGACGCTGCCGCCACCGGCTTTTTTCCCGAATGCTACTGAAAATTTTCTCACGCAGTTTAACCCCATACCGGTAGCCACTGAAACGCAAACCATCCCAGTATTGGTAACTGTGCCAAAAGGCACGCTTCCAGCAAGCTGGCCAGTGGTTATCTATCAACACGGCATCACCACCAACCGCGGCACCGCGTTAGCCGTGGCGGATGCGATGGCGAGCCAGGGCTTTGTCACGGTTGCTATTGATTTGCCCTTGCACGGTATAACGGGCAACGAAACCAACGGCACGGAAGGTTTTTATTCGCCTGGATTTGCGGGTGGTCCACTGGATGCATTATCAACCAACGAACGAACCTTTGATATGGATCTGGTGACTCAGGACAGCAGCGGTTCTATTATTGCCAGCGTGCCCGATGGCACCACCGATACTTCCGGTCGACATTTTATTAATCTTGCCAGTTTGCTGACCACCCGCGATAACTTGCGTCAGGGGGTTGTAGACCTAATGACCCTGCGTAAGGCATTAACCAGTCTGACCATCGGAGGTGTGAGCATCGATGCTAATCGAATCTATTTTCTAGGTCACTCGTTAGGTGGCATGGTGGGGTCGGTATTTGTAGCATTGGATCCCGATGTGCGCGATGCAGTGTTTGCCATGTCGGGCGGCGGTATCGGTAAACTGCTCGACGGCTCGCCTACCTTTGGCCCAGAAATTGCTGCCGGTCTGCAAGCGCAGGCAGGTATCAGCAAGGGAACCAGTGACTTTGAAGCTTTCCTTGGCGCGGCGCAGACAACGGTTGATTCTGTAGATCCCATTAACTACGGCGCTGCCACCGCTGCAGGACGTGGCGTGTTACTGTTTGAGGTGGTGGGTGACAGCAATAATCTGCCGGATCAGGTCGTGCCTAACCATGTCGGCACACTTGCTAATGGCTTCCAGGATGTACCTGCGGGTACAGTGCCTGGTCCATTGGGTGGCACTGAGCCACTTATCACTGCGCAGGGTCTGGATAGCGTGAGCAGTACCACTTCTGGCGCAGATTTAACCGCTGTTATTCGTTTCACTGCTGGACATCACGGTTCGATACTGACACCTAATGATGCCTTAGGTAATCCGGATGCGATGGCAGCACTGGTGACTAACGTGATGCAAACAGCAACGGTTACCTTTTTTGCCAACGATGGTGCCGTCGCTGCAGTAAGCACCAGTACAGGTGATACGGCTGCGGCTGAATCTGTGGTTGTTCAGCCTTAATTGTGCTCAACTGCAACTATCAACATAACGTTTAGCTGACAAAAAAATAATGACAAAAACAGATCAAACCGGAGGAATCATGAAAGGTTTTTTTATATTAACCGCTGACAGGCGCGTAGGTTCGCCTGCTACCAGTCGTTTTCCTCTCGCTATTCAGGGGGCGAAATAATGAAGATCAGAGCGAATGCAAAATCAGCAAGACGTTTGTCGGCAGCTTTGCCTTTACCCCGTCGATTATTGGTGGCGGCGATGCTAACCGCATGCTTTGTTCCAGCGGCACAGGCAATCGACTTTGGTGGCGAAGGTTGGAGCGGTAGTTTGGATACGACCTTGTCCTGGGGTGTGCGTTATCGGCTAGATGATCCAGATCCTGATTTAGTCGGCATTCCTAATGGCGGCAATGCTTTTTCTGTAAACGGTGATGACGGTAATCTCAACTTTGGTTCTGGCATTGTCAATAATGCGGCAAAATTTACCAGTGAACTGTTGCTGGAAAAAGATAACTTTGGTGGCTTTTTTCGGGTTACCGGTTTCTATGATGATGAAGTAAAAAATGGCGACCGCGAGAAAAGCCCACTCAGTGAAGAAGCGCTGGACATTGTCGGCAGTGACGTCGAAATTCTGGATGCTTTTCTTTGGTACAACTTTGAAGTAGCAGAAAAATTAGCCGAAGTTCGCATAGGTCGGCAAGTGTTAAGTTGGGGTGAGAGTACCTTTATTCAGAACAGCATTAATGTCATTAACCCTGTTGATGTGGCGAAAATCCGTGTTCCCGGTGCCGAACTGCGTGAGGCATTGATGCCGGTATCTATTTTGTCTGCTTCCATCGACATCACAGAAAACGGCAGCCTTGAAGCCTTTGTGCAATTAGACTGGGAAGAAACCCGCATTGATCCACCCGGTTCATATTTCAGTACTAACGATTTTGCCGGCCCCGGTGGCGAAAGGATACAACTGGGTTTTGGTGCAGCGCCCGAAGGCCCATTTTTGGGTATCTCGCGTACTTCAAATAAAGAACCTAGTGACAGCGGTCAGTTTGGTCTTGCCTACCGGGTTTTTGCGCCGAGTTTGAATGATACCGAGTTTGGCTTTTATTATATTAATTATCACAGCCGACTGCCTATTATCAGTGCACGAACCGGCACCAATGCCGGGCTTATGGCAGCTGGTGCTGTGTATGCGACTGCCGGTGTACCACCGGGTGCAAATGCAGTGGTCGATGCTAATGCTACCAATGCTTATTCCAGCACAGCGCGTTATCAGATTGAATACCCGGAAGATATCCAGTTGCTCGGTCTTAGCTTTAATACCACAGTCAATAACTGGGCGGTGCAGGGTGAAGTTTCGCACCGTCTTGACGTGCCGTTACAGGTCGATGATGTAGAGCTGTTGTTCGCTGCGCTTACACCTTTCAACCCGGCATTAGTTGCCAACCAACTGTCGCAATTCCTTAACGGTGGCAATGCCTACAGCACAGACCAAGACATCCCAGGTTTCATTTTGCGTGATGTAACCCAGGTGCAGGCGACCGTCACCCGACTGGTACCTCATGTATTAGGCGCGACTCAGTTCCTGTTTCTGGCAGAAGTTGGGGTGAATATCGTGAATAATATGCCGGACAAAAATGAGTTACGTCTAGAAGCACCCGGAACTTATATTAGTGGCAATCAGACATTGGCAGGTGCTCACGGTCCTGCTGCTGGGCAGTTTGAGGATGCCAGCCGTTTCGCTGATGCCACTTCTTGGGGTTATCGCTTGGTCGGTCGATTGGAATTTGATAACGCCATCGGTGCTTGGAATTTACTGCCACGCATTGCTTTTTCACAGGATGTTGCGGGTAATTCCCCCGGCCCCGGTGGCAGTTTTCTGGAAGGCCGGCAGGCACTGACGCTGGGTTTGGCCGGTGACTATTTGAATACCTGGTCGACGGATTTCAGCTATACACGATATTCCGGTGCAGGCCGTTTCAATTTGATCAATGACCGCGATTTCGTGTCATTCAATATCAAGTACGCATTTTAAAAGAGGATTAAACTCATGGTTAGACAGATGGCAAAACCGAATAATTCCCTGCTGCGCGCCATGCTGCCTGTGACCGCCATGCTGTTAAGCATGAGCTGGGCGCAGGTTTCTGCTGCACCTTCGGCAGAGGAGATTGCAAAGTTAGGCAATGAATTAACACCCTTCGGTGCGGTGCAGGCAGGCAATGCCGCTGGCACCATTCCCGCATGGACGGGTGGCGTTAGCGCACCAGCCGGTTATCAGGTTGGTGATCATCACCCCGATCCTTTTGCTGATGACAGCGTGAAATTCACTATCAGTAGTGAAAACATGGCGCAATATGCCGAGCAACTTTCACCGGGGCAGAAGGCATTACTGGAAACGTATGACACTTTCAAAATGAATGTGTATCCCAGTCATCGCAGCGCCGCAGCGCCACAATATATTTATGACGCGACGCTGAAAAATGCCAGTACCGCGAAACTAGCCGATGGTGGAAACGGTGTGACAGGTGCCGTTCAGGGCATTCCTTTCCCGCTACCCACGAGCGGTAATGAGGTGATCTGGAATCATATTTTGCGCTGGCGTGCTGCCACGCTGGAGAGAAATTTCGGTTCGGCAGCAGTGACCCGTGGCGGCAGTTATGCCATGGTAAAAATCAACGAAAAAGTGCTGTTTGATTATGGTCTGCCCGATGCAACAGAAGCAGAGTTGGATAATGTCATTCTTCGATTTAAGCAGCGGGTAGAATCACCGGCTCGCTTGGCGGGTCGTATTCTGTTGATTCACGAAACACTGGATCAGGAAAAGGAGCATCGCAAAGCCTGGATATACAACCCCGGACAGCGACGAGTACGACGTGCGCCTAATGTGGCATTCGATAATCCAGGCACGGCGGCAGATGGTCTGCGTACCAGTGACCAGTTGGATATGTTTAATGGTAGCCCGGAACGATATGACTGGGAATTGGTTGGCAAGAAAGAAATGTACGTGCCATATAATGCTTACAAGCTGCACAGCGACAACTTGAAATACAGTGATGTACTGATTGCTAAGCACCTGAATCCTGAGCATCTACGCTATGAATTGCATCGAGTCTGGGTGGTGGAAGCAACCCTAAAAGAAGGCAGTAGACACATCTATAAACGTCGCACCTTCTACATCGACGAAGATTCCTGGCAGATTTTACTGGTCGATCAGTATGACAACCGCGACCAGATATGGCGAGTATCCGAAGGCCATGCCATTAACTATTACGATGTCCCTAATTACTGGTACACAGTAGAAGCGCATTACGACTTGCAGTCCGGTCGTTATCTGGCGCTGGGTTTGAATAACGAAGAAGAAATGTACGACTTCAAAGCAGACTTGAGTAAGAAAGACTTTACCGTTGGCGCGTTACGCCGCGAGGGTCGGCGATAACGCTTACCGTCAGTGCATGAAAACGCCATATGTATACTCGTTCCCACGCTCCCGCGTGGGAACGTATGCCATCCGCGCCAACAGGTTTAGTTGCTAAAGGTTCTACAATGTCTGGTAGTCTAAGCATTCACTTACAGAAGCGTGGGTAGAGATCTATGACTGAGAGTGCTATGCGTTCCCACGCGGGAGCGTGGGAACGAGAAAAACACCTTCATCTGTGTTCATCTGTGTTGACGTGCATGGATGCACTAATGTCGCGGACGCATGGATGCGTAAGAGCGACCATCTGTGGGAAAAAGTTTTTAATTCTACAGCTGATATTCATCTGGATATTGTTATCCACAAGTGTGCCATTACTGGCGCAGCCAACTTCCTCCCTGTCTCAAAACCAACACGCCGTTATAGCACCACTGGCGATAAAATCACTATTGTTAGATGTTGCCCAGAGTGAAAATCTTTTGCTGGCGGTTGGTCAGCGCGGCCATATTCTTTGGTCTTCTGACCGTGGCCAAAGTTGGACGCAGGCGAACGTCCCTACGCGCAAAATGCTTACAGCGGTTCATCTATATGACAGTCAGTTAGGCTGGGCAGTGGGTCATGACGGCGTGATCTTGCGTACCCGCGATGGCGGACGTAACTGGCAGATGCTGCGAAATGCCCCGCTGGATGAAACGCCGTTACTCGACGTTTGGTTTCGCAATGCCAATGAAGGTTACGCGGTGGGTGCTTACGGACTGCTTTTGCACACCCAAGATGGCGGCGAAAGCTGGACGCAGCAGCCAATAAATGAAGAAGACGATTTTCACCTTAACCAGTTGATGGTTCACCCTGATAATCAACGTTATCTCGCGGCCGAGGCGGGACTGTTGTATCGCTCGGTGGATGGCGGCAAGAGCTGGCAGACCATGGAATCGCCTTATGAAGGTTCGCTGTTCGGCATACTGGCATTGCCGGATAAAAATTTACTACTGTTCGGACTACGCGGTCACTTATTCCACAGTGATGATGCCGGCGAGAGTTGGCGTTCTGTGGAAACCTCAACCTATGCATTATTACTCGACGGCATCGTACTAGCGGATGGCACGGTGCTGGTTGTGGGCATGAATGGCACGGTTCTTATTAGTCGTAATCATGGGCAAACGTTTCAGCTTTACTCGCAGCTTGACCGCAAAGGCATTACTGCGATTCTCAGCATTGGCGAGGAGCAATTAATTCTAGTCGGTGAGGCTGGTGTGCGATTGACTACGCTAGCAGATTTGGAGTCTGGTCAATGAGCAATGACGAGCAAAAAATGCAGAATGAAATGCCCGCACAAATGGAACCGCCGACAAAGGGTTTCATCAGCTTTCTGGAAAATTTAATATTTAATAACCGGCGTTGGGTGCTGGCAATTTTTACCGTCATGACCTTATTCATGGGTTGGTCAGCAACCAATCTGAAAGTAGATGCCGGTTTCTTAAAATTACTGCCGCTAAATCACGAGTACATGAAAACCTTTGTTTTCTACAAGGAGTTTGGTGGTGCCAATCGGGTGTTGATTGCACTAACGGTTGACGAAGGCGATATTTTTACCCCAGAGTTTTTTGATACCCTGAAAGCGGTGACTGATGAAGTATTTTTTATCCCGGGTGTCGATCGTTCACGGGTCAGTTCATTGTTTACGCCGAATGTACGTTTTACCGAAGTGGTGGAGGATGGCATTGCTGGCGGTAATGTGGTGCCAGCAGATTTTCGTAACACGGCAGAAGGTTTAGCGCAGGTACGGCAGAATCTACTGAAATCAC
This sequence comes from uncultured Thiotrichaceae bacterium, assembly GCA_964651445.1. Taxonomy (GTDB): domain Bacteria; phylum Pseudomonadota; class Gammaproteobacteria; order SZUA-229; family SZUA-229. The sequence goes on from CAZYYW010000028.1 coordinate 17,393, forward strand.
AGTATATGGGTCGGTTAGTGGCAAATGATTTCAGTGGCGCAATCGTCAGTGCTCAGTTACTTGAAATAGACCCATTGACCGGAGAAAAGCTCGATTATGTAAAAGTGGCGGCGCTGCTTGAGGAGAATATTCGCGGCAAACATCAAACCGATAAAATAAACGTGCATATCATTGGTTTTGCCAAAGTCATTGGCGACATCACCGATGGTGCCGCCAAGGTGATATTGTTTTTTGTCTTTGCTTTTTTTATTACTGCCATGCTGGTGTATTTTTACTCGCAGTCACTACGAATTACCCTGATACCGCTGGCTTGTTCGCTTGTCGCGGTCATCTGGCAGTTAGGTATGCTGCCCTTGATGGGCTTTGGCATCGACCCCATGAGTATCCTTGTTCCGTTCCTGATTTTTGCCATTGGCGTGAGTCACGGGGTGCAAATGATCAGTTCAATGGGGGCGGAAGTATCGAACGGCAGCTCTTGCGAACAGGCGAGCCGACGAAGTTTCCGTCGTCTGCTAATTCCCGGTGGCATTGCCCTTGCCAGTGATACCATTGGCTTTCTCACCATACTACTGATTCAAATTCAAATTATTCAGGAAATGGCAATTACCGCCAGTGTCGGTGTGGCGGCGATTATTTTCACTAATTTAATCCTGCTGCCTGTCATGCTTTCGTTTTTGAATTTGGGTGATGACTACCGCAAAAAACTGGTGCAGCGTAAAGCGAGACTGGCGGGTGTATGGTCAGCTCTGGCACAAGTTTCTAAACCCAAAGGTGCCACTGTGGTGCTTTTGCTGGCAGTGCTGTTGTTAAGTTTTGGCTTGTGGAAAGGCACCGATGTGAAAATTGGTGATCTGCATGCGGGTGTTCCTGAACTATGGCCAGACTCACGTTATAACCTCGATAGCAAAATTATCACCGAGCGTTTTTCCATCGGCGTGGATATTCTTACCACCATTGTTGAAGCACCTGTGGAAGGCTGTATCCAATACGACATTATGACCCAGTTGGATAGTTTCGAATGGCATATGCGTAATACGCCTGGGGTGCAGTCGGTCATTGGGCTGGCAGGGGTCGCTAAGCTGGTTAATGCCGGTTGGAACGAAGGTGCGCCCAAATGGCGAGTGTTGTCACGCAATCAAAGTAATCTAGCAGAAGCGGTGGCTTATACTCCTACCAGCACTGGACTGCTGAATGATGATTGCAGCGTAATGCCGGTATTAATTTTCACCTCGGATCATAAAGCCGAAACCATTAACCGCGTTATTGCTTCGGTGAAAGAGTTTCGCGATATGAACGATCGTGATGATATGAACTTTTTATTAGCGACCGGCAATGTTGGGGTAATGGCCGCCAGTAACGAAGCGGTAGATGCCGCGCAGTTCCCCATGCTGATTTATGTGTTTAGCGCCATTATTATTTTGTGTCTGATAACGTTCCGCTCGCTCATTGCCACCTTATGTATTGTGTTGCCGCTAGCGCTGGTTTCGTTATTGGCGTACGCCTTAATGAGCATGTTGGAAATTGGTTTGAAAGTAAACACCTTGCCGGTGGTCGCACTTGGTGTTGGTATTGGTGTGGACTATGGCATCTATATTTATAGTCGCTTGCAGGAAGAACTAAAAAAAGGTGTAAGCCTCTCGGTTGCATATGAAAATACATTATCGGTGACGGGCATTGGTGTGGTCTTTACCGGTATTACCCTCGCCATCGGCGTCGCCACCTGGATGTTCTCACCACTTAAATTCCAGGCAGACATGGGCATACTGCTCACCTTCATGTTCCTAGTCAACATGTTAGGCGCTATTTTGTTACTGCCAGCCCTAGCACGGCTGATAGCAACTATTAAGCCGGGTAATTAATAGAGGTGCCCGTAAGTGTTGGGGTGAGGCGCGAACCACCACGGTTTGGGCTGACTACTGACGAACAACCCACGTAGGTTTGTGGTCTAAGCCAATAATTTTATTTTGCAGCAACCACTCAAATGCATCTTCCGCATCGCCATCAAACCAGGCTTTAGTCGAACCTAAACGAAACGAATACCCCCAGGCATCCATGTCCAAAAAGATACGCGATTGACTCATCTCAGGAACATAATCCGCCAGCAAAATTTGCAAATAGCAAACCCCACTTTCCTCCAGTGCCGAACCCCCAGCATTGGTATCCAACTTTTCCCGGCGTGTCTTATCCATGCAAATATAATGACAGGTTTCATGCAGCGCAGAATGTACCGGTGTATCGTTACGAATATAAAGCGTATCTGCAATCAAACCAGCTTCAGGTGGTTGCCAGAAACTACCGGGGATGTCTGCATTGTCCTCAACGATTTGTATTTTCAGGTGGTAACGCGCAAGGAGAGATTGCAGCTGTTGCAGATCAATTTCGTTACAAAGCAGAACAGGCATATCTAAGGCATCTATTCGATTTTTTCATTTAGATACGGCTTTATGCAGAATAGAGTTTATCAAGCTTTGGTACGGCATCCCATCTTGCATTGCTTTAGATTTGATACGGACTAAATCTCTGCGTGAGATACGAATGGTTACTTTCTCTCTTACATCATTCATCGTCGCACGAGCCATTTCCTGAAGTTCAGTTTTGCGCTTTGGTGTCAGATAGCTTTTAAATTGAGCATCATCGGACTCAAGGGATTCTATGAGGTTTTTTTCCTCATCATCAGAAAATTTAGCTATTGTCGGTTTTTTCTTCATTGTCTTTCTCGGCTATATAGGTTGCTGTATGCTTCCTGATTTTATTGTCGTTAAAGATATTGGTGTTTCTTAAATTCTTCCAACATTGCTTTCAATGCAATAGCACGATGACTCAAGGTATTTTTAATATCCAAAGGTAATTCACCGCCGGAACAGTTGTGCGTCGGCACATAAAAAATCGGGTCATAACCAAAGCCGCCATCACCCTGTGGTGCTTCTAAAATTCGTCCTTCCCAGCTTGCCTGTGTTATCAATGGAACAGGGTCGGTATGTGAACGCATGAATACGATTAAACATTGGTAACGTGCGGTGCGTTCTGCTTCCGGCACACCTTTTAATTCTTCCAGCATTTTATTGTTGTTGTCCAGGTCATTGCAACCTTCACCAGCGTAACGCGCGGAGTAAACACCGGGGCGCGAATTTAAGGCATCGACTTCAATGCCGGAATCATCTGAAATTGCTGGTAAGCCGGTATACTCAGCCGCATGACGAGCTTTGATGATGGCGTTTTCAACAAAGGTGGTGCCTGTTTCTGCCACATCGGGAACATTAAATTCAGATTGCGGAATGATTTCGATACCACTGCCAGCAAACAGCTTATTGATTTCTCGAACCTTGCCAGCATTGCCGCTGGCGAGCACTATTTTATTCATGTGGATTTGCCTTAAGTGGACATTAGTTGATAGTTACATTGTCTGCTGCATGGCTGTTTGTTGTATGGTAAATAATTCAGTAATGCCTTTTTCCGCCAATGCCAACATACTGTTTAGTTCGTCTTTACTGTAAGCGTGTCCCTCCGCGGTGCCCTGAATTTCAATAAAACCATTGTCATTATTCATCACAACATTCATGTCGGTTTCAGCGTTAGAATCTTCCGCGTAATCCAGATCCAGTACCGGCGTACCATTGTAAATACCAACAGAGACAGAAGCAATTTGATGATGCAGAGGGTTTTTGCTAATACTTTTTTTATCGAGTAAATATTGAATAGCATCGTTGAGCGCAACCCAAGCACCCGTGATACTAGCAGTGCGCGTGCCACCGTCGGCTTGAATCACATCGCAGTCTAGGCTAATGGTGATTTCACCTAAAACTTTAAGGTCGATAGCCGCCCGTAGAGAACGCCCGATTAAGCGCTGAATTTCCATGGTGCGTCCGCCCTGTTTACCACTGGAAGCCTCGCGGCGCATACGTGAACCGGTAGAGCGGGGCAGCATGCCGTATTCAGCCGTAACCCATCCCTGGCCTTTTCCTCGCAGAAAGTTCGGTACACGTTCTTCGACGCTGGCGGTGCAGATAACTTTCGTGTCACCAAATTCAATTAACACCGAACCTTCTGCATGTTTAGTGTAGTTTCGGGTAATACAAATGGCGCGCATTTCATCGGCCTGACGGTTACTTGGTCGCATGTTATTTGGTGTCTCCTGGTTAATGGTGGAGCCGTGCCGCGAAGTGGCTTACGATGCAGCAATAGGGTGGTTTATTTGGCGCTATTATACATGGCTGATTTAGCACCGTGCTAGACTTGCAAAAAATGTGCATGGCAATAGAACATGCCGCAGAGAGGTACAGATAATGACAAAAAGTATGACAGCCTTTGCCCGAGTGCAGAAAAGTCTTGAGCAGGGCGAATTGGTTTGGGAATTACGCAGCGTGAACCAGCGTTTTCTGGAATTGCATTTCAAAATGCCAGAGGACTTCCGCGCCAGTGAAGCGCGTTTTCGAGAAATATTACAACATCGCTTAAAGCGCGGAAAAGTGGAATGTTCGCTACGTTTTCATGCCAGCATCGAGCAGTCTGAAAGCATCAATGTCAATCTGGCACAAGCAAAGTCACTGGTAAAGGCGTGTCATACAATTAATGATTTACTGCACCAGCCCACCGAAGTAGATGCCATAGAAATACTGCAATGGCCAGGTGTGGTGCAAGAGTCGAAGTTGGAAATGAAACCGGTGTTGGATGCTAGCGTTAGTGCCCTCAACACCGCACTAGATGAATTAATCGCCAACCGTGAACGTGAAGGCGAGCGCATGCGCGAATTGATTTTGCAACGCTGCTCGGCGGTGCAAAAAATCGTCAACAAAACTCGCAAAAAAATGCCCGAAATCCAGGCACGTTATCAGCAAAAAATTCGCGAAAAACTCGAAGCCTTAAGTATCGAAGTCAACCAAGACCGGTTGGAGCAGGAGCTGGTACACCTCGCGCAAAAAATGGATGTCGATGAAGAAATCGACCGCTTGGATAGCCATCTAAAAGAAATGCAAGACGTGTTAAACCGTGACGAAGCTGTCGGTCGCCGACTGGATTTTTTAATGCAAGAACTTAACCGTGAAGCCAACACGCTAGGATCAAAGTCTGCCGATATTTCCAGCACCAATGCTTCGGTGGAATTGAAAGTGTTAATCGAGCAAATGCGCGAGCAGATTCAAAATATAGAATAGAAAGGGTTGTTAGTACACAGTCGCCCGTTTGCCGTAAAAAAATAGCTGTAAACACATAGTGCTTACAGCTATTTCTGAGCTTTTAAATTTTATACTGCCAACTTGTTTCTTATTCTTTAATACTCAGCAATTCCAGTTCGAATATCAGTGTTGAATTAGCTTGAATCAGTTCGCTGCGTTTGGTTGCGCCATAAGCCAGATCTGCAGGAATAAATAATTGCCACTTGTCGCCTACTTGCATTAACTGTAGGGCTTCGGTCCAGCCTTTGATTACGCCTTGTACGGGAAACGATGCCGGTGTGCCACGTTTTACAGAGCTGTCAAATTCGCGACCATCGATCAAAGTGCCAACATAATGCGTGGTTACAGTGTCATTTGCGGTTGGTTGTTTGCCATCGCCGCTCACCAATATTTTATATTGCAGGCCGCTTTCGGTGGTGATAACGCCTTCTTTCTTGCTGTTTTCTTCAAGGAATGCTTTGCCAGCGGCAAGGTTTACTTCAGACACTTCTGACTGCTTGCGCATTATGGCGTCACGCAGTTCTTCCTGGAAACTGGTTTTGGCTTGGAACATTGTGTCTTCGTCGAGTGCCAGTTCGGTGCCCGTATAGGAATCGTATATGCCACGGTTAAGTGCTTGCACATCGAGCTCGATACCTTGCTCCTTTAAACGTGCAGCAATATCAACGCCGTAGCTGTAGCTGGCTTTTTGTTGTGTGGTTTGCAGTGCTTGTTGTTTAGTGTCAGTGCTGGTGCTTTGGTCGTTACAGGCGACCAGGCCAAGCGATATTGCGGTAATGGCAGCGAGTTTTGTGATAGTGCGCATAGTATTTCCTAATGTTTAAAGTGTGGTGGCAGAACTTATCAGCTCAAACCCCTAACATCAAGTGAGTTAGCGCATTGATTGATTCCAGCGCTAGACTGTTTCTATTGTCTGAACTATGTAAAATGCAGCATGTCTATGACACGCAGATTAAATTTTTGGAGTGGTTATGTTTTTGCTTAAACCGGTTTTATTGTCCGCGACGCTGATACTCGCCGCTTCCACCAGCAGTACTTTTGCCGCGGTGCCAGCTTATATTGAAGGTCAACCGTTGCCCAGCTTGGCACCGATGATTGAGAAAACGCGCCCCGCTGTGGTCAATATTGCGACTCGCGGTTCGGTGGATGTGCAGAACCACCCTTTGTTGAAGGATCCGCTATTCAGACGCTTTTTTAAGGGCTTCGAGAATATGCCGCAGCGCAAGGAAGTGACCAGCCTCGGATCTGGCGTTATTATCGATGCCGCTGCCGGTTATATCGTGACCAACCACCACGTCATTGATGGTGCGGATGAAATTGCCATTACCCTGCATGACGGTCAGCAGTTAGAAGCCACGCTTATCGGTTCGGATCCCGAAGCCGATGTGGCTATTTTGAAAGTGGCGTATGAAAAATTAAAATTGACGCATATTCCTTTTGCCGACTCGTCTGAACTTCGCGTGGGTGATTTTGTGGTCGCCATTGGTAATCCCTTTGGTCTTGGTCAGACAGTGACTTCGGGCATCGTGAGTGCGTTGGGGCGCACTGGTCTGGGCATTGAAGGCTATGAAGATTTCATTCAGACCGATGCTTCAATTAACCCCGGTAACTCCGGCGGTGCTTTGGTTAATCTGCGCGGTGAGCTGGTCGGCATTAATACCGCGATTTTAGCCGCTGGTGGCTCCGGCAATGTCGGTATCGGTTTTGCTATTCCCATTAATATGGTGCGCGAGTTAACCAGTCAGTTGATTGAATACGGCGAAGTCCGCCGTGGTTTGCTGGGTGTTATTATGCAGAATCTGACGCCGGAATTGGCACGGGCTTTTGGTCTGGACATGCATCAAGGTGTCGTCATTTCGCAAGTGGTTGATGATTCTGCTGCGGAAAGAGCTGGCTTAAAAGCCGGTGACGTGGTTGCCACCATCAATGGCGTGACAGTAAAAAGTGCTTCGGCAATGCGTAACATGGTGGGTTTGATGCGAGTCGGTGCAAAAATGGAAATAGCCGTACTGCGTGATGGCGAAAAAGTGAAGCTCACTGCCTATATTGCCGATGCAATTGAGCAGTCAATCGCTGGTGAAAAGCTCAATGAAAAACTCACCGGTGCGGTAATTGAAAGTCGTGAAGATGGGGATGATGCTTATCTAGTAGTGGCAGAAGTGTCCCGTGGTAGCGCTGCATGGAACAGTCGCTTACGCAAAGGCGATCTGATTTTATCGGTTAACCGTGCGCCAGTAAAAACCCTGAGTGACATCCGGAAAATGATAACACCAAGCGACAAACAAATACTGTTTAACGTCCAGCGCGGGCAGACAGCGTTGTTTATACTAATACAGTGAGCTGCGCTCAAGTGAAAAATGAAAAATGAA
>CAZYYW010000029.1:0-1980 GCA_964651445.1 uncultured Thiotrichaceae bacterium
GGATAGCCGCACTTGGCATGTCATTTAGCTCACTCATCGTAGTATTTAATGCGCTACGTTTAAATAGAACAAAGAGACCTTTACACGATACAGGTGCGAAGGTCTCAAAACATTCGGCTTGAGATTATAGACATGAGACTATGGAAATAATTTTCTTACTATTACCCGTTGCACTAATTGTTGTTATTATTATTGTCGCTGTGTTTTTCTGGGCGGTTAAATCTGATCAATTTGAAGACCTTGAAGGCCCTGCCTATCGCATCTTAATGGACGATGACGAACTGGATCACAAAAATAAAAGTGAAAAAGAAACGACACCTGATGATTCGCAAAAAAACTCAACGACTATGCACTGAAAGTACATAGGCTGGATTAATAGCGACTGAAAGTCGCTGTGGATTGTGTCTTTAAAGCTAACATTATCCTGTATTTTAGTCACCAGAACATGCCCTACAATTTTTTTCGACACAGAGAACACTGAGGTCACAGAGTTTTATTCAAATCTGTTTGCTTTTCTCTGTGACCTCTGTGGTCTCTGTGTCTAATTTTAATTGTGTAGCAGCTAAAGCCTTGCACTGAAAGTGCATAGTTTTAACTAGCGTACTGGAACAATAAAACGTGTAAAATACCGTGCTAACTTCTTCTTACAATAAGCAAACAATATGAAAATACTAATTGTAGGCGGTGGCGGTCGCGAACACGCCCTTGCCTGGAAATGCGCGCAATCACCCTTAGCGGATAAAGTATTTGTCGCGCCGGGAAACGCTGGCACCGCGCTGGAAAAAAATATTGAAAATATCGCCATCGGCGCAGAAGACATCTCCGCCCTACTCGCATTTGCCAAAGATAATCAAATCGACTTAACCATCGTCGGCCCTGAAGTGGCACTGGTTAATGGCATCGTCGATATGTTTACTGACAATGATTTAAAAATATTTGGCCCGACAAAAGCGGCGGCTCAGTTAGAAGGTTCTAAAGCGTTTACCAAGGATTTTCTGCAACGTCATAATATCCCTACTGCTTTTTATGGCAACTTCACCGAGGTTGAGGCGGCGATAAATTACATCGAAGAAAAAGGTGCGCCCATCGTTATCAAGGCCGATGGTCTGGCGGCTGGTAAAGGCGTTATTCTGGCGCAGACAAATGATGAAGCCATCACCGCGGTACAAGACATACTGGCGGGCAACAAATTTGGCGATGCCGGCGCACGTGTCGTAATAGAAGAATTTTTATACGGCGAAGAAGCCAGTTTTATCTGCATGGTCGATGGTCATAATGCACTGCCTATGGCAAGTTCACAAGATCACAAAGCCCGTGATAATGGTGATACCGGCCCCAACACAGGCGGCATGGGTGCTTACTCACCTGCACCTGTGGTAACAGCAGAAATGCATCAACGTATCATGCAAACAGTAATTGAACCGACAGTAAAAGGCATGCGAGAAGAAGGCAATAGCTTCACTGGTTTTCTCTATGCTGGGGTAATGATTAATAGCGAAGGCATTCCGAAAGTATTGGAATACAACGTACGTTTTGGCGACCCAGAAACACAGCCTATTTTGATGCGTTTAAAATCTGACCTGGTGCAGCATTGCCTTGATGCCATCGATGGTAAACTAGACAGCGTAGAAACATACTGGGACGACCGTACCTCTATCGGCGTGGTACTAGCGGCAGGTGGTTATCCTGACAGCTATGGCAAGGGATATATCATCAGTGGTTTAGGAAACACCGAAACTGAAGAAACAAAAATATTTCACGCTGGCACCACTGCTAAAAACGCCGACATCATTACCAACGGTGGTCGCGTTTTATGCGCTGTAGCACTCGGTAACTCTGTGACCGAAGCACAAGCCAAAGCTTATCAGTTGGTCGATAAAATCAACTGGGATAATATGTATTACCGCACCGATATTGGACATAGAGCCATTGCGCGTGAGAACAGTGGCTAATGAAAAATGAAAAATGAAAAATGAAAAA
>CAZYYW010000029.1:2080-24666 GCA_964651445.1 uncultured Thiotrichaceae bacterium
GCCATTGCGCGTGAGAACAGTGGCTAATGAAAAATGAAAAATGAAAAATGAAAAATGAAAAATGAAAAAAACTTTATGCCTTTCATTGCCTCAGTACGCTAGTTGAAACTATACATTTTAAGTACAAGGCTTTAGCTACTACACATAAAAGCTTTAGACACAGAAACCACAAAGTAAATAAATTTGAATTACTCTGTGGTCTCCGTGGTCTCTGTGTCAAAAATTAAAAAGCGTTAGAATTAAAAGCAGAACAATGTTCTATAAAAAAAACAAAAGGTAACCCCAGCGACTTTTAGTCGCTGTTAAATCAGCCTATGCACTTCCAGTACACAGTGGTTGAGTTAAATTTTTCACTTTTCATTTTTCACTGTCACTTTAACTGCCTCGTGTAACCACCGCCTTCACCTGCATATAGATTTTTTTATTGACTGCCAACTGTAATAACTGGAAAGACTTGATTGAAATAAGCGACAGTAGAATATCTTGATTACAATTAATTTTCAGTAAAACTCGCCCGTGCTTTTTATCCAACACCGCCGTTATCACACCTTCAATAATATTTAAAATACTGCTTTCGCTTGCTTTTTTTGTTGCCACACTGACGTCACTGGCAAACACAATTAAGCGCACATGTTTACCGATAGCCATTAAACCCGGCACCTGAAATTGATTGCCATTAACTGTATGCACGGTTGAAATTTCAAATTCTTTTTCTTGCTTCGACACCGTACCTTCCAGTACTGTAACCGCATGCTCAATCTTTGCCAATGGTGAATTCGGCGATACCAGCGCATCCTGAACACTGCCGTTAAAAATCACCCGCCCCTGCTGCAAAACCAACAAGTAATCACATAGCCGTACCATCTCATCCAGGTTATGACTAACATATAACATAGGAATATTTAATTGCGCATGCAGCTTTTCCAGATAAGGCAGAATTTCCTGTTTACGCTTTTCATCCAGTGACGCCAGCGGCTCATCCAGCAACAACATCTGAGGGTTTTTCAGCAATGCCCGGCCAATGGCAACTCGTTGCTTCTCACCACCAGAAAGTTGCTGCGGATAGCGTTCGAGCAAGTGTTCGATGTTCAGTAAGGCAAGCAATGTTTCACCATCAAACCCTGCAGCTGTATTCTCACCACAACCTTTCTTTACACTGCGAACAGTACCGTAAGCAAGATTCTCATGTACCTTCATGTGTGGGAACAAACGCCCTTCCTGAAACACATAACCGACATTCCTTTGCTGACTGCTTAGATTACGGTTATCTGAAAGCCAGCGCTCGCCATTAATAACAATGCTACCGGTTGCTGTTTTCTCCAGACCGGCAAGACAACGCAATATTGTTGTTTTACCGGAGCCTGAATCACCAAAAATACCCAGTACACCTTTTGACGGTATGGTAAATTCAGCATCGACATTAAAATCGGCACGTTGCAGCTGAATGTTGCAGTGACCAAAACTCATAAGGCGTCTTTGCACACTTGACTGCACACCTGACCGAAACCGTGGCAACCAACCATCAATTTCATAGCCTAGCTCCCAACCGGTGATTTAACAGGTACATTATTAACATTGTGATAAAAGCAAACGCCAGCAATATTGCTGACAACACGTGCGCCTGTGCATATTCCAATGATTCCACATGATCGTATATTTCAATGGCAACAACACGGGTTTCGCCAGGAATATTTCCGCCCACCATTAACACCACGCCAAATTCACCTAGCGTATGGGCAAAGCCCAACACCGCACCGGTTAAAAAACCTCGTTTAGAAAGCGGCACAGCAACACTAAAAAAAGCATCCAGCGGTTTAGCGCCCAGCGTGTATGCGGTTTCCATTAGATCGCGCGCGACTGTTTCAAACGCACTATGGATTGGCTGTACCACGAATGGCAGACTAGAAATGACTGAGGCAATAACCAGACCAGAGAAACTAAAGGTTAAGGTGTGGCCGGTCAGTTCAAACCACCAACCACCGACGGCGCTCTGCGGGTTAAACAGGAGCAACAAGTAAAAACCCAAAACTGTTGGCGGCAAAACAATAGGCAAAGCAACAACCGCTTCAATGATCGGCTTAAATCGGTTCTTTGTATTTGCCAACCACCATGCCAAAGGCGTACCGATAACAATCAGTATCAAAGTCGATATAGCGGCAAGTTTTATTGTTAGCAGTAAGGCTTCAGAACCGGGAAACATTGGGATGATTATTCAAGTTAAAAATTTTTTAGCCTGTGGTTAACACAACTTGTCGTTTACAAAACGTCATAACCAGATGACTTAATGATTTCATTCGCTTTAGATGAACGAATATACTGCACAAACTGCTGCGCAGCCAGATTGGTTTTTGCTCGATTCAACAATACCATTTTTTGTTTTACGGGAGAGTATAAATCCGGTGGAACCTGCCATACGCATGTGCCTTGCATTCTCTCCTGCATTGTGACTTCAGCTATTTGCAGCAGTGATTGCGCAACAAACCCTGCCTCTGCATTTTTAGTCAAAATAAACTGCAGCGTTTGCGCAATATTTTCTCCCATGACTAGCCGCTGCTGCAAAGACTGCCACAGATCTAGCTGCTGCAATACCTGTTTTGTGGCCAGCCCATAAGGTGCAATCTTTGGATTAGCGATTGCCAAACGTCTTAGCTGCGTGCTGAACAGTATTCGGTTGCAGTCACCCGTTTGTTTGTCATTAGACAGAAATACCAGTTTACCCAGTGCATAAACCGTGGCACTTTCGGCACTGGCAATTTTTTCTGCGACCAGTAGATCTGGAAGCCTTTCATCAGCAGAGAAAAAAATATCAAAAGGCGCTCCGTGTTTGATCTGTGCGAACAATTTACCACTGGAGCCATTAACGATCCGTATCTCATGGCCGCTTGTTTTTTTAAAGTCAGCCGCTAACATTTGCAAGGTATGCTTAAAGTTACTGGCAACCGCAACCGTTATTTCTTCCGCATTGGCGCTGTTGGTCACGCCAAACATTATTCCCAGTAATAGTATGAGGGTTTTACACGAAATAAAAAAAATTCGCGGTATAGAACACAGCGCCAAAACCATAAGACAATTATTTTTTGGCTTCCCGCTATTCACTTGTTCACTATTAACTATTCACTGATTCTTTAGCCCTTCATTGAATCAAAGAAATCGGCATTGGTTTTTGTTGCCTGAAGTTTCCCCATAAGGAATTCGATAGCACCGACTTCATCCATCGGTTGTAACAGACGACGCAGTATCCACATTTTTTGCAATTCTTCAGGGCTGGTCAGCAATTCTTCACGACGAGTTCCTGAACGGTTGATGTTGATCGCTGGGAAGATGCGTTTTTCAGTAATACGACGATCCAAATGAATTTCCATATTACCGGTGCCTTTAAATTCTTCGTAGATAACTTCGTCCATCTTCGAACCGGTATCAACCAGAGCCGTTGCCAGAATAGTGATACTGCCGCCTTCTTCAATATTTCGCGCTGCACCGAAGAAACGCTTGGGTCGATGCAGGGCGTGTGCATCAATACCGCCGGTCAACACCTTGCCGGATGAAGGAATCACGGTATTGTAAGCACGTGCCAGGCGGGTGATTGAATCCAGCAGGATAACCACATCTTTTTTGTGTTCTGCCAGACGTTTGGCTTTTTCAATGACCATTTCTGCCACCTGTACGTGACGGCTGGCGGGCTCATCAAAGGTCGATGACACGACTTCACCACGGACACTGCGTTCCATTTCGGTGACTTCTTCCGGACGCTCATCGATGAGCAATACAATGAGATAACAGTCGGGGTTGGTCGCTGCTATCGATTGCGCAATATGATTGAGCATCATGGTTTTACCGGCTTTCGGTGGTGACACAATCAAACCACGCTGACCCTTGCCGACGGGTGACATTAAGTCAATAATTCGAGCGGTAATATCTTCTGTGCTGCCATTACCACGCTCCATGATTAAACGCTCATTTGGGTGTAATGGCGTTAAGTTTTCAAAGGCAATTTTATTGCGCGTATTTTCCGGCGAATCAAAATTAATTTTATCGACCTTGAGCATGGCAAAATAACGTTCACCGTCTTTAGGCGGACGAATTTTTCCCTCGATGGTATCACCGGTACGCATGCTAAAGCGGCGAATCTGGCTGGGTGAAACATAGATATCATCCGGGCCGGCTAAATATGAACCTTCTGCGGAACGTAAAAATCCAAAACCATCCTGCAATATTTCCAGCACACCACCGCCAAAAATGTCTGCGCCACCCTTGGCATGAGACTTGAGGATAGCAAAAATAATGTCCTGCTTTTTCGAGCGCGAGACATTGTCAATTTTCATCGTTACTGTAATTTCAAGTAATTCAGGAACGGGCTTTAGCTTTAAGTCAGAAAGATTCATAGTTTAGGAAGGGCTTTTGATTTGAGTTTAAGGATTGCGGACAATTGTTGATATTCGCATGTATATCAATGAATAGACTGTCCTTTTGATGCCTGTTGTATTATTAAAGAGGCCAACGGGCGGCTAAACCTCTGTAGATTTATTTTTTTGGACTGCTTGCTAATACTTTTATGACTCAGCCTTACAACGAAAACATCGCCGTAAGCAGAGCCATGAGATTATAAGTTACTATCAATAAAAGCGGTGAGTTGTGATTTCGACAACGCACCTACTTTGGTCGCTTCAACATCACCGTCTTTAAAAATCATCAAGGTCGGGATGCCACGAATACCAAATTTAGGTGGCGTGGCTGAGTTTTCATCGATGTTAAGCTTGGCTACTTTTAGTTTGCCCGCATAATCACCGACAATCTCTTCCAAAATTGGCGCGATCATTTTGCATGGACCACACCACTCCGCCCAGTAATCGACCAGTACAGGAATGTCTGATTTTAAAACGTCTTCTTCAAATGAATCATCTGTAACGTAAACAATATCGCTGCTCAACGTGAAACCTCATTTTTTAGTATGTTTAGAATTATCGCGCCGACAAGTTAAAGAGTCTGAAATATTTAGAATCTTACTGAATAATTTTGTTTGTTAATCTTATCGGTTCGATGTGTTTGGGGATCAAGATAATTGATGCTTTATATAATAGACTATTTTTTAAATTTGTACACCCCCTAATTACGCTATTTTCATGTAAGCTATCTCACCATGAATCATCACCTTACAGAGATACGCTTTAAAGATTTCGACCTTGATCCAGGCTTAATCAAAGGTATTGACGAAGCGGGTTTTGAATTTTGTACGCCGATTCAGGCACAGAGCATTCCGATTGCACTGACGGGTAAAGATGTTGCAGGCGAAGCGCAGACCGGCACCGGAAAAACGGCGGCTTTCATGGTTGCCTGCCTAAATCACCTGTTAACCCGTCCCCCACACGAACATCGCCAGACAACTCAAATACGCGCCCTGGTGCTGGCTCCAACCCGCGAACTCGCTATCCAGATCCACAAAGACGCAATGGTTATCGGCAAGCACACCGGTTTGAAATTTGGTCTGGCCTATGGCGGAACGGACTATGACAAGCAACGCAACATCCTGCTTGATGGTATCGACATTCTCATTGGCACGCCAGGTCGCACCATCGATTTTTTCAAACAAAAAGTCTTTAGCCTGAAAAATTGTGAAGTGGTGATACTGGATGAAGCTGACCGTATGTTTGATCTGGGCTTTATTGACGACATGCGCTATTTGTTAAGCCACTGCCCGGAACCATCCAAGCGCCTCAGCCTATTATTTTCAGCAACACTGTCGCACCGAGTTGGCGAACTCGCCTATGTACACATGAATGACCCGGCAGAAATTCGCATCGAAGCTGAAAATAAAACGGCCGATAAAATTGAACAATCTATTTATTACCCTGCCAATACGGAAAAAATTCCATTACTGCTGGGGCTGATGAATAAAATCAAACCAACACGCAGCATTGTATTCATCAATACCAAACGTGTTGCCGATAAAGTGTACGCTTGGCTGGAAGGCAATGGCTATAAATCCGCACTATTATCGGGCGATGTTCCACAGCAAAAGCGCCAGACGCTGTTAAAGAAATTTCAGGACGGAGAATTTAGCACTTTAGTGGCAACGGATGTCGCTGCCCGTGGCTTGCATATCCCGGAAGTTAGTCACGTATTTAATTTCGACCTGCCACAATCGGGTGAAGACTATGTACACCGTATTGGCCGCACCGCCCGTGCCGGTGCCAGTGGTTTTGCGATCAGTTTTGCCTGTGAAGACTTTGCCCATTATATTATGGATATTGAAGAATACATCGACCAGAAAATTGGCAAGCAAGCCGTCACCAGTGACTTGTTAGTTGAACCTAAGCCACCGATCAAAATGGAACGTCGTCCACGCCCAGGTGGCAATAGTAACCGTGGTGGTGGCAACTACAATCGTAACAACGATAATAGAAACCAGCGTCGCTAATAAGCAATACTACTGTTTTAAAACCGCTGTAATGGCATCATTCAAATCGCTCAGGTTATAAGGTTTTTTTATCGCGCCCAGAAAGCCGTAATCACGGTAATTCGCCATCACCGGATCATTACAATAGCCACTGGACACCAGTGCTTTCGCCTCAGGGTCAATTTCCTGTAACAACTTAATGGCGTCTTTGCCACCAATACCACTGGGGATGGTCAAGTCCATAATAACCAGATCAATCGTGTTGTCGGTTCCCATTGCTGTTTTATACTGTGACAGAGCCGCACCACCATCGGCGGCTTGCGCTACCGCATAACCAAGCTCTTCCAGCATCTCCGAAGTAACCTCGCGCAAAGTTTCATCATCATCCATAATCAAAATGCGCGTATTACTCATAGAACGCTCAGTCATTTGATCTTGCTCTAACGAAACGTCTACCGGCTGGTCGGCTACCGGCAAGAACAGAGTAAAGCTTGAACCTTCACCCAAAGTGGATTCAACCAATATATTGCCACCATGTTTTTTGATAATGGAATAACTCAGCGCCAAACCCAAGCCATTGCCCTCTTGCTTGGTGGTAAAATAAGGATCAAAAATAGAGCCAATTATTTCTTGCGCTATACCGCTGCCGCTGTCTTTTACCACTACTTTGATAAACCGTTGCACTGAACCCTGTCCATCTGCCGGGTTTTCCAGCTCGGCGTTTTCACAAGATATGTCCAGGCAACCACCGTTAGGCATCGCCTGGCGTGCATTAATCACCATGTTTTGTAGAACCTGACTGATTTGACCACTGTCGATATCAGCCACCCATAAATCGTCGTCACAATGATAACTAACGTGTATGTTACTGCCATGCAGACTGAAGTCTGTCGATTGGTAGATAATCTCCGCTATATTAGCCGCTTTCCGGATGGGCTCTCCGCCCTTGGAGAAAGTTAACAACTGCTGCGTTAGGCAAGCCGCCTGTTCGGATGCCTTACCTGCCTTTTGCAGATACTTCTGCGTCTTTTCAGGCAAATCCGTACTATGGCTAGCAAGATCAACATAACCCTGGATGATGCCGAGCAGGTTATTAAAGTCATGTGCTATGCCACCCGCCAGCAAACCGATTGAATCCAGTTTTCTTGCCTTTAACAGTTCGTCTTCCGCTTTTTTTGTATCGGTAATATCCCGAAATGCAACAACAACGCCGGTGTACTCACCTTTATCATTTCGTAGTTGCGACTCGCTTATCGAGACATAACGTTTAGTGCCATCGGCAGAAACCAGCTTTATACCACTATCATGACGATAACATTTGCTTTTATCTTCAATGCAATTGATCGGTATGCAGTTAATTTCTTGCTCATTTGAATCAATAATATTAAAAACCGTGTCCAATTTTTTGCCAATCGCCCAATCATGGTTACAGCCGGTCAGTAATTCAGCGACTCGGTTAAACACAACAATACGACCGCTAATATCGGTGCTAATAACGCCGTCTGCTATCGATTCAATAGTGACCGCCAGACTTTCCCTGCTCTCTTGTAGATTTCTATTGGCTAGTTGCTTTTCTATCGCTGACGCCTCGCGCTGGAAAATTATGCCGGCAATGGAGGCGCAGATATTCAGTAGACGGCGTTGAAAATTATCCGGGGTTCGTTTGGCAAAACTCGATAGCGCAAAACTACCTATTGGCTGCTTTGCCGCATTACGAATAGGACTTGACCAACAGGCATGAATTTTAAAATTTTTGGCAAAATCTCGGACATTTTCCCAACGTTTGTCTGTCAGCGTATTGCAAACAAACATGTCCTCATTATGAAACACCGCATTACCGCAGGAACCATCACCCGCTTTTAAGCCATTTAGTGCCTGTTTTGCTGCTGCCGGCATACTGGGTGCGGTATGGATAAACAATTGCTGCTGAGTACAATCCAGCATCATAATGGACGCCACCGAATTGGGCGTTAACTTTTCTGCCAGCAAACACAAGCGTTGCAGTAACTCATCACAATTATAATTAGTAACCGTTGCACCTAAGATACTGCTTTGAAGATCAATTAATTCTTCAAGTTGCGAGGTAACAATAGCGTTTGAATCGTAATCGGGATTACTAAAAAAATTTTTAGATGTCATGACTGTCGTCCATAGGCTTTCTCGGAGACTTTTACGGAAAGGCCGCCAAAGACGTCCTCTGCCACCATAAGTGCAGACTCAACATCCTTGGCTAACACATTAAAATGCCCCATCTTACGCCCTGGTCGCGCCTCTTTTTTTCCATAGAGATGCAACTTGATATTATATTGTGTGAAAATACTAAGCCAATGTGGCAACCATAAATCACCCAGCATATTGACCATAACCACCGGTGACAACAAGCGGGTATCACCCGGTTTCAAACCACACACCATGCGTACCTGCTGCTCGAACTGTGAAGTCACACACGCATCCTTGGTATAATGACCGCTGTTATGTGGTCGCGGTGCCATTTCATTAAAATACAGTACATTATCGTCACTAATAAAAAACTCTACCGCCAGTATCCCCACATAAGACATTGCATCCGCCAAAATAGCCGCGTTTTCTGTCGCCTGCTTTGCCAACTCTTGCGTAACACGTGCCGGAACGATGCTCATGTGCAGCACGCCATTTCTGTGCACATTTTCCGAAACAGGGAAATGTGCCTGTTCGGCACTCGCATTTCGAGCCACGATGGCGGAGACCTCACAGCGAATATTGATATGTTTTTCCAGCACACAATCAACTTTACCAATCTGTTTATAAGCGGCGCTGAGTTCGGAAAAATCATGCACCACGAACTGACCTTTGCCATCATAACCGAGGGTATTGCTTTTTAAGATAGCCGGAAAGCCAATTTTCTCAGCTGCCAGCTTCAAATCAGCTTCTTCAAGCAGGGCGAAATAAGGCACTGGTTGTAACCCGGCTTTTTGTGCAAATTGCTTTTCAAGATCGCGGTTTTGAGCAATTTCTAAGGATTCAGCAGCCGGGTAGACGGTGGTTTTACCGGCGACAAAACGTACGCTCTTTGTTGGAATGTTTTCAAACTCCAAGGTAATGGCGTCACACAAGCCCGCCATCTCTGCCAGCGCTGTTTGATCGTCATAATCGGCCTTGAGGTGTACATCGGCAATCAAACCCGCGCCACATAATGGGTCAGGATCCAGCACAACCACCCGATAACCCATGGTTTGTGCAGCAACACAAAACATACGACCCAACTGACCGCCGCCTAGTACGCCCAGTGTTGCACCCGGTAAAATCACTTTAGCTGCCATTGTAAATCATACGCTCAAATAAGGTTCAGACAGGCAGTTTCATATCAAACACTGCCTGCTGCTGCTTGCTTCTGAATTCGGTTAATTTAAGCGCCAGCGCTTCGTCGCTAATGGCCAATATTGAAATCGCAGACAGTGCCGCATTTGCCGCACCCGCTTCGCCAATCGCATAGGTTGCGACCGGAATCCCTTTAGGCATTTGCACAATAGAAAGCAAAGAATCCATGCCTTTCAAATACTTAGAGGGCACTGGCACGCCCAACACCGGCAAAGTGGTTTTCGCTGCCAGCATACCGGGCAAATGCGCTGCGCCGCCGGCACCGGCAATTATCACGGAGAAACCATCAGCCCGCGCACTGTCGGCAAACTCAAACAACAAGTCTGGCGTACGGTGCGCCGAAACAACTTTTGCCTGATAGGCAACACCAAATGCCTGCAACTGCTCGACGGCAAATTGCATCACTGGCCAGTCGCTTTTACTGCCCATAACGACCGCGACTTTTCCGCCCTGATGATGACTCTGACTTTTACTCTGGTCTTGCTGTGACATAAAACTCTCCGCTATTTGCGCAGAAAAACAGTCGATTTTATACCAGTCTGGACAATTTTTATATATTTTTCGCCACAATGTTAGCCCAAAGTAGTAATGTCCCCATTGAACAAAGTTAAAATGTCCCGTGTGGGGCTGAGAACGTTGCAAAACAGTCATGCAGAAATCGACCGCCTTCAGGCCGTACAAAAGATAACCACTAAACAAATCACACAAGTTGAACCCTCTGGCAACGGTTCATTTGTTATAGACATCGATAAAGACCCTATGCACTACTCAATCAACAAAGTCGGATCGGTCATGGGCATTAAAGCCATTGCGGAATTTTCTGTATCGGATACTATTAGTGATAATTGCCTATTAATCTTTAAAAAGCACAAGCACACCTCCCTTTTTAAGCAAAAGAACTATGACTTTCGACACCCACAGCCTTAACATTACCTGCCAATTACAAGCTATAAAAAACACTAAATGAAAATATGGGTAGACGCAGATGCTTGCCCTGCTGTCATAAAAGACATTTTATACCGCGCAGCGCAACGCACAAAAATACAACTAACACTTGTTGCTAACCAACCAATACAAGTACCTCCCTCTCATCAAATTAACTTTATTCAGGTTGCACAAGGGTTTGATGTCGCTGACGATGAAATTGTAAAACGCATGCAGCGTGATGACCTGGTTGTTACCAGTGATATACCTTTGGCCGCCGATGTCATCGAAAAAGGCGGCATCGCCCTCAGCCATCGCGGTGAATTGTATACTGCCAATAACATCAGAGCCCGATTGAATATGCGTGACTTTATGGAAACGCTGCGTGCCAGTGGTGTCAATACTGGCGGACCACCAGCCTTGAGCAAAAGTGATCGCAAAGCTTTCGCCGACCATCTCGATCAGTTTTTAACACGTTATAGCAAACAAAAATAAGCCTTTACTCTTACCAATCAAAAATTTCTGACTATACTTGAAGTATCTATTTCAAACCAACAAACCCACGCGGTAAGCAAAATGGCTAAAATTCTTGTTGTCGATGACTCACCGACGATACTGGCAGGCACCACCAAAATATTGAAATCAGCTGGCCACGATGTAATCCAGGCTGACGGTGGCGAGCAGGCCATAAAATTAGCGAACAGTGAGAACCCCGATATCATTCTTATGGACGTGGTAATGCCTGATATGAACGGCTTCCAGGCAACACGAAAGCTGACCAGCAGTCCTGAAACTCAGCATATCCCCATCATTATGTTAACCACTAAAGACCAGGAAACAGACAAGGTCTGGGCGCAGCGACAAGGCGCAAGCGGCTATATCGTCAAACCACCTGGCGCAAAAGACCTGCTCGCCAAAATAGACAATTTAATTAAAAATTAACCACACACACCAGAACAAGCCACCCGTTGCATCCACTCGGATAATAATTTACACCAGTTAGCCGGCAATATACGCTAAAATTCACCTCCTTCTTCCCCGCTCTGCTGCTGCCCTCAACATATCGCACCAGCAATCAGCACCATATTGTAGGTTGCGTATGAACTTTTCATCTTTAGACTTCGCCCCTGAAATTCAGCAAGCACTGGATGCCTGCGGCTACGATGAAATGACGGCAATACAGGAACAAGCCATCATCCCGGCGCGGCGTGGCAAAGACATCCTCGCCAGCGCACAAACCGGCACCGGCAAAACTGCCGCGTATGCACTGCCTATTTTACAGCAGCTTCATGACCGCGCGATGCCAACCCTGCCGGGTAGTCCACGCGCTCTTATCCTCACACCAACACGTGAATTAGCTGAACAACTGGAAACCACCATTAAACAATATGCCCAGTTTATGCCACTTTCCATCAAAGCCCTGTACGGTGGCGTAAAATCAAGCGCACAAGTTAAAAAGCTCCATGCTGGTATAGATGTCGTTATCGCTACACCTGGGCGTTTGCTTGAGCATCTAGCCAACGGCAACATTAAACTGAGTGCCGTTGAGTTCGTGGTGCTGGATGAAGCCGACCGCATGCTGGACATGGGTTTTGTTAACGATGTGAATTCACTGCTCGCTAAAACACCGAAAAAACGCCAGACACTTTTGTTTACCGCCACCCTCTCACAAGCCGTCAAAACACTGTCCAGACAACTGCTAAAAAACCATCTAGTGATAAGCGTAAGCAGGGAAAACACCATTGCCGATACCATCGAACATGTGGTTTACCCGGTAAGCGAACATCAAAAAGCAGAACTGTTCGTGGAACTGTTGGCAAAACACAACTGGTTCAAGGTTCTGGTTTTCACCAGCACCCGCGCACAGGCCGACGATTTAATAAAAAAACTAAAACCTGCAAAGATAAAAGCAGCATTGTGCCATGGCGATAAAAGCCAAGGCACTCGGCGACGCGCAATCGCAGATTTTAAGGCGGACAAAATACAGGTACTGGTTGCCACTGAGGTGGCCGCCCGAGGTCTAGATATACAAGGGCTAGAGCATGTAGTAAACCTCAATCTGCCTTATCTACCTGAAGACTATGTACACCGCATTGGTCGAACCGGTCGCGCTGGCGGTAAAGGACAAGCCATTTCTTTTGTTAGTCGAGAAGAAGAACGCAGCCTGCATCACATCGAACGATTGATTGGTGAGCGCATCAAACGCATTAAAGTCTCCGGCTATTCTGTTGCCAACCGGGACAGCATTCTTAATAACTTGGCACAAAAAAGCAGACCAGCGAAAACCAACAAAATAAGCATAACCAATATCAACAAAAATAGTAAAAAATGAAGCGCAGACACCTGTGGTAAGGCTACACAGCTGGTTTAGTCGTATGCCTACACTTAACCCTTATCTCAACTCCATGGTAAAAACCACCATTATTAGATATAAGGAATATCCCATTAAGAACAACATTCTTTAAATATCAGATTTTATTTTCGCCGTAAAAGGTGTAAAATGGTAGGGATATTGAGATAGTTTATAACTGCAACTTCTTGCGGTGCTGTCAAAATTTTTAAACAAGAGGTTACTTATGAGCGGCGCATCACCAAAAACCAGACCAAAAGTTCCTGAAGGTAAAACACACCTTCTAACAACGACTCAGAAGCCTATTACTGAAGGTGCGTTCTTTGTTGGTTATGACACCAAGTGGGAATCATTCCAAAAGGAAGTTAAGTACACAACACCAAAAAGGCCATAAAGCATCCAGTCGCACGCCCAAACACGGTCGTGCGACCGCTTGACCTTAACCTGTGAATCGATTTTCAGGTAACCCGCACACACCAACCCATCGAACATTCAAGATTTAAAATCCTTTAGCAAATCCTAAACCCACTGCTCCAAATCTTCTGCTTAAAACTTTTCTAATATCACTTCGCTGGAATATTGGCTTTCTCGCCCTTGTGTATCATAAGTAGTTAAAACCATATAGTAGACACCAGCAGCAAAATCGGTAAATTTATAACCTATTGCGGTGCTGTCATCGACTTCGATAAAGTCAGGGTAGTCACCCGTTCGCTCGCCATAATAAATTATGTAACCAGCAATATCAGCCAACGATAAAGGGCTACCCTCAGCCCTTTCAGACGCTGCTACCCAGCTTATATCATAAAATATTGGGCTCTGGGCTTGGCTCTATCTCGGTATCAACAACAATGTCAATTTGAGCTGGACTCACTATCTCAGTGCCATCCTCCTCTTGCTCACCACATGAAACCAGAAAAACGGCTGATAATACGAGCGTCAAACATACAGGTAAACTGGCGATAAATTGCCGATAATAAACCATTTTTGAAATAACCCGATGTTGGTTAAAAGCAGATTAGAATAAGTATAAATTGGAACATTGCCAGTTTCTAATGCTCAACAAAAATATGATTACTGAATGGATAGATAACTTAAACGCCTGATTTTGACGAAAAATAGGGGGCGGTGACACATGATAATCATTACTATTTAATATTTCCCTTATCATACGGTAACCCACTCCACGCGTACCCTAGTTTTCTATTTAGCGTCTGTTCAATTTAATCCTGGAATCTACGGTTCCCCGTAGGCGCGGAAACACATACCTGTTACCTTGCCTTTTTTTCGGCCCCAGCCGCGTGTATGCTTCATGTGGACAAACAATCTGTTGGACTCTCAACGCGCATTACACTGATAACTTGCCCATTTGTATTCAGACGGATGCTTTACCATGCCTGCTTTCTCAGAGCGTACCCGTTCGTTAGTATTCTTTATTTACATACTGGACATACCACCAGCCTATCGATTGCATCAATACCGACATATTTCTAGAGAGTTGTCGCCTAAAGTTAAAAATTATGATCTGACCGCAATATTTTGCACGCTTTTTTCAACATTTTTCGAAAAATATTTTTTATATACTTCTCAGTAAAACTGAAGCATTGAGTCCGCCAAAAGCAAATGAGTTGGTCATCGCTAATTTAATGGCTATATCGAGGGGCTGACGCAAGACAAAATTAAGGTCACAATTTACATCCGGTTCTTTGAAATTTATAAGGGGTGGTATAACGCCATGTTTTAACGAAAGAGCTGTAGATATTATTTCCATTGCACTCGACGCACCTAAAGCATGCCCGTGCATTGGTTTCGTGGAAGAAACGTAAATTTCATCTACAGACTTTCCAAAAACTTCTAAAATTGCTTCCGATTCAGCAGCATCATTAACTACTGTTCCAGTACCATGAGCATTAATATACTCGACTGAGGAGGCAGAATAAGCAGAATTCTTGATGGCTAATTTCATAGTTTTAGCAATGCCAGTTACAGAAGGTCTTGTAATATGGCCCGCGTCAGAAGTCATGCCAAAACCAGCGACTTCGGCAATTATTTCTGCGCCTCTGTCGACAGCATGTTTATAAGACTCAATAACAAGTATGCCTGAGCCTTCGCCTAGAACTATTCCACTTCTTTGCTTACAAAAAGGACGACAAGCTTCATTTGTGACAACCCTAAGTGCATCCCATGCCTTTATAAGCCCAAAGGATAAGGGTGCATCCGTTGCCCCGACAATAGCGACATCGGTAAGTCCTTGCTTAATATAGCATGCGCCTGTAATAAGCGAGTGGGAGCCTGACGCACATGCGCTAGCAATAGAGAAAGCCGGGCCACGGGTCCCTAAGTCTCTTGAGACAGAACTTGCCGCCGCACTATGCATGCCTTTTGGAATTATTAATGGATGCATGCGTTTTTTATTCAACTTATATAATCTATAGTAGTTCTCATCATCAGTATGCTTACCACCTGCCCCACTGCCAATAATTGTTGCTGCACCTTGGAGCATTTCACTACTCAGGCCACTATCATAAACAGCTTGTCTCGCCGCAAGAATTGCTAGCTGAGAAAACTTATCCAACAGGCTTAAATCACTGCCTTTAAATAAGTCAGTAACATCATAATCAGGCACTAACGCAGCCTGTGTCATCTTTATATCGTCATAAGAATCAAAACGCTTGATAGCACTTTTACCGGAAAGAAGTCCAGACCAAAAATCATCAGTAGTTAATCCATATGCAGAAACAATACCTACACCTGTTATTACAACTCTATCATTACTCACAGTTACACCTTTCCAGACAAACAAATAGTAAACTTATTTTTACCTTCAGACTTCGATTTATACATTGCTTTGTCAGCGCATTCTGTTAGCTCCTTCGAGCAAGATCCATTGGCAGGAAAGCTACTAACTCCAATGCTAGCCGTTACATGTAAAAGCGAGCCTTCAACTGTCATCGGTTCAGAGACTTTATTTACAACACTTTTGCAGAACTTAGTTGCATCAAACTGCTCGGAAGCTCCGCATAAAATTATTGCAAATTCATCCCCACCGAGTCTGCAAACAGCGTCGCTTGATCGAACAAAGTCACTTAATCTTTCAGAAATTCGCTGGATTACTACATCACCATATCGGTGGCCAAGTTGGTCGTTAATCATTTTAAAACCATCGAGGTCAATATACATAACCATTAGCATTTCATTTTTATTGGCTGAATCTTTAATTTTCTGTTCTAAGATTGAAAAAAAAGTTGCTCGATTAAATAAGCCGCTCAACTCGTCATGAGCTGCCAAATAATTAGCGTGTGACAATTCTTTTTCTAACTGCCTACTTAAATCTGCTAGCGAGTTTGTGAGTTTCAAAACATATAACGGAATGATTGTAATGATTAAATAAATACCTATCGAGAAATATATCTGTTCATTCCAAAAATCGCTGTAAACGACTAAAAAAGTAAATGAAAGAAGTGAGATGACCATAGACTCTATGAGACCTCTAGACCCAAATCGGATGCTATTACCGACGGTAATCCACACATATGCGAAAGAATATATAGCCGAAACAGCGCCGCCATAGTAAAAACTAATGGTAACCGCAAGGAAATCAATCAAAGTGATTATTGAACGTCTTATAGGTATGTCGCCAGGGTACTTATAAATAATCAACATATACACGACTGAGAAGCCAGCATAGACGGAGAGAATGATAGGTGTTTCCTTGCCTATAAACCCATTGCTGTAAAACAGAAATGTACTGATCGCGCCAGTCCATGATATTCCTACCCTAATAAGACCTTGAATTCTTTCATTTTTAATGATTTCATTTACATTGCCATTATTAATTATATCCATCCCTTTACCCCTACTCCCTAGTGCACCACACAAAAGGAATACTTATCTTAATTTCAGTGCCTATATTTACTTTTATCGTTATTTTTAGCGGCCCACCTAAAACTCTGACTCATTTTCTAATACCAATAATTACGTGTTTTTTGTTTGAATGCGAGTCTAAATCAAAACCATCATCTTTTATGTATACAGCTAATAATTCTTTTCTAGTAAATATTTCAATATAACAAAACAGTTAACTGGGAGAGGTTCAGTGTGGCCCCAAGTCCGTGCAACCACTAAACCGCGCTTTATCAAGTGATTTAACTGTTCTTAGAATGTGAGAGGCGGCTTATTAAATATCATGTTGCCCCACTGGTGTAGCATGATTATATGACAGGCATAAAAAACCCGCCAGTTTGAGGGTATTCAGAAGAACATAGCCTTGGCGGGTATTGTTGGTATCTATATATAGCAGGCATGAAGCTAAATTCAATATTAGTAACGCTCAAGCCAACATCCTTTGGGTTTTTCGGTAGGTTTAGCGTTGGATTATGCAGACTAAAAGGCAATAAGACAATAGCCAAACAATTGCACGTAAAGATCACCTCTGCTTAGAGTATTTTGCAATGCCTATAATTAGCATCAACCAACTTTTACACCGACCCATGACCGACCCAGAAAATTCTGATCCGGCGAATTTCATTGTAACTTATTGATTTATATGGTGGTCATGGGTGGACTTGAACCACCGACCCCGGCATTATGAATTCGCCCATTAAATCGTAACTATTTGTTTATACTTAACTTTAATAGGGGCGTTCGTTGCATACATTCCTAACAAAGCATAACGAAGCAGGACTGTCTCCCGCAAAAGTCACGCGCAATCGTACATAACTCAATCTATAGAAAATCTAGCTTATAACTGCGCCCTACTAACTACTCATGATTTTTTTAGATAAGCAATGATCTCTTCAGGGTCAACTTCTAAAATCTGACAATACTCTATAAATTCAATAATATTTAACTGACGCTCACCCGTCTCAATCTTGCCAACAATTGAATGATGAATATTTAGTATTTCAGCTAAACCACGAATACTTAATTCTCTGTCATTACGTTTCTGAATCAGTAATTTACGAAGCTGTTCACTCTTTTTTGAATATATTGCCTTTTCCATTGCGCCAATGGTAGAGGTTGTATACAATGCCTCGAATTACGAGACATTGGCAATGAAACAAAATATTTATATCAAACAAACAAGACGAGTTTTAAGCGTTGGCATCTTCCTTCTGGTAAGTGGTTGCAACATGGAAAATGGGGTACATAAAACTCTCGACTTTCTTTACGGTGAAACCAACAATAAGTCATTGGAAGAAATGCAAGCAGAGTACGAACAGTCACATAACCTTGAGGCTGTACCTAAAGGTAATAAAATAGACGGTAACAACTTTGTTTATTTATACACACTACTCGAAAATCCAAATCCTAGTCAAAAAGACAAAGAAAAAATTACTAAAACGATGAATTCATACCTGGAAACACAAGGAGATGAATTTGATCGACACGCCAAACTTACCACCCTATTAAATGATGCAGACACTGCTTTTAGCGATGCTAAATCTTTAATAAAGAAAGGTGATTTTTCGGTAAAAAAATCTTCTCGTTTCGCTCAGCTAGGGGAATACGATTTCAAACGAGGCGGATTCCCAATTAAAAATAAACTTGTAAGTTACGAAGTTAAAATTAGCTCTCAATTTTCTTCAGCTGCGCTAGATAATTCACGAATTCTCGTATCTGGTGAAAGATTTACAGGTCGCAACGCAGCAAAGCAAATGCGTGCAGCTATCGCTTTTGATCTTAGTGACAAGAAAAATAACTTTATTCCTGTTGCTCAGAGCAATGCACGCACATTCAAAGAAACCTTCTCGCAACAAGGTTCATTTATGATGTTATACGCCAAAGCAACAGGTGCGTCACAGATGTCACTCGGAGGGCCAAACCCACTAGACAGACTTGCCAGCCCTATTCCAGGTAGTGCAGGTATTCGATTGGGATCTGGCAATATGCCATCTATCGAAATGACTGTGTACCGTATTGAACTTTTTAAAATGGAGAATAAAACGGCAATTAGGATCGGAGGTACAACCGATGCAAAAAGCTAGTAATACATCGCTACAAATTATTATTAACAAAGGAGGTGTGAGCTAAATATAATGAACCCTTACAATTTTTTCACACTTGCTATTCTCTTTGATGACAATACAAACTACGGCGGAGGTGATCCACTTATTCGCAGATTCCTTGCTTTTGTCATTGATGTTTACGCTATCTTTTCAATTTTCTGGCTAATAAACCTTATCCCATTCGATGCTCTTTTAGGACAATGGGAGGGAGATATCTTTGTACTCCTAGCATCGCCATTAATCATCATACTTTTCGCTACGTTGGACTCTTCAAATTTTAGAGCGTCGCCGGGAAAACTGCTTGTCGGTCTCGTTACCGTTAATAATCATGGCAAAAAACTAAGCTTCAAAAGATCTTTAGTACGAAACATAATCAAGTGGCTACCCTTTTTTATTACACCAATATCTTCTTTGATTTTAAGCGTTGATATATCTAATCTGGCAGGTTTCTGGTTTGTATTAACTTGTTTAACCGTCTTCCTAGGTTGGTTCACACTGCATGATTGGCTTACTGGAAGCACTATTAGCCGCCGCCCTTCTTTTTATATATTACATCATGATTCTCACGATATAATTATTAGTTAAACGTTCAATTAACTTATTTAGCTTAAACCCGGTTTAAACTAACAGTAAAATTTATCCTAATATACGTTTCTTAAATTTTTCATATTGAGTGTAATCTCCCCTAAAAATAACAGGAGCAATATATGAAGGCGTTGTTGATAGTTATATCTGTATTTTTGTTATCAAGCTGTGTAGATGACGATGAATCTAAGTCGAGCGTTCTAAAGCGTGCTAGCTTCGATTTGAGCTGCCCAGAGACTCAAATTGAGCCAATTGAACTTTCTAGAAATGATGGTGGACACATTAATTCGTACGGGGTAAATGGCTGTGGCAAAAAAGCTGTTTATGTTAAACCGGTATGGGATGACTACTGGCTACTTAATCTAGACAGTAATAAGTCGTCTGAGCTGTAGTAGTTCAAACACCTAAATCAAGTCTATAACCTTGTTCATTATGACTCCGCCCTACAAATTCATGGGTTAATTCACCTAAACATGATGACCAACGTTATGCTCAACCTCTCTACGAATCGAATAGTCGACCACTCGGTTCGTAGGCAAACCGATGAAATGTAAAGCCATACTATTCAATAGTCCGCAATATCCTTGCTCAATAATTTATTGTATTAAATATGTTATCTAAATTTGCAGTTATTCTACAATGTTCCTTTACACCTGCATTTCTTAACGCATCATTAAATTGATACAGTAACCGATAACTATGATTCTTTGTTAACAATGGGACGTCTACTGAATCATGAACTTTTCCATTCACATCTATAGAGGAGTACACATATATACTCCTACCATTAACCTTATTTTTTTTATGCCCCATAATAGAAACAACATCATCGGCTGAACAAACTAAACTAATTACCATAACTAAATTCTCCAGAGTGATTTAATGAACCTATCTCATAGGTTGCTTAATGAGTTATGAATATGGTCTATTGTCAATATTCATAACTCATATAGAGATAAGTCGTTTTGCATGGAAAAAAACGGTGCTAATTAGCTATCTGAAAAAAAATATTTGTTTGAAATGCGACATTTGAGGCGTTTAATCGTATTGAAGACTTATATTTGTGGAGAACCTAGATCAGCATGTTCAAAAGGAGCGCTTCCTGTGCCCCAATAAGACACCTCAAGAGTGCCATGGTTTTCAGCCACAACCGAGGAGTAAACACCACTACTAAGTAGGTTATAGCGAATAGGTAGTACTCCTATTTTCTCACCGTCAGAAGAAATTACATTTGTAGGCCCTACCTCACCATTCCATAATTTAACAACCGCCCCCATATGCGGGTTATGATTTAGAATCCAATTTACAGGCGTTTGATCGTTTTCATTTCCCCAGGTTGTTTCCGAGGTGGGTTGATATTCAGATAAAAAAGCCTGCCACAACGTGGCTGTCGCTGGAGTCGGCCATATTGCTGAAAGGGTGTGTTGATTTACCAAATCAGAACTTAGCCAAGCTTTAAACTCTCTACCTGTTGAAAATGTAGCATCTGTAGAATTAACGGCATATATTGCTGCCTGCCTAGAATTAAAGCCCGCTTGCATTAGCATTGCAGCACTTCTATTGAGAGTACCATTTTCGACAGCCGGTACGACAAGTCCAAGCTCATAATCATCAATTGTTGTGCCATCTACAATTTCTTCTTCATTCGCCAGAGCACGCACTCTTATTGCTTCCATCCCCCAGGGTAGTCGGTAAATTAAACCCTCTTCAATAAATTTAAGAGCCTCATCGATATCTGAAAAGGCCCCTTCAGTTAACATTTCCCCTTTTAGCCAAGCCTCTAAAATATCTTGCCAGTCTACTGGTAATACACGAGGCACAAACGGGAGTGTGTCAAACAGTAATTCAGCTAAACTCGTTATTGTCTGTATAGCTAATTCCTGACTATTGGCTAATATGTATCCATTTGCATTTATTAACAATACATTCGCCTGTTGTGATATTGCATCAAGACGTTGCCCCGTTTCTAAGCCAACACCTGCCAAAAAATATCCTTTTCGTTGAAACGCAGTGGTTGAATTCCATATATATCTACCACGTTGTACCAAGATTGAATTACAGCTAACCTGAGCTGCTTCTGGATAGCGATTTAAACGACGTTGCCACAATGAGGATTGGAGAATTAAGTCAAGCGCATCAGGAATTTCATCTATTGATATCTCCTCATCTCCTAGCAAACTTAGTAACGCAGTATCCAAGCTTACTAAATGATTATTCCAAGTAGCTCTCTGCTCATCAACTTGAGCATCAGTTTCACCTTCAATCAATGGAAATTGCCAAACAGCAGCATTGTTAACAACATATTCAGTAACATGGGCTAGATCCATCTGTAGACTGGTCGCCAATCTACTTAAAAATGATGCAACTAACCTAATAAGCCCACTTTCCATATTCCGAGCATCAGCATCTTCGACCAATTCACGCCACTCTTCTTGGCGGTGATGATGATTATCAAATATTGGATGAAGAACCAAACCATGCGTGTCTACAAAGGCTCTTCCTGCTCTGCCTACAACATTTTTAAACTCTGAAGCATCTATTCTTTTTCTATTTCGTGTCAACGAATAAATAATAACGGCTGTTGCTGCCAGATTAAGCCCTTGAGCTAAAGTAGGAGAAGAAACTGTAATCTTTAAAACGCCTTCCCTTAGTAATTTTTCTATTTCTTTTCTAAAAGGTGTTGGCAAGGCACCATGATGCACAGCAACGCCTATATTCAAGCATTCCACAATAGGATGATCTGCACCCAACCACTCACTCCCAAGAACTTTTGCTAACTCTAACTTTTGCTCCGGAACTGATAACACTGATTCCAATGCCCCCCGTTTATGCAGATCAATAATAACTTTTGCAAAAGCATCAACGGACACTCTTAAAGGGCAGTAGATTAGTACTGTGTGATTATCTTGAGTCAACTGTTAATAAGCATGCAAAACTGACCCACTTTAGGGGTTAATTGGCACCGAAAATT
>CAZYYW010000030.1:0-16372 GCA_964651445.1 uncultured Thiotrichaceae bacterium
TTTATCTCGGTTACTTTCTGGATAATAATCGGTGTTCGTGGCACATCTTTAGAAAATGGGCCACCCGCGCCTGTTGCTACGCGGGATATTGCACCGACGATGTTTTGTCCTTCGATGACTTTGCCAAAGACGGTATAACCCCAGCCGCGCATTGATTTGCCGGTATGGTCGAGTGAGTAGTTATCATTGGTGTTTATAAAAAACTGATTGGTGGCAGAATGTGGACTGCCGGTGCGCGCCATGGCAATGGTGTACTTCAGATTTTTCAGACCATTATCAGCTTCATTCGTAATCGGATCGCGGGTTTTGGTTTTTTTATAGTCAGCGCTAAAGCCGCCACCTTGATTCATAAAGCCTTTGATAACACGGTGGTAAATAGTACCGTCATAAGCACCATCGTTGACATAACGCAGGAAGTTGGCAACGCTAAGCGGCGCTTTGTCCGGGTAAAGTTCGATAATCATGGTGCCTTTGCTGGTCTCCATTTTAACCTTTGGATTGGTAACCGTGCTGGCAGTTGGGTCGGCAGCCGGATTGACAGCGTGGGCAAGTTGAATCTGAAAACTTAGGGCAATTGCAGCGATGCTGAGTAAAAGATTTTTGAGTTTCATGGCGAGGTTCTTTTGTAGTTGAAAATATGGGGTGGAATTTAACGTAAATGCCAGACTTTGTCAGTTTTTTGTGTGCTTAGGAGTCTGACAGACTTAGTGTGCCATGTTCAGAAAAAGGTTCAGCAAAAGGCTAAAAGCGCTGGATCATATAAATGATAGTCTCCGCGTCCTGTCTTATCAGGTAATGTGACGCGGCTACGGTGAAGGTTGCCGAGCGCCCTTGCAGCGCAGGCACATTGTTCATGTTCTGGCTGAATCCTGGCACAAAATCGTCACCGGTATTGCCGTCATTATTCAAACGAATAATCGACGCATATTGAATATCAGGATGCGGCTGACTGTTAAGCCAGTAAAGCATATTGCCCGGTTGCGGGTGTCGCAAATCAACCATTAAGCCGCGCGAATCTTTTAACGCCTGGTAACCACGACCACCAACAAAGCTTTTCACCATGTTAAAAGGGCCATGATTGGCGGTAATGTCCAGTGCTTGGTCGGCGCGGCCGGTGCCAATGTGTGGCGAAGCGATGGTAATCAGGGCTTTTATATTTTTCATCTGGTGGCGAATAAGTGCCATGCGCGCAACGACGCCGCCAGCAGAATGCCCAACCAGTAATATTTTTTTATCTTTGTGTCTTTGCTGGATGGTATCAATGATATTTTTTAGCACGTCAGCCTGCATCATCACCGGGGCTTGTGAGGGTAGTGCGGCGACATAAACCACGTTTTTTGCGTTATTGCTATCGGTGATAAATAGTTTTGGACCTTGTGGTGTGCCTTGAAACATGCCGGCACGTGCCCAGCCACGTTGGTCTAATTCTTCATTTATGCCGGATTTTTCCCAAGATAAAGCATCACCTAGATAGCCATGAATAAGCAGCATAACGTCTGCCTGTGCCGGTAAGCTGCAAAATACTAAAAGACTTAATAATTTCTGTATTTTTTTCATGGCTCTGATTCGAGGTTTGTTTGCGTTAGAATAGTGTACTTTGATTTATTTTATAATGATTTAGATTATGAATTGTATCTTTTATTTTTTGGTTTTTTGGTTTTTGAGTTATTAGTGAATAAACTTGCATTGATTAAAAAGCATCAACAAGCACTGAGTGCTTGTCGCTTATGCCCGAAAATGATACCACCGGTAATCTTAGGGCAAACGATATTGTCGGAGATTTTACTGGTGGGGCAGGCACCGGGTGATAAAGAAGGTGTTTTGGGTAAACCTTTCGCCTGGACCGCGGGTAAAACCCTGTTTAAATGGTTTGCCTCAATAGGTGTGTACGAGCCTGATTTCAGGCGGCAGGTTTATATGACAGCAGTGTGCCGTTGTTTTCCTGGCAAGAACCCGAAAGGCGGTGATCGTGTGCCTGATAAAAAAGAGGTAGAGATGTGCTCGCAGTGGTTGAATAAAGAGCTTGAGCTATTACAGCCCAAGCTGATAGTGCCTGTCGGTAAGCTCGCTATTTCACAGTATCTAACGGTGAATAAACTGGTGGATGTTATTGGTAAAAAATTTGAGTTGTCGGTCAACGGTGTCGATGTTGAGCTGATACCTTTGCCGCATCCTTCGGGTGCTTCAACCTGGCATCGAATGTCACCCGGTAAAGAATTATTGGCGCAAGCGTTAGCTCTGTTATCACAGCATGATAGTTGGAAAAATTTGGAAGTCGATCCGGCAGCGAGCTTGCGGCCGGATTTGTGAGGGTATCCTTGTCAGCAGGCGCATAAGAAACGCAGCCATAAGAAGCAGGCCAACTACCGACCTGGTTTTAATGGTGCCAATGTGTGCCTTTTGCCGAGCTGTCGCGGCTTTCAGGCGTGGCGTAGGGCTCCTGAATTAATAGTTGTGCAATCACATCCGGTGGTAGCGGTTTGCCAAATAAGAAGCCCTGGGCTTCGCTGCAATCAATGGAGCGTAAGTACTCCAGCTGCGCCTGTGTTTCAACGCCTTCTGCGACGACGTTCAGGCTAAGACCTTTTGCCATCGCCACAATGGTGTTGATGATGGTGTTATCGCCTTTGTTAATACGGCTTTCTTTGA
Organism: uncultured Thiotrichaceae bacterium; assembly: GCA_964651445.1. Classification (GTDB taxonomy): domain Bacteria; phylum Pseudomonadota; class Gammaproteobacteria; order SZUA-229; family SZUA-229. The sequence continues at coordinate 2,650 of CAZYYW010000030.1, forward strand.
GAAAAGTGCGGTCGATTTTAAGTGTCTGGATGGGCAGTTTGTGCAGATAACTTAATGACGAATAACCGGTACCAAAGTCATCAATGGCAACGGTTATCTTGTGTGCGCTTAATTCTTTGAGTTTGCGAATAACACTGTCCATGTCGCTCATAATGGCATGTTCGGTTATTTCCAGTTCCAGGCAGTGACCGGGTACGTTGTAATCTTTTAAGGTGCGAATGATGTAACTAACGATGTCATCTTCTGCCAGTTGCCGCGAAGAAATGTTGACTGACATGCGTATTTCAGGCAGCCCAGCGTTACGCCATCGGCTAAGTTCGGCGCAGGCGGTTTTTAGCACCCAGTTGCCGATATCAATGATCAGACCACTTTCTTCGGCAAAGGGGATGAATTCAGATGGCGAGACAGGGCCGTGCTCTGGGTGTTCCCAACGCAGTAATGCTTCAACGCCGACGATTTCACCGGTTCGTAGATTGACTTGAGGTTGATAGACAAGATTAAACTCGTCGTTGTCCAACGCTTTGTGTATCCCCGTATCCATGGAAAGTTTTTCAATGTACGGTAGGTTCATTTCGTTGGAATAAAATTTGTAACCGTTTTTACCCTGACCTTTGACGTGGTACATGGCAACGTCAGCATTTTTGATCAGGCTATCCATATCTTTGCCGTCCTGTGGGTACAAAGCGATGCCAATGCTGGCGCTGACATAAAGCTCGTGGCCATCCACAATAAAGGGTTCTTTTAAGGTTTCAGTAATTTTTTTAGCAAGCTTGGTAGCATCTGCCTGACCATTTTGTAACTTGGGCAGCATCAAGGTGAATTCATCACCACCAAAACGTGCCAGCGTGTCGGCGGCGCGGATGCATTCTTTTAGTCGTATGCTAACTTGCTGTAATAACTCGTCACCTATCATATGCCCCAGACTATCGTTGATGTTTTTAAAACGATCAAGGTCGAGGAACATGACAGCCAGCTTTTCATCATCGCGTTTCGCCTGGCTAATCGCAAGACTGAGCCGGTCACGCAACAGTGCGCGGTTGGGTAATTTGGTGAGCAGATCGTGGTAGGCCTGAAAGTTGATGGTGTCTTCAGCAATTTTGCGTTCGGTGACATCACGTGCCACACCATAGGTGCCGGTATAACTGTTATTAATTTCGTCATCTGCGGTGTACATGCCCATCGCACTGAGTTCAATGGGCAAGGTGCGATTATTAAAGTGGCGAGATTTGCCGTCGTCTTTGCATTTCAAACGTAGTTCGATGTTTTTTGCCGCGCGAGTGCCAATACGCCGTTCATTAAAGACATATTTTGCCTGCTCCATGTCATCGTGGTGTACCAGAAAAGAATAATGCTTGCCGACAATTTCTTCTTTGCTGAAACCAAGCAGGCTCTCGATGCGTTCGTTAATAAAGGTGAAGTGCCCATCATGATCGAGTATGTAAATAATGTCGGGTGAGGTATTGACGATGTAGCGGTGCAAGCGTTCGGATTCGGAAAGTTGCTGCTGCATAAAATGGTTTTGTTTTTGCAGGCGTTTTTCTTTTAAGGCGTTACTGATGGTAATAATGAGTTCGTCGGTGGCATAGGGTTTACGCAGAAAATCATATGCACCTTGAGAGCAGGCATTTTTCGCCGCTTCAAATGAAGTTTCGCCGCTGACAATAATAATGGAGGTGTCAATGTTATTGGCATTGATATGTTCCATGACATCGTGGCCATTAACATAGGGCATGTGTAGATCAAGCAATATCAGGTCGTACTTATTCTGGCTGAGCTGACAAATAGCTTCCTGACCACCGATGGCAGTGCTCGGGTTAAAGCCTCGGATGGCAAGTAAATCTTTTAAACTTTTAAGGACAACGGGGTCGTCGTCTACAACGAGAATCTTTTGCTCATTTATGCTCATATTTCACTCTGCTGCGTAAAAGTAGCCTGACTTTTACATTATTGTTTTAATTAGCACGTTCCAGAGTGTGCGTTTAGTTTCATTTTTTCAGTTACTTAGGCAGCAATATATGAAAACTGGTGCCTTTATCACTGCTTCTGCAACTGATGGATCCATGTAACTCATTGACAAGATTTTTGACGATGGTCAGTCCTAATCCTGCGTGATCGCCACCCTTGGTGGAATCGACTGGTGAAAACAGCAGGGGCAGGATGTCGGTATCAATTCCTGGCCCGTCATCGGCGACTGATAGTTCGATGTGCTGTTTACCGTCAACATTGACATAATCTTGAGTGTAGACCATAAGTTGGCCGTTTGCAGGCAGTGCCTCAACGGCGTTTGTAATCAGGTTGATGTAAATTTGTTTTAAGGCATTGGTATTGCTTTGCAGGGTGGAAATACGTTCATCCAGATCAAGGGAAATTTGAATGTTTTTGTTGGCGAACAAGGATGTCTGGAAGACGTGTGTGAGGTCAGCAATGATGGCATTGATATCGACCGGCATTGTTCTCTCTGTCGGACTTTCTTGCTCTGTGAGGCGGTTAAGGATGTGGCTGATGCGTTCGATTTCGGCTTTAATAGTCTGCACATCTTCCTGAGCGGGCTTGTCATCTTCCAACTTGTAACCGAGCACACCGAGATAGTTATTCATGATACTTAGCGGGTTTCGTACTTCGTGCAAAGCTTCACGAATTTTATGCTGAAGTATCTCGGTTTGTTCGTGGTCGCTGGACGATGATCGCCCGCTTGAGTTATTGGCGCTAATGGTGTGTGCCACTTCGTTAACAAAGCGCATTAACAGTGAAAGTTGTTTCCACAGGGTTTCATACTGTGTTTTTTCGACCCCCAATACCAGCGTGCCGATAGCCGCATTATTCATCATCATCGGTAGGCAGATGATGCCTGCCTGTTCAGTAAAACCAATTAGTTGACGGTCGATGATGGAAAGTTTGTTGATACTATCATCCGCGGCTTGCTCGGCAAAAGAGTGAGTCGCCTGCTTGTTCAGTAGGGCATCAGTGAGCAGGCTTCGGTCTGCTTTGAGAGGAATAACAATATCGGCAAGCTGAGGCGGTTGATGGTTGGCAGAAATAGCATTCAGACTATCATTGGCAGCATCATATAAAAATAAGATGCAGTGATTAATGCCGAATAAAATGCCAAGGTGCTGACTGATAATCTCCAGTAATTGCTTATTATTGTCGCCCGATTCAACGCTGCGAGAAAGATGCTGATGCACACCATCGAGCAGTGCAATATTTCTTACTTGCTCGGCTAACTGCACTTGCTTGAATTCATCACCGGCACTTTGCTGGCGGGCAGTTTCGTCGTCCATACCATCAACTATAAAGTCAATTTCAAGTGCGGCGGCGGTGTTTGTTAGCTGTATCTGTGATTTTTCTAGCATCTCCAGTAATAATGCTTTGTCTAAGCCTAACAGTGTTTCAGCGGCATCAAAAACCTGCTTATCTTCCGGATTGAAAAGGCGGTTGGTTAGCATGTTGGCTACTTTGATTATTTTAACCAGCGGGTGCGCGTCAAGAAGGTCGTCGACATTTTCGCTGTGGTATAAGACAGCGTCATAGACAAAGCTGTTGGCACCGTGATTTTTTAATAGCTGAGCGCCAACTTGCTGGTGGCTACAGTTAAATTCGTCCATCTCCAGTTTAAGCAGTGTTTCATCTTCGCTTAACTGTGCAAAGGTGCTGGCGTATTTTTCAGGATAGGCGGCCTCCAGCACAAGCTGCCCCATTTTATGCGATAAGCCCGTGGTGTATGCCTCAGCAAGATTGCTGTAATGGCATAGTTTGGCAATGGACTGTGCAACATTGGCGCAATGCAGTGAGTACTGCCAATGTTGCTTTAAAAAATTTGTGCGCTCCACACTGGTGCGAGAAAAAAACTGTTGTACGGTGGCGGTAACAGCAATGCTTTTAATGGTATTAACGCCAAGCTGCTGGAGAGAATGTTCGATGTTTTCCTGAGAGCCAGGCTGCGGCTGATTATTCATACCACAATAATGGCGATGGCATACAGAATGAACGCGCAGAAACAATGCCGGATCTTTACGCAAGATGTTTGCCAGATCAGTGAAAGATATACTTTCATCGTGACAAATTTCAAGCAGCCGAAGTAAAACATGCGGCAAGCTGGGCAGCTTATCGACATCGGACTTCTGTAAAATTTGTTTTACTGTTGCATTCATTTATTGTTTATTGCTAAAAACACTCATCCGTTTGAAGTTTTTCCTGTTTATGGGATTTGTCAGTTTGGCGCAGACAGGTTGCTGACCTAGTGCGCAGTGGTTGTAAAGATTGTAATGATAAGTGCGCTAAATTATTGATTATGCAAGGATCGTGCAAGGTAAAAATAGTTCTTTAAATTCAATGCTTTAGCTAAAAACTGGGTTCTAGAAAACTCTAAAGTGTTAAGGATTCTGACACTTTTTTAGCGCGTCTAGCTGTTGAATCTTATCGGTTTGCAGGTGCAATTGATAGCGTGTGCCTTATTCCAATCTGAAATACGTCTCTGATTCAGGCTTATTTCATATTGGGCAAGGCTAAAGCTTGATTATTATCGACAATAGCCGTTTAATGGGGAGGCACAAGAGATTTTTTTGTTGTTGTAACGTGTTTCGATAAGTCCGTAAAAGTAATACTTAAAACCTGCAAGTGCTTGCAGGTTTTGGGTAATAATAAAAACATTGAAAATTCAAAAGTACAATTGTACCGTTCTGAACGCGGCTGATAAATTCAGCAAAGGCCGTGGGGTTAAAGTGTACCCTACTGATCTGACTGCGCTTGGTGAAATTGCCGGTCGAATGCTCAATGATAAGCATCTCGAAATCAGCAAAGTTCGGCCTTTCTTCTGGACACTGGTAGAAACCTATGCCGACCGTTTTAATCGTTACCCGTTTGATTTTAATAAGGCGCTTTTGAGTCAGTTGGAATTAGCGGATTACCCAGAAGAAAAAGTACAGCAGTTGGTGGCGCAAATCGAGTCAGAATTTCAAAAAATTCATGGCCGAGCACTGCGCCCAACAACCCCCTTATTATGCCCGCAAGATGCTTTGGACGAAGAAATAAAAAAATTGCGTGACAGTCTGCGTTATGCCGCAATGGTCGCGGAAACAAATAAATAGTTTGTATAGCTTCATTTGCTGACTTCGCGTTTACGTCTTTGTTCAAATCATTTTTCACCCTATCGTGCAAAGACATCAGATAAATAAAAAATCATGTGCATTAATGTGTTAGGATTTGTTCAATAATTATGAACAAATAGAAATAGACGGTTGAGGGTGGGCAGGTGGAAAAAAAAATAATATTACTGCAGGCGTTAAATCAGTTAAATGTTTTGGTGGCAGTGCAGTCACCTGCCGCCTCTGATGCTGCGTTTAGCGTTGCTGGGCAGGGACTCAATAATGATGGGCTGGCAACCATCAGTGCTTATCAGTCTGCACTAACTTACACCGTGCTGGTGCAGCCCTGGGCGCCGCAAAAAGAGATTAATGCTTTGATAGCGCAGCTAAAGGCGCTACCGTCACCGGCAATTTTGTTTGCCGATTTTGTTAACCCGGTAATGGCTGAGAAATTTCGCCGACGTGGCATTGCATTTGTTGATTGCGCGGGTAATGCATCACTGAAAAATACATTTTTTACTGTATCTGTAAAGGGTAAAAAGTCGTCCCATTTACGCAGCAAGCGCAAACGTGGTCGGGCATTTAATTCTGCGGGTTTAAAGCTGATTTTTGCGCTCTTTAATCAGCCGCAATTCTTGCATGCTTCCTACCGTGATATTTCCAATAAAATCAATATTGCACTCGGTAGCGTTGGCCCGGTGTTTGATGACTTATATGCCTCAGGTTACATATTGGACGAAGGCGAGCGGCGACTGGTCAATAAAAAACGCTTGTATGAACGCTGGGTCGATGGTTATCTGGAAAAATTACGGCCAAAACAAATTCTTGCCTGTTATACAAGTGAGCATACCAGCGAGGGTGAAAATTGGTGGAAACAAGCAGATCCGATACCTTTTCACGGTCTGTGGGGCGGCGAAATTGTGATTGCAAAATCGACACCGTTTATGACGCCAGAAACTATCAGCCTGTATTTTTCATCAGAAGTGAAGCAGCGAGATTTTGCCGAAGCTTGCGGATTACGAGAAGATTCCGAGGGAGAAATATGCATGTATAGAAGCTTTTGGTCGCCAAGTTATGCGGGTGATAATAATACAGATGGCCTAAGCCCGATGATTGTTTATGCAGACATAGTTGATGCTATCAACCCCGGCAGTTGGGATGTGGCGAAAACTTTCTATGGCGAAACCATTGCCCAGTTACTGAAGGACTGATGTTGATTGTTGATGCTGGTATTGACATTGGTATTGATGATTAGCAACGGCAACGGATAAAGTTAAGTTGTATGAGCGACACTTCCCCTACTACTAAATCTCTTGCTGCAAACTTATGCGCCCAACTACATTCGCAGGTGCACGTCTGGTACTGCTTACCCTTGGATATACGGGACAAGAAAAAACTGGCGACATATAAAGCAGTGTTGTCAGATCAAGAACAAGAACGTTATCAGCGTTTTCATTTTGAAAAAGACCGGCACAGTTATCTTGTTTCGCATGCGTTGTTACGCTACGCCTTGTCACAATATTTTGATGTTTTGCCTGCGCGCTGGCAATTTTCTGCTAATCATCAAGGCAAGCCGAGCTTGTCTTCGGCGCATAAACTGCCGGAAATCTATTTTAACCTCAGTCATACCGATGGCCTGTCTGCCTGTGTGATTACCGCGAACCGAGAGTGCGGTATTGATGTCGAGCATCAATCAAGAAACAATAATTTACAGGCAGTGGCGCAACGCATGTTTGCCGAGGAAGAACGGGCGGGATTAAATCAGCAGAATATCGAACAAAAGTTTTACGCCTTGTGGACATTAAGAGAGGCTTATGTAAAAGCGTTAGGCAGCGGGCTTTCGGGATCTTCTAAAGAATTTTATTTCGATGTAAACAAACAAGATTTAAGCGTAAAGTTGTTTCGTAAAAAAAAATCTGCTGATAACAGAAACTGGCAATTTCACTTGCATCATCCAGCGACAGAGCATGTGCTTGCACTGGCGTATGAGTCGCCTGAAGAAGTGCTGCTGCAAATTAAAGAGCTAATTCCCTGAGTACAATGTTTGAATTTTTTTAGAGATTGTTGCGAGCAAATGTAGCGTGCTGTTTCAGTTTAGCGTTGGCTATGACGGTTTTTTATGAATATTTATTGCTGCGCCATAAAACTAATTTCTTTTACCCGTTTTATTGATTGAGATTACAGTCTGCCTTATTTCGGTGGAGGATGTTCTTGGATTATATTGAACTTGAACAACTTTTCTGCCTTGTTCTTTCATATAATCTTCGACGCCTTTGTTATGCGGTTTCCTTCCCCAGTCTTCACCAATAACAAAAATATCTGCTTTTACTTCCTTGCACACAGTTAAATAGTCGAGTTCATGGTAGGGCATAACAATATCGACGCAAGATAATGCTTGAAGCATTTCAATTCGTTGATCGAGAGGAATGGCGGGGATATTCGGTTTATACAGCATGACTACCTCATCTGAAGCAACACCTACTGCGACTGTGTCGCCGAGTGTCTTACAGTATTCCAGTAAAGCGAGGTGCCCTACATGCAATAAATCAAAAGTACCAACTGTATATACAACCATTATGTTATTTATCTCTTATGTCAAAGTAATTATCGTGAACCTATCGTGCAAAGGACTCTCTCGAAATATGCCACTTGGTTATGCTCGTTGTTTTCTATAGAAGTTTCCAGCTATAGATAGCGGTTATCCCCAGAGTATAAACAGCCAAGATGTAAACGTTGAAGGGGTTTCCAGACAGCTTTGGTGTTTTGATTTGTGACACATTCAAAGCAGCTAGGGTAAGACAGCTAGCGTACAGAATAACAGTAAAAACACCGCTGCTAAAAACGCCTTCCAATAAAAAAACGGAAACGAGGATTATACTGTTGTTGTCTAGAGCCAAGCCGGTGTATTTGGTTCCACCGGCAAGACCAAAAGTACTAAAATAGCTCAATCGTATTGCGCTGGCTGCCAACATTAAAAAAGCGCCAACTAAAAATAGTGGTTCAAATTGCCCGTAGCTCAACAGAAGAATCGATGGCGCAACACCATAACTAATGATGTCGATTAAAACGTCCAGTTGTCCACCAAAGGCTCGGTCGTTACCGGTTCGACCTTTTATTCTTCTTGCGATAAGGCCGTCTGCCCAGTCAAAGGCAACCGCCCAGATCATGCCGATCATTGCTGCGGCATAAATACCCAAAATACTGTAGTAAATGGCTAACAGGGTGCAAGCCAGCCCGGCAAGCGAACACAGATTTGGCAGGTCTTTCACAAAAGAAAGAATGCTGGGCTGCGTGGTCTGAGGCTCTACATTGTCTGTGGTCATTGTAACCCTAGCGGTAAATTATATAACAGTTTGATGGTTTTGTCGGCATAACTACATACCCACGAGTTTTACTTATATTCGCACTAAAATGTTTTCTAAGCGATGTCGTGACTTAGGGAGTTTTGAATTAAAGTCTTCCTCAGGGTGATGGTAACCAATAGCCAAAGCGACATCGCATTGATGGCCGTCAAGTTCCTTTTTAAACGCTTCGTTCACTAAATCAGTATCAATGCCTTCCATAGGCGTTGAGTCTATTTTGAGACGCGCTAAGGTGTGTAGTGTGTTTCCAAGAGCAAGATAGGTTTGCGCTTTTGTCCAGCTGCTGGTGTCACCCGCTTCATCGGTATTAAGCTCAGCAAACGTAAAGACGGCAAAGGCGCTGTCTCGGTCTTCAGCTTTGACTCGTTTGTCTTCAATGCCTTTATCCACTACTTTGGCATAGTCATCACGGCTGTAACGTGGGTTGTACGCAAACAGAATCATTTGTGAGCAGTCGAAAACATGAGGCTGATTGTATTGATTTTTCCGAGCAAACGTTTTGGCCATACGCTCTCTTGCTTCTTTGCTTTCAATGACTACAAATTTCCATGGCTGAGAATTAATGGATGATGCAGAAAGGCGCATCGCCTCAAACAGCACGTCAAGATCGGCTTCAGGAATTTTTCTTGCCGCATCATATCTTTTGGTGGAATGCCGCCAAAGAAGATTCTCGATAATTGGGTGAACCATGGGTATTCCCGAAAGTTAATTTAAGATTGTTCATATATTCCGTATATATTATGCGTATACGTCTCTGCTGGTAGGCTAACGGCTCTAATAGGTACAGATTAATCAAACACGGCTGCAGCCTGCATGATATGCGAATTTTCGCCATCATTAAGCAGAATGTTATTCTGCAACTTGCAGTGTTGAAAAGGGTAAAAATGGTGGGCCTGGAAGGACTCGAACCTTCGACCTGCCGATTATGAGTCGGATGCTCTAACCAGCTGAGCTACAGGCCCTATAAATAGAGTTGTTCAATTTTTATGGGTATTGTAACCCTCGAGCATTTGGCTAGCCGCCTTAAATACCCTGATCCTGCGTGTGATATTGCATCACGCTCTACAAGAACGGTTTGAAACAGAATTCGCCGCTTCACAGGATCAAGATGTTCCTTGTTTCAGTGAAGATCGGCATATTCTATATAGCTTTGCTTAGGCTGTCAGCAGGTTTTTTTACTCTTCGCCGTCACCGAGGAAGCTGCGCAGGTTTTCTGCGCGACTGGGGTGGCGAAGTTTGCGCAGGGCTTTGGCTTCGATCTGGCGGATGCGTTCGCGGGTGACATCAAACTGTTTGCCAACTTCTTCCAGTGTGTGGTCGGTGTTCATGTCGATGCCAAAACGCATGCATAACACTTTTGCTTCGCGTGCGGTCAGTGTGGTGAGTATGTCGCGGGTTGATTCGCGCAGTGATTCACCGGTAGCGGATTCCATCGGGGCGACGATATTGGTGTCTTCGATGAAGTCGCCCAGATGCGAATCTTCGTCATCACCAATGGGGGTTTCCATGGAGATGGGTTCTTTGGCAATTTTCAGTACTTTACGCACTTTGTCTTCTGGCATTTCCATTTTTACGGCGAGTTCTTCCGGCGTTGGCTCGCGCCCCATTTCTTGTAGCATCTGACGGAAGATACGATTGAGTTTGTTGATGGTTTCAATCATGTGTACCGGGATGCGGATGGTGCGCGCCTGGTCGGCAATGGAGCGGGTAATGGCCTGACGAATCCACCAAGTGGCGTAAGTAGAAAATTTGTAACCACGGCGATATTCAAACTTATCAACGGCTTTCATCAGACCGATGTTGCCTTCCTGAATCAAGTCGAGGAATTGTAAGCCGCGATTGGTGTATTTCTTGGCGATGGAAATGACCAGGCGCAGGTTGGCTTCCACCATTTCCTTTTTGGCGCGGCGAGCTTTGGCTTCACCAATCGACATTTTACGATTGATCTCTTTAATGTCAGAAACGGTGAGGCCAAATTCTTTTTCGATCACTGCCAGTTTTTGCTGGGTGATTTTAATTTCAGGTGCCAGTTCTTTCAGTTTTTCTGAGTATTCGTGGCCTTTGCAGTATTTATCAATCCACTTGGTGTTGACTTCGTTCTGCGGGAAAGTGGTGATCATTATCTTGCGTGGCATGTGTGCTTTGCTGACGGCCAAATGCAGAATGTGTCTTTCCAGTTTGCGTACACGGTTGATAGTGGCGTGCAATTCACGTGTCAGGCGGGTGATCAGTATCGGTGTGTATTTAAAATCGAGGAAAGCGGCGGCCATAGCGGCGCGTGCTTTCGATATTTCTTCTGGCGTGTTGTCCTTTTTAGTAATGACGTTGGCGCAGCGAGTATGTGCGCGTTTGACTTTAGAAAAGACCTTTTTAACTCTTTCGATATCTGGGCCGGTATCAGGCACGGTTTCTTTTTGTGAAGGTTTGCCAGCGGCGGCTAGTTCAGCTTCTTTTGCCGCACGCAGTAAGGCCTCCGCAGCAAGGCGATCAAGTTCTTCGTCACTTTTGTGGAAGTCAACGATCAACTCATTGAGGCGCATTTCGCCGTTTTGTACTTTTTCCCAACACTCTATGGTATTAAGTACGGTATTCGGGTTCGTTGCCAGCGCTTGCAGCACTTGCTTTAAACCTTCCTCAATACGCTTGGCGATTTCGATTTCGCCTTCGCGTGTTAGTAGCTCGACACTGCCCATTTCGCGCATGTACATGCGTACCGGATCCGTGGTGCGACCCAACTCGGTTTCGATGGATGCCAGCACTGCCACTGCTTCTTCGGTGGTTTCATCATCAGCTTCGCTGACCGAGGCATCGGTCAGGACGCGAGATTCAGCATCAGGCGCGGTTTCCAGCACCCGTATGCCCATATCAGTGATGGTGTTGATGATGTCTTCAATTTGTGAAGGGTCAACAATGCCTTCGGGGATATGGTCATTTACTTCAGCGTAAGTGAGGTAACCCTGCTCTTTGCCCTTGGCTATGAGCATTTTAAGACGTGATTGTTTGTCTTGTTCCTGCAACGGTTCTGCCATAAAATTACCTGCTTAAATATCTACTTAAAGTTGTTAAATCGAGCGTTATTGCTACCTGAGTTTTGCTACGTCTTGGTGTAACATCTGTCACCAGCGTTCTACTCGATGCTTGCGCAAAGAGTCTGACGTGGATCAATAAGCGCGAACGCAATCGACCATTTTAACAGTTAATGGCGATTGATTCTACGATTTCAAGGCTTAAATAGATGGTGAGCGTTACGGAGTTGGCACGGTATTCTCCTAATAGTGCCAAATAGCCGTGATTTTCACGATAATGATAAAATTTTGGAGCTTTGGTTAAAGCTAAATTATAGTTTGGAGCGAGAGAAAAATGGTATCACTTGAAACCCCTGTATGTGAATTTGATTTGCCCGTTGTGGATTTTTCCCTGCCCGGCATTGATGGAAAAGTCTGGACGCCGGATAACGCTCGCGGTGAGAACGGCCTGCTGGTAATGTTTATCTGCAATCACTGTCCCTATGTAAAGTCGATACGCGACCGCCTAGTGCGTGATACCCGTGAACTCATGTTAAATGGCGTTAACAGCATTGCCATTATGTCGAATGATGCGGCGGAATATGAAGAGGATTCCTTTGCAAACATGAAGAAAGTGGCGGATGAATTTAGCTTCCCCTTTCCTTATGTGGTTGATGGGAGTCAGCAGGTGGCGAAGAAATTTGGCGCCGTTTGCACGCCGGATTTTTTTGGCTATAACAAGGCAATGCAGCTACAGTATCGCGGGCGTTTGGATGCTTCGCGCAAAGAGGCGGCAGCCACAGATGTAAAGCGTGATCTGTTTGATGCTATGTTGCAGGTGGCGGAAACCGGGCATGGCCCAGCGTCACAAATTCCAAGCATGGGGTGCTCTATTAAGTGGAAAACGGCTTGAGGCTGATGGGTATAATGCATCTTGTTGCTGATTTTTAAGGGTTTGGCACTGTTGCAATTTACTGGCATTACAAACGATGGCTTCTTTTGCCCTGCTGACACTGTGTCATCATAGATTATACTGGCTCTAAATTGAGCGTAATCAGGGAAATTTTTTACTATCTCTTTGTATGGCTTGCTCATTGCGCAAAATTAAGTGAAAATACGCGCCTTTCAATGTATCTGACTGGGTCGCTTTCGAGCTAGACTTTTCGTCTTAATCGTTGATATAAATAGAATTTTTGTCGTTTCGCAGATGCCTTGTTGGCACTTTTCAACAGCTGAGCGTGATGGCTTTTTCAGTTACAAAAACTTAATCGGAGAGCACAATGCCTTCACGTAATGAGCTAGCAAATGCAATTCGCGCCCTGACAATGGATGCGGTTCAAATCCCAAATTCAGGTCACCCAGGCGCACCAATGGGCATGGCGGATATCGCTGAAGTCCTTTGGAATGACTTTATGAAACATAATCCGACGAACCCTGATTGGGCTAATCGTGACCGTTTTGTTATGTCTAACGGCCATGCTTCCATGATGCCTTATTCAGTATTGCACCTGACAGGTTACGATCTTGGCATTGAAGATCTGAAAAAATTTCGCCAATTGCACTCTAAAACACCAGGGCATCCTGAGTACGGCTATACCGCCGGCATCGAGACCACAACCGGTCCTTTAGGTCAGGGTATCAGTAATGCGGTTGGTATGGCATTGGCTGAAAAAGTCATGGCAGCGCAGTTTAATAAAGACGGCCACACTATCGTCGATCACAATACTTATGTGTTTCTGGGTGATGGTTGTTTAATGGAAGGCATCTCGCATGAAGCCTGTTCTCTGGCGGGTTCTTTTGGTCTGAGCAAGCTAATTTGTTTCTACGACGACAATAATATTTCTATTGACGGTAATGTGGATGGCTGGTTTATCGATGACACACCGAAGCGTTTTGAAGCTTACGGCTGGCATGTAATTGCTGGTGTTGACGGCCATGATTCGGACGCCATCAAAAAAGCCACTGCAGAAGCCATTGCATCTGACAAGCCGACAATGATTTGCTGTAAGACGGTTATCGGTAAAGGCGCACCCAACAAAGGCGGTGGCCATCATATCCACGGTGAAGCATTAGGTGCTGACGAAATTGCGGCAACCCGCGAAAATCTGGGCTGGAGTCACGAGCCATTTGTGGTGCCGGACGATATCTATGCTGGTTGGGACGCAAAAGAAGCCGGTAAAGCAGCAGAGTCTGCATGGGATGAAAAGTTTGCGGCTTATGCGGCGGCTTTCCCTGCTGAAGCGGCTGAGTTTACTCGTCGTATGGCGGGTGA
>CAZYYW010000030.1:16472-23115 GCA_964651445.1 uncultured Thiotrichaceae bacterium
ATTATGAATGGCGTAACCTTGCACGGTGGTTTAATGCCTTACGGCGCAACCTTCCTGATGTTCTCAGAGTACGCGCGTAATGCATTGCGTATGGCAGCACTGATGAAAATTCGTACCATCTTTGTTTATACTCATGACTCTATCGGTCTGGGTGAAGATGGCCCAACGCACCAAGCAGTAGAACAGATTCCAACCTTGCGTATGATTCCTAACATGTCTGTTTGGCGTCCATGTGACACAGTTGAAACAGCCGTTTGCTGGAAGAGTGCTGTCGAGTCAAAATGTCCGTCAGTGTTAATTTTCTCTCGTCAAGCTTTAGCGTTCCAAAAACGTGATGACGCAACGATTGCTAACATTGCAAAAGGTGGCTATATCTTGAAAGATACCGATGGCACGCCTGACGTGATCGTAATGGCTACCGGTTCGGAAGTTGACCTTGCTATGCAAGCGGCTGCAGCATCTTCTAAGAAAGTGCGTGTTGTTTCTATGCCTTGTGTCGAAGTTTTTGAAGCACAAGATGATGCCTACAAAGAATCTGTATTGCCAGCAGCAGTAACCGCGCGTGTCGCCGTTGAAGCCGCTATCATGGATGGCTGGTGGAAATATGTTGGTATGAAGGGCGCGGTAATTGGTATGACAACATTTGGTGAGTCTGCACCAGCGCCTAAGTTGTTCGAACACTTTGGTTTCACTGTTGATAACGTTGTTAAAACAATCGATAGCGTAGCGTAAGAAAAGATACAAACTTTAGTCCGCGAAGAACGCGAAATACGCGAAGTTAAAAACAAAAAATAGTTTTTTTTTGCGTGTTTCGCGTTGTTCGCGGACTAAATTTTTACTTATTTTTTATTTATTTTTAATTAAGATCTGGAGAAAGTATTATGACTATTAAAGTCGGTATTAACGGTTTTGGCCGTATTGGACGCATGGCTTTTCGTGCGATTGCAAAAGACTTCCCTGAAATAGAAGTTGTTGGCATTAACGACTTACTGGATGCTGATTACTTAGCGTACATGCTTAAGTATGACTCTGTTCACGGTAACTTCGACGGTGAAATTTCTGTAGAAGGTAGTAACTTAATCGTTAACGGTAAAACCATCCGTTTAACTGCAGAGCGTAACCCTGCTGACCTTAAATGGGGCGACATCAATGCTGATTTAGTTATTGAATGTACTGGTTTCTTCCTAACCGAAGAAAGCTGCCAAGCTCACATTGATGCTGGCGCGAAAAAAGTTATGCAAAGTGCACCAGCTAAAGACAGTACTCCAATGTTTGTATACGGTGTTAACCACAATGAATACGCAGGCCAGGCAATTGTTTCTGCCGCTTCTTGTACAACAAACTGTTTAGCGCCTATTGCTAAAGTCATTAATGACAAATGGGGCATTAAACGTGGTCTGATGACAACTGTTCACGCTGCTACAGCAACCCAGAAAACCGTTGACGGCCCTTCAATGAAAGATTGGCGCGGTGGTCGTGGTATTTTAGAAAACATAATCCCGTCTTCTACTGGTGCTGCTAAAGCTGTTGGTATTGTTCTTCCTGAGCTTAACGGAAAATTAACAGGTATGGCTTTCCGTGTACCAACTTCAGATGTATCGGTTGTTGATTTAACCATTGAGTTAGAAAAAGAAGCATCATACGAAGAAATTTGTGCTGAACTAAAAGCGGCTTCAGAAACAGGTGACATGAGCAAGACCTTGGGCTATACCGATGAGAAAGTGGTTTCTACAGACTTCCGCGGTTGTGGTTTCTCTTCTATCTTCGATTCAGAAGCAGGCATCGCGCTAGATAGTACATTCGTGAAATTGGTTTCGTGGTATGACAATGAGTATGGTTATACATGTAACATGCTTCGTTTAATCCAACACGTATCTAAGTAAGTTGTAAGCGGATCTTTTTCCCGATTACGGCGTTGCGGAATTAATTTGAGTGCTCACGTACTATTGTACGCTCCGCGTCTCAAATTATTTCCGCGCCTTGTTCTCGAAAAAAATCTCTCGCTTACAAATGAGTTAGTAAACACGGCTCGGTAATTTTACTGGGCTGGTGTTTTAATAAATAATAAAGAAAGCAGTACTGTTTGTTAAGTTCACAAGAGTGATTAGTGCTGTTTACTTAAATTCAGAAATATCCGTGGCAAGGACGCCACGGCAAAGCCTACATGGATGTATTTATGGCGTTTTCTGAATTTAAGTAAGCAGCGGTAAGAACGGTTAGATACAGAAAACAATTTAACAAACTGTATTTGAGACCTTTGCACGATACAGGCGCGAAAGGAAAAAAGGCTAAAATTTTTCTGATTAAGGCAGGAAACGCAGATAATAGCTGGCTATTAGCAAGTTTTCTAACGAAAAGCAGTGAAGTTTTAGACATTTTTACTCGTGATTGTATCGTGCAAAGGTCTCTTTTAGAATTAAATAAATTTTTGGAGTTTTATCATGGCTTTTATCAAGCTGACTGATTTAGATTTAGCGGGTAAGCGCGTTTTAATTCGTGCTGACCTTAACGTACCGGTAAAAGATAGCAAGGTAACATCGGATGCGCGTATCACTGCATCCATGCCAACGGTGGAGTACTGCATGAAAGCCGGCGCGTCTGTTATGGTTATGTCGCATCGTGGTCGCCCTGAAGAAGGCAAGGTTGACGATGAAAATTCGATGGCCCCTATTGCTGCAGTCATGACTGAAAAGCTTGGCGCTAAAATTCGCCTAGTAAAAGATTATTTAGATAACGCGCCCGAAGTTGCTGCCGGTGAGTGTGTGTTATTAGAGAACGTTCGATTTAATGCGGGCGAGAAAAAAGACGACGAAACATTATCTAAAAAGTACGCATCTCTTTGTGATGTATTTGTAATGGATGCTTTTGGTACCGCTCACCGTGCACAGGCTTCTACACACGGCGCAGGCAAATTTGCAGCGACTGCTTGTGCGGGCATTCTACTTTCGAGTGAATTGGATAGCTTGGCTAAAGCACTGGCTGAGCCAGCGCGTCCAATGGTGGCGATTGTTGGTGGTTCTAAAGTTTCAACAAAACTGACAGTGCTAGAATCTTTATCTGAAAAAGTTGATCAGATGGTTGTTGGTGGCGGTATCGCTAATACATTCCTCGCGGCTGTTGGTCATAATGTCGGTAAATCTTTATATGAAGAAGACTTGGTGGATACCGCAAAAGCATTGATTGAAAAAATGAAAGCACGCGGTGCAAGTATTCCGATTGCAACAGATGTTGTTTGTGCTAAAGAATTTGCTGAAGATGCAGAAGCAACATTAAAAGACGCCAGCGAAGTAACCGATGACGACATGATTTTTGATATTGGCCCGAACTCAGCAAAAGAGTTAGCCGATATTATTGAAAATGCTGGCACCATTATCTGGAACGGCCCAGTTGGCGTGTTTGAGTTTGACCAATTCGGTGAAGGCACAAAAACGATTGCCATGGCGATTGCAAATTCCCCTGGTTTTAGCTTGGCTGGCGGCGGTGATACCATTGCCGCAATCCAGAAGTACGATATATATGACAAAGTTACTTATATCTCAACAGCAGGCGGTGCCTTCTTAGAATATTTGGAAGGTAAAACATTGCCGGCGGTAGCCATGCTGGAAGCGGCGGCAAAGAAATAGATAAATGTATTGCTCGCTATTCATTATTCTCTATTCATTTTTAACCGAAGGTTAAGCCTGTGCGCAGAACCAAAATTGTAGCGACCCTAGGGCCGGGTTCAAGTTCTCCCGAAGTCATTTTAGAAATGATTCAGGCAGGCGTTGATGTTTTTCGGCTGAATTTTTCTCATGGTTCACATGAGGAGCAGCGCAAGCGTGTTGAACTGATTCGTGAGTGCAGTGAGAAATCAGGGCGTATCGTTGGCATTCTGGCCGATTTACAAGGGCCGAAGATTCGCACGCATAAATTTAAAGGCGGCGTGGTTAAATTGAACAGTGGCGATACCTTTATTTTGGATGTTGCGCTGGGAAAAGATGAAGGCACGAATGAACGTGTTGGTCTGGCATACAAAAATTTGCCGAAGGACGTTAAAGCGGGCGATGTGTTATTACTGGATGATGGTCGGGTTGAACTTGAAGTCAGTGAAGTTGTTGGCGATGAAGTTCGCTGCATCGTTATTTATACGTGCGAATTATCTAATAACAAGGGTATTAATCTAAAAGGCGGTGGTCTTTCTGCGCCCGCCTTGACCGACAAGGACAAAGAAGATTTAAAAGCTGCGGTAAGCATGAATGTCGATTACATGGCATTATCGTTTGCCCGTTCAGCAGCAGATGTTATTCAGTGTCGAGAGTTGGTTCAGGCGGAAGGCAGCGATGCCGGTATTGTCACCAAAGTGGAACGCGCAGAAGCCATTAAAAACATCGATGAAATAATTGAGGCATCCGATGTTATTATGGTCGCTCGCGGTGATCTTGGGGTCGAGATGGGAGATGCTGAATTACCCGCCTTGCAGAAAAGCCTGATCAAAAAAGCACGCAGTATGAATAAAGTGGTGATCACAGCCACACAGATGATGGAGTCAATGATTGATAGCCCGATTCCAACACGCGCCGAAGTTTTTGATGTGGCGAATTCAGTGCTTGATGGTACCGATGCGGTCATGTTATCGGGTGAAACCGCGGTCGGTAAATACCCGGCTAAAACCGTTGCCGCCATGGGACGGATTTGCGAACACGCCGAAAAGCAACGCGCAGCACTGGTTTCAGATCACCGTGTAGATCTTGTCTTTGGCAGGGTAGATGAGGCCATCGCAATGGCAACCATGTATACCGCGAATCATCTGAAAATGGATGCTATTGCCTCGATGACAGAGTCCGGCGCGACTGTTTTGTGGATGTCGCGCATAAGCTCAGGTATACCGATATATGCCTTAACGCCGCGCTTGGGTACGCTCAATAAAGTGACTTTATACCGTGGTGTTTATCCGGTTCGAGCAGACTTTACTGACGTGTCGCCAGCAGATGTAACGTTGGCTGTGGTTAATCTGTTGAAGAGTAAGGATATCGTCAATAGCGGCGACCGAATCGTGCTTACCCGCGGAGATTCGTTGGGCAATGAAGGCGGCAGTAATATAATGAAGATTGTCAGTGTTCCATAACTGATCTGCTTTGGTGTTTGATATAGATAGAATTTTGCATTGTTTTTTATTTTTGAATAATTGATTGATTACTTTATAGGAGAGCTAAAATGGCTTTAATTTCACTGAGACAATTACTGGATCATGCTGCTGAAAATGGTTATGGCATGCCAGCGTTTAACGTTAACAATATGGAGCAGGTGCATGCCATCATGCAAGCGGCTGATGAAACAAACAGTCCTGTCATCATGCAAGGTTCTGCCGGTGCGCGTTCTTATGCAGGGGAACCCTTCCTGCGTCACCTAATTTCTGCGGCAATTGAAATGTACCCGCACATCCCTGTTGTTATGCATCAGGATCACGGTTCTGAGCCAGCGGTTTGTTTGCGCTCTATCCAGTCTGGCTTTAGCTCAGTAATGATGGACGGTTCACTGGAAGCCGACATGAAAACACCTTCTTCATTCGAATACAACGTAGCCGTTACTAAAGAAGTGGTGAAAATGGCACACGCTGGCGGAGTTTCCGTTGAAGGCGAGCTGGGTTGTTTGGGTTCGTTGGAAACCGGTGAAATGGGTGAAGAAGACGGTCACGGCGCTGAAGGTAAACTTGATCTGGATCTGCTATTAACATCTGTTGATGAAGCGGCTGACTTTGTTGAGCAAACCAACGTAGATGCATTGGCGATTGCAATCGGTACTTCACACGGTGCATACAAATTCACTCAGGAGCCAACGGGTGAAATCCTGCGTATTGACCGCATTAAAGAGATTCACGCTAAACTACCTAATACACACTTGGTAATGCACGGTTCTTCTTCTGTTCCTCAGGAGTGGTTGGCTATTATCAACAGTTACGGTGGTGATATGGGGCAAACTTACGGTGTGCCCGTTTCTGAAATTCAGGAAGGCATTAAAAATGGTGTCGCTAAAGTTAATATTGATACTGACTTGCGCATGGCGTCTACTGGTTCTATCCGTAAACACCTATCAGAAAACACATCAAACTTTGATCCACGTAAATTTCTGAAAGAATCTACAGCAGCGATGAAAGAGATCTGTAAAGCACGTTACGAGTCATTTGGCTCTGCTGGTAATGCTTCTAAGATCACACCTGTTTCTCTAGAAGGTATGATTAAATATTACAAGTAAGTTGTAATGACTAAAGTTCGTTAAAAAGGGGAGCAAGCAGCTTCCCTTTTTTTTTAAATAAGATATGGGGTTATTCATATGTCAGAATTAGAAATTGAAGATCAAATCGTCGGTGAAGGCGAAGAAGCAATAGTCGGGCAAACCGTTGAAGTACATTATACCGGCTGGTTAACCGACGGTACTAAATTTGATTCCAGCCATGATCGTAATGAAACCTTTAGTTTCAAGCTCGGTGGCGGTCAGGTGATTTCTGGGTGGGATCAGGGTGTTGCCGGAATGAAAATCGGAGGTGCGCGTAAACTGACCATTCCACCGGAATTGGGTTATGGTGAGCGCGGTGCGGGTGGTGTGATTCCGCCGAATGCGATTTTGGTTTTTAAAGTTGAGTTGGTTGGTTTGAGTTAGTTTTTTT
>CAZYYW010000031.1:0-21242 GCA_964651445.1 uncultured Thiotrichaceae bacterium
ACGCTGGCAACTTTACCCATAACCACCGCCGCCTGCTGTCTTGATACAAACAACATCACCAGCGGTAACCATAAATGTGGTTTTGCCCTCCAAAACATCGCCATTCAGACGATTTTCTCCAGTGGCTGCGACTTCACCACCCTGCAGTCCCCAGGGCGGGCGAATTCTTCGTTCAGACAGTATCGTCACCTGCGCCGCTGCCAAAAATTCAAATTCACGAAGCAAGCCTTCACCGCCTTTGCGCTTTCCCGCACCCGCTGAATGTTTTCGTATCTGGTATCGATTAATTCGCACCGGATATTTCATTTCCAGCGCTTCTATAGGCGTGTTTAAGGTATTGGTCATATGCGTCTGCACTGCGTCAAGCCCTTCGGCAAAACCACTGGCGCCCATGCCGCCGCCAATTGTTTCGTAATAATCCCATGCGGGATGCGCATTATCGCCGGCACTTCCCATTGCCAGATTATTCATACTGCCGTGGCTGGCAGCCGGAATGCGCGGCGGTATTGCCTGCGCCAACGCACCCAAAATGACATCAACAATTCGACTACTGGTTTCAACATTACCCGCCGCGACAGCCGCCGGATAACAGGCATTTACCACCGACTTAGCCGGTGCCACTATTTGTATATTACTGAAGCTACCCGCACAGGCAGGGGTTTGCGGTGGCATTAAACAACGAAATACATAATACACGGCAGCGGCGGTAACCGATAACGGGCAGTTGATATTTCCTGCCACCTGCGCCGCACTGCCGGCAAAATCAACCGTAATACCCGTAGATTGAATAGACACTGTTGCCTGAATCGCAATATCAATATTTCCCTGACCGTCATCTTCCATATAATCTTTAAAAACATACTGACCCAGCGGAATATCGCGCACACTACTTTTCGCCAATGTTGCTGCATAAGCGTTTAATTGAACCAGCCCGTCCAGATACTGCTCGCAACCCATTTTTATGATTAAGGCTTTAAGGCGTAACAGACCCCGTCGGTTGGCGGCAATTTGCGCAATAAAATCTCCGGATGACTCCTGCTTATTGCGCATGACCTTCATCAATCCGGCAAAATAGAGCTCATCAATTTCATCTTTTTTCACCAGAAAGCTTGGCTCAATAATTAACCCTTCTTCTGATAATTTAGAAGATAGCGGCATAGATCCCGGTGTTTCAGCGCCAATGTCTGCATGATGCGCACGGTTAACCACAAAACCAATCAAATCATTATTAATGAACAAAGGCGCAATCAGTGTAACATCGGGCAGATGCGTGCCGCCCTTATAGGGATCATTCAGCACCACCATATCCCCCGCTGACCAGTCGATTTCTGCCACCACATCGCGCATGGCAAACGCCATGCTGCCTAAATGCACTGGGATATGCGCCGCCTGCGCGCACAGCGCACCGCTGGCATCAAAAACGGCACAGGAGTAATCCAGACGGTCACGAATATTGGGGGAAAACGCAGACTTTTGCAGGGTAGCGCCCATCTCGCCACAAATCGCGTCAATACGATTAGCAAAAATACTGAGCGCGATGATGTCTAGCCGCGTTTTCATTAACCGTAACCTAATAACAAAATAACAAAATAACACTGTAAAAGGTACGGAATAGACTGTTTTTATTGAAGATATTTTCACCAAACAAGCAAATTAAAGTTGCATTATACACGCGACTGCCCTATGGTTAGCGCCCCAACGAAACAACCATAAACGTGCGTCAGTAACCGTGACATAACTATCGTTTACATCACTGATTTACATCATTTATATATAACATCCCCTTATAACATTAAATACTAAAGAAAATTTTCAGGAGAATATCATGAATCCATTAATGACAATCAAAGGCACCTTGGCCATTGGTTTTATCCTTGCTATTGCAGTCGTGTTCAGTATCGGCGGTGGCATGGATGCGCTAAAAGGCTCTGCTATGATTTGGTTCCACGTCATGGCTGGCGTGGTCTGGATCGGCTTGCTGTACTACTTCAACTTCATACAAGTTCCTGGTGTTGGCGCTGCATTGGCTGATACCGATGGCCCTGGCCCAGCAGCGATCAATAAATATCTAGCACCGAAGGCACTGCTGTGGTTTCGTATGGCGGCAGCCGTTACCTGGATTACCGGTCTCAGTGCGTTAGTCACACTGGGCGGCGGTATGAGCGGTATTGTTGACGCTTTCACCTTCCAAAATGGCATGCACATTATTGGTCTGGGTGCTTGGTTAGGTACCATCATGTTGTTTAACGTCTGGGTACTGATTTGGCCAAACCAGAAGAAAATCCTTGGTCTGGACGGCAAGGAACACAGCCCGGAAACAATTGCCAGTGCGAAGAAAGTTGCCCTGATGGCATCACGCATCAACACCGCACTATCGATTCCAATGCTGCTTTGCATGGTAGGTTTTGCACACGGTCTGGGATAAAGAGTAAGGATAAGCATTCCCTTAGCCACTAATCATGGCGTATAAGAGGCGGTTACTGTTTAAAACAGTAACCGCCTTTTTTATTGGTTGATGTTTTTGTATTTCTGTAGCAGTGGATTATTTTCATTCCGCAAATGCAGGAGCATAGAAGCGTGATGAGCAAGTTTTTGAATTTGCTAGGTGCATCAAGAGCTTGTGTGGACTTTCGTGATCCAACTGATTTTTCTAGGCTTAACTTGGCTTGTTTGAGTTAGGGGTTGATTGAGCAATAGTTACTATGGGTGTGTTAGTTAAGCTTTGCGGTATTCGCACCGCGGGCGAGTCACTCTTTTGCTACAGCCCAAAAGAGTAACCAGAAAAGGCCGTCGCGACGCTGGGCGCCCCTGAGAAACGGGGTTCCCATTGCTGTATTGCCAGCAGCATGCTGTGAAAAAACTCGCAAAGAACACTCAGACAGTTTTCACAGAAAGCTCATGCTACCGACAACACAGCTATGGCTTGGCTAATGCGATGGAAGAGCAAAATCAAAAACAATCTGAATATTAAATGTGACCGGGCAAAAACGACTCA
Organism: uncultured Thiotrichaceae bacterium; assembly: GCA_964651445.1. Lineage (GTDB taxonomy): Bacteria > Pseudomonadota > Gammaproteobacteria > SZUA-229 > SZUA-229. The sequence continues at coordinate 2,996 of CAZYYW010000031.1, forward strand.
TCTCGGCCTATCACCGTGTAGCTTTCGTATGAACCAGTTCACCACATAACGGATCTTCAAGAAAACCCCTACGTAAGATAAAAGCCACCAAAGCGGCCGTTGAAACGGCCTCTAGCCTTGTCGATAAAAATTACATTTTAGTAAATCATTATAAATTAATACTCCGGTAAGCTATTGATGTTATTAGGGGGGGGGGGTAAGTCTGGCGTAATTATTGCTTAAAATTAATCTGAAGCAAATAAACGCCCTTAATGTAAAGAAATGGAGAAAAAAATGAACAAACAAAGCGTATTAGTTGGTATGAGTGCAGGCATTCTTGCCCTGAGTTTAAGCACCGCAGCCGATGCTGCACTATTAGAACGGCTGGGCGGAGCGGCGTATTACGATACCGACGCTGATCTTACCTGGCTGGCGGATGCTAATGCCAACGGTGCAATGACCTGGCAAAATGCCAATGACTGGGCGGCGAATCTTAATGTCGCCGGTGTGACGGGTTGGCGCCTACCCGATACTTTGCAACCTGATGCTTCATGTAGTGGGCAATCTAACCAGGGTGCGGGCTTGCCCTTACAAGGTTTTGGTACGGGCTGTACCGGCAGTGAAATGGGGCATCTGTATAACGTTGATGGCATAACCGCAGCGGCACCAGGGCCTTTTAGCAACGTTCAGTCTGATCAGTCTGATCTCTACTGGTCTGGTACGGAGTTAGCGTTTGGTACTAATAACGCGTGGTTCTTCAATATGGATATTGGCGACCAGGTTGCGGGCGATAAGGTTAACAATTTGTTTGCCTGGGCTGTTCAGTCGGGCGATGTTAGCGCGAGTGTAGTGCCTGTGCCGGCTGCGGTGTGGTTGTTTGGTAGTGGTCTGTTAGGTTTAGTTGGTGTTGCAAGACGTAAGAGTGCTAACCCATAATTATTATAAGCTTGGATACTTTGGTTATTTGAATGCCATGTTTATTTAAGGCATGGATTCTTTGAGGGGCCATTTTACCCCCCTTGCGGGGAGGTTTCCCCATGTTTCTAAAGAGTCAGCCCGCTAGGGCAACGACGATTTTTTTACCATGGCGTGATACGAGCATTTACCAAATAAAGGCACGAAAAAGACCTGTTAACAGGTCTTTTTTATTGCTTTTATTATTAAAGAGACCTATAATTAGGTTCTATAAGTGGTCTTAAAGGAGAAGGATAATGGTTCATACTGTTCTAGCGGATGTAACGACTAGCATATCAGAATTAAAGAAAAACCCGATGGCGGTTGTTGAGCAGGGCGAAGGTTTTCCTGTGGCAGTTTTAAATCGAAATCAACCGGTTTTTTATTGTGTTCCTGCTGAGGCCTATGAGGCGCTTATGGATAAGCTTGAAGATGTTGAATTAGCCGCGATAGTTGAAGCAAGAAAAGATCAAAAAGAAATTGCAGTTGCCTTGGATGATTTATAGGGAATAGTTACAGGGATGAACTACAAGCTTTTATTCAAAAAGGACGCACTTAAAGAATGGAAGTCACTGGATAATTCGATTCGGAAACTATTCTTAAAAAAACTGGAAGAAAGGCTCATAAAGCCACGTGTTGAGTCATCCAGATTGTCAGGCATGAAAGATTGCTACAAAATCAAACTTCGTAGTAGCGGCTATCGACTGGTTTATGAAGTCCGTGATTCACAGCTTGTTGTTTCTGTAGTTGCTGTTGGTAAACGTGAGCGAAACCTTGTATACAAAACAGCAATTAAGCGTATTTAATTTGTTCTTTCTGGAAAGGTATGCTGAGAATTGATTGTAAATTTACATTTTTTTAATGTGCCTTTGATACGTTTTCAAAGAACTATCATACAGGGCTATAGGTCTGTAATGTGTTGATAGTGACGATTCGGAATAAACCTATTGGTTGTCCGTTCATGGCCGAAAATACTCTGTCAGTGTAACCAAGTGCAGACCTGTTTTAAGGGTTTTTTCTTTTGAATTTCCTTCCGCCTTAGGCGAGCCATTAAGGTGGGGCTGCTGGCATGGGCTTTCTGTGAAAACTGTCTGAGTGTTCTTTGCGAGTTTTTTCACAGCATGGCAACAGTCCCGGTTTAATGGGAACCCCTGCGTTTTTTGCAGGGGCGAAGGCGTAGCGGCGGTCTTTTTTGGGTACTTTTTTTGGCTGTAGAAAAAAAGTACCTCGCCCGTGGTGCGAGAACCACAATGCCAGAGTAAACAAAAATCGTAAATTACCTGATCAAATACCCATTCGAAACCTCTGCCCAAACAGTTGCTTTACACAAGACTCCGAGTATAATCAGCCCTTTAAAGCGGTAGCCAAGGCTACCGCTTTTGCTTTTTATGCAACAAATTTTACCCGTATCTCAACTATTTAGAACAAAACAAAAAACATGACAACAAATCAGCATTTGATGAAAACCTACGCCCCGCTCGATGTCACGTTTGAACACGGTGAAGGTGTCTACCTGTGGGACAGCAACGGCAAAAAATATCTTGATGCATTGTCTGGCATCGCTGTCTGCGGCCTGGGTCATGCCCACCCTGCCATTACAAAAACCATCTCTGAACAGGCAGCAAAGTTACTGCATACATCCAATCTTTATAACATCGGCAAGCAACAACAGCTCGCCGATCAACTTTGTGAAATCTCAGGCTTGGATCGTGTATTTTTCTCTAACTCTGGCGCTGAAGCCAATGAAGCTGCTATAAAAATTGCGCGATTGTTTGGTCATAACAACAACATTGATAACCCCGCCATTATTGTCATGGAAAACAGTTTTCATGGCCGCACTATGGCAACACTCAGCGCCACCGGTAACCGTAAAGTGCAGGCCGGTTTCGAACCACTGGTACAAGGTTTTGTCCGCGCACCTTATAACAACGTTGATGCCATAAAAAATATCGCGGAAAACAATAATAACGTGGTCGCTATTCTGGTCGAGCCAATTCAGGGCGAAGGCGGCATACAAATTCCTGATTCTGATTACCTGAAGCAACTGCGTGAAATTTGCGACCAGCAAAACTGGTTGTTAATGCTAGATGAAATTCAAACCGGCATGGCGCGAACCGGCAAATGGTTTGCCTTCGAGCATAGTAATATTCGCCCCGATGTAATGACGCTGGCTAAAGCACTGGGTAATGGCGTACCCATTGGCGCCTGTCTAGCGAACGAAAAAGCCGGTGCGGTTTTACAAGCAGGTAATCATGGCTCCACCTTTGGCGGCAACCCTTTAATGTGCGCCACCGCTTCGATGGTGATTGAAACCATTAAAACAGAAAAGCTGTTGGAAAATGCTAACGCAATGGGCGACTACATTATCAATGCTTTGACAGACAAACTAGCGACATTAGAAGGCGTGCGCGAGATTCGCGGTCGGGGTTTAATGATTGGTATAGAGCTGGACAGTAATTGCGTCAATCAGGAATGCACGAATTTAGTCACGCTCGCGCTGCAACAACAACTGCTAATTAATGTCACTGCTGGCAATGTCATTCGGTTACTGCCGCCATTAATCATCAACCAACAACAGGCTGACGATATTGTTAATACGGTTAGCGGTCTTGTTATCGACACCTTGGAAAATAAAGCGGCAGCCTGAATACACTATACAGATACAATCAAACTCGATAATAAAAAGATGAACACACCCCATAAAAATGTCAGGCATTTCTTAACGCTGACCGATTTAAACGCTGATGAATTTAGAGCATTAATTAAACGCGCTATCGAATTAAAAGCCATGTTACACCGTGGTGAAATTTACCAGCCACTCAAGGGCAAAGTGCTGGCAATGATTTTTGAGAAATCATCAACCCGTACTCGGGTTTCGTTTGAAGCCGGCATGGCACAATTTGGTGGTCACGCTATTTTTCTTTCACCACGAGACACTCAGTTAGGTCGCGGCGAACCTATCGAAGACAGTGCCCGCGTTTTATCCAGCATGGTCGATTGCTTGATGGTCAGAACCTTTGAACACGCCAAGGCTGAACGACTCGCACAATATTCCTCGGTGCCCGTCATCAACGGCTTAACCGACGACGTTCACCCCTGCCAGTTACTCGCCGACATGCAAACTTATTTTGAACAGCGCGGCGACATCAAAGGCAAAACGGTAACTTGGGTCGGCGATGGTAACAATATGTGTCATTCATATATGCGCGCCGCCAAACTTCTTGAATTTAAATTAAACATCGCTTGCCCTGAAGGCTTTGAACCCAAACAAACTTTTATTGACGAATGTAAGAACCATATTGAAATAAGCACCGATGTAACTGCCGCCTGTACTAACAGCGACCTAATTGTGACTGACGTTTGGGCCAGCATGGGTCAGGAAGAAGAACAAAAAGTGCGTGAAAAAGCCTTTAGCCGCTTTCAGGTAAACCAGGAACTGATGCAACTGGCTAATGACGACGCTTTATTTATGCATTGCTTACCCGCACATCGCGGTGAAGAAGTCAGTGCCGAGGTGATCGACGGCGAGCAGAGCGTGGTTTGGGATGAAGCTGAAAATCGCTTACACGCACAAAAAGCACTGCTTGAATTTTTACTGGTAAACCCTAGTCCCTACCAAAGCTAACGACACAAAAAAATTGTTATTATTCAATTCATCATTTTTTAACTCGCCGCCGTGAAAAAACTTGGGACTATGCCACATTAAGTGGACACGATAGACACAGAGACCACAGAGGTCACAGAGCGTGTTTAAAGTTAACACGACTACTACAGGGTTGCTAATAAAGCTCAATAGCATCAAGATTGGTGAATCTATTAAACATCATAAACGATAGCTCTGTGTACTCCGTGGTCTCTGTGTCTATAAAAAATAACTGTATGCCCACTCGATATGGCATAGTCCCAAAAATTTCATGCTCTAACGGGCTGCTTTTAATTCTGCCACTTTTAATTCTACTGCTATTAATTTCGTCTTCTCAAAGCGTACTGGCTGACAGCTCTCTGGCAAAATTCGACACCACTAACCTGTGTGAAACTGTTGATTCTGCTGCCGCGATACATGCAGCACCGCCGGTATTTAGCGCAGATAAAATTGGCAACACTAATATCAGCGCCGACTTCACAAAATCCAGTCAAGATGGTTCAACCGCATTGGATGGCGATGTCATTATCGAACGCCATCTGCTTCGTATCACCGCTGACCATGCAAATTTCGACAAACTGAAAGATGAATTATTCTTTTCCGGCAACGTACACATCAATACACAAAACATGTCACTGAATGCAGACAGTGGTGTGGTGCGTATCAATCAGGCACAAGAAAGCAATACCGACTCACTCGGCGAATTCAAAAACGTAAAATTTTTTATCCCTGACAGCAAGATGAAAGGACTGGCGGGCACTGTGCATGCTGGCAAAAAAAATGCCGCCAATCATTCAACTTTACTCGATGCCAGCATCACCAGTTGTAACTTACTCGACCCTGACTGGTTAATCAGCGCCAGTGAAATTCGACTGGATCACGATGATGAATATGGCAGTGCCGATAATGTTGTCATACGATTCAAGGGCGTACCTTTTTTGTACACGCCTTACATAGAGTTTCCCACCAGCGACAAACGTCGCAGCGGCTTGTTATTTCCTGAAATAGGCAGCTCAACCTCACGCGGCTTGGAACTGGCTGCACCGATATATTGGAACATCGCCGCCAATCAAGACGCAGTGATAACACCGCGTATCATGGAGCGCCGTGGTCTGGAACTGGGCGCGGACTACCGCTTCCTAACACACTCAAGCAGAGGTGAATTAAAAGGCGCTTATCTGCATGACGATGAGATTAGCCGGACAAAACGCTACCAGTACCATTACACACAACATACACAAATTCTCAGTAATCTGTCATTCAATGCAAAACTACAGGATATATCTGACGCGCAATATTTCAACGACTTTTCAAACAGCCTCGGCAGCACTAGTCAGACGCACCTAAATCGCAATCTGACGTTAAATTATGATCTGGATAACTGGCGCATGAAAGCGCTGTTGCAAGATATCAAAACCATTGATGAAACGTCAGTCGTCAGTAACCGACCCTATGAACGACTGCCACAGTTAACCCTCAACGGTGACACCGCAGTCGCTAACAGCCCCGTACTCTTTACCTTCGATTCCGAGTATGTTGATTTTGCCCACGAGTCCGATACCAAAACCACCGGCAGCCGGTTAACATTGCGCCCCGGTTTCAGCCTGCCACTCAGTGGAGCTGCCTGGTTTGTAACACCTGCAATAAAATTCAGCCACACGCAATACGATGTTGGCACCGAGGGCAACGCCACCACAGCCGGAACCCATCTTAATATTGATAATCGCAACCTGCCTATCAGTAGCGTTGATGCCGGACTGTTTTTTGAGCGCCCACTTGGCAGTGGTCTACAACAGACCCTCGAACCTCGCTTATACTATCTAAACGTGCCGTTTAAAAATCAAAGCACAAGCCCGCTGTTTGACACCAGCATCCCGAATTTCAGCGTTGCCCAGTTATTTCGCGACAACCGCTTTGTAGGCGGTGACCGTGTTGGTGATGCCAATCAGCTCACCCTCGCCTTAACCAGCCGAGTGCTAAACCCTAACACCGGTGACCAAATTATTCGCGCCAGCATCGGCCAGATTTATTATTTCGCAGATCGCAAGGTATCCCTCAATGGCAATAATGTAGAGACCCGAAAGCAGTCCGACATTATTGCTGAACTGGATGCTAACTGGGGACATTGGCAAGGCAGCGTTGACCTGCAATGGGATACCAGCAACCACCGCCTGGCGCAGGACAATTATTTTTTACACTATAAATCAGACGCGCGACATTTATTTAACATCGGCTATCGCAGGCAACTCATTCATAACAGTAACATCGTTAATATTGAACAGACGGACACATCTTTTGTCTATGCCTTTAACCGTAATTATAGTGGTGTTGCACGCTGGAATTATTCCTTGAAAGACAAAAAAAGTATCGACACCATCATTGGCTTGGCTTATGACAGTTGCTGTTGGTCTATCCAGTTGCTAGCACAGCGCCGACTGCAAAATTCAAGCACCACGAATGCTGCGTACGACGACTCAATACTGGTACAATTCGTGTTTAAAGGTCTCGGCAGCCTATCCGGCAGCAAGGTAAGATCAACGCTGGAAGAATCCATTTATGGTTACAGCGATCCTTTTCATCCGACTCGTTATTAATCGTTGCATAAGTATTATGAACTTTAAACATCTTCTGACTCACTATCCAAAATCACTACTGCTGACACTGACCTTGTTGATGCCAACACTGGCACTGGCCGAGCTAGAATTGCTGGATAAAATTGTCGTGGTGGTCAATGACGATGTCATTACCCTGACCCAGATGGACAACCGCGTCAATGATTTTCGCAAGCAATTAGAGCTCAGCCAGCTTTCACGCATCGACCCGCAAGCACTGAAAAAACAGGTGTTGGAAAGAATGATTCGCGACACCATACAATTGCAACAGGCAAAACAGTTTGGTATTTCGGTGGACGACCTTACGCTCAATCGCATGCTGGAACGACTGGCAACCAGCAACAATATGACACTCGATACCTTTCGCCAAACCATTGAAAGCGAAGGCCTCAGTTACCCACGTTTTCGTGAACAGACTCGCAATGAAATTATAATTAATCAACTACAGCAGCGTTTGATCGTCAACAAAATTAATGTCTCTGAGCAGGAAGTACAACAGTACATTAAACAAAATGAAAACAACAATTCGGCTAACATCTCATACCACCTGCGCCATATCTTAATCGCTACGCCGGAAACCGCATCCACAGAAGATCTTACTGCGGCACGCGAACAAGCTGACGCGGTGTACCGAAAAATCACCCATGGCGCAAAATTTGAAGACATGGCAATAAGATATTCCAGCGGTCGGAACGCCCTCAAAGGCGGTGATTTGGGTCAGCGTAAAGCCAATGAACTACCACACTTGTTCCTCGACGCGGTTACAGACCTGCGCCCAGGCGAGTCTTCCAAACCGGTAAAAAGCGCCAGCGGCTATCACCTGTTACAACTAATCAGCAGCTCAAACGATCAAGTTATGGTGCGACAAACCAACGCTCGCCATATACTGATTCGCACCAGCAGCGAGATGAGTGATGAACAAGTACGCAAAAAACTATTACAGCTAAAACAAGAGATAGAAAGCGGCAAAAGCTTTGCTGTCCTTGCCAGTGAAAATTCAGAAGACCCTGGCTCGAAAATCAAAGGGGGCGACCTGGGTTGGTCCAGCCCTGGTGAATTCTCACCCACCTTCGAAAATGTCGCCAACAGCCTGGATATTGGGCAGCTTTCAGAACCCTTCAAAACCGCATTTGGCTGGCACATTATTGAAATATTGGAGCACCGACAATATAACCAGGGACAATCCAATAAAGAGAGTCAAGCGCGTAACGCCATCAAGAAACGTAAAATTGACGAAGAGCTTCGGCTCTGGTTACGCCGCATCCGTGATGAAGCCTTTGTTGAATTTGTCAATCAGGATGCTTAAACCTAAAAAAATCAGACTGGTCATTAGCAGTGGCGAACCGGCAGGCATAGGCCCTGATATATGCCTGACACTATGTCATTCCTTAATCCAGACCTTAAAACACAGCACCTCCTCGGCGTTGGCTAACACCGAACTGTATATCATCGCCGATGCCGAGTTAATGGCGCAACGTGCAGCACAACTAAAACTGGATATAAAATTTCAGTTTCATCAGAACACCGATGAGCTGTCGGCTAATTTTCACGCCGATAAATTAAATATCATTCCGCTGAACTTAAAGGCTACATGCCGTCCGGGGATTCTCGACGTCGCCAATAGCCGCTATGTTTTAAACATGCTCGACCTTGCGCATGATTTATGTCTGCACAAAAAAGTACATGCCATGGTCACCGCGCCGGTACAAAAAAGCATTATTAACCAGGCTGGTTTCGCCTTCACCGGCCACACCGAATATTTAGCCGATAAAACCGGCGCTACCCCAGTGATGATGTTAGCCACAGAAAAATTACGTGTTGCACTGGCGACCACGCACCTGCCGTTAAAAGATGTCAGCGCTGCCATCACCAAAGCCACACTACGCGAAACCCTGCTCATTCTAAATGATTTTTTACAAAAACAAGTGGCGATAAAAAATCCGAAAATATTGGTTTGCGGTTTAAATCCTCACGCCGGTGAAGGTGGCAATCTGGGTGATGAAGAAATAAATATCATCGCGCCCGTAATTAACCAACTAAAACAACAACAGCTAAATCTGCTGGGGCCTTTGCCCGCAGATACTTTATTCACAGAAAAATATCTGTCACAGGCCGATGCCGTACTCGCCATGTATCATGACCAGGGTCTACCGGTTCTAAAATACAGTGGTTTTGGCAAAGCGGTAAACATCACGTTGGGTCTGCCATTTATCCGTACCTCCGTTGACCACGGTACGGCGCTTGACTTAGCTGGCAGCCGCCAAGCCAGCAATACCAGCCTGCACAGCGCTTTGCTGATGGCGTGCCAGCTCACTGCTACTACCGTATGATTACAAAAATTAACCGCGAGCATCATAAAGTTGACCAATATTTACAAATCAAATAACCTTTCTTAAAAACAACTGTTAAAATCATTATTATCTCTAAGGGTTTATCTGGACAATAAACGAATGTTAGAAAAAAACACGCTGACAAACCAAACCGATGTACGTCTGTCAAAAAAGCTGCATCGGCGGCTACAGCATAGAACGGTGCTCGCCATCACCATCTCCAGCCTAATCATCGGCATGCTCGCCAGCGTTCTAGTGTACCGAACGCAATCCCAGCAATTGCAATCCGAATTAGAACTACGGTTGGAATTGCAAACCGTGGTGCTGGGCTCTGAAATTGCCCGGCTGAAAAACATTACAATTCAAATAGGCAGTCGTAGCAGCTTAAAAGATGCCCTCCAAAAACACCTGAATCACGAAATGACACGGCGGGCGCTGGCTGATTTTTCCAAACCAAAACTTGTTGATGCCATGCAAGCGTCATCAAACATTATGGGTATAAGCCGCCTCGATGCTGAGGGTCGATTGCTGGTTGAAGTAGGCACGCCCATACCCTTTGCGCTATGGCCTGAAGACTATAATAAACCAGACCTTAAATTTGGCCAATCACTTACCGCAAAGAAAGGCACAATGCTCGTTGTCAGCTCTTCCCTTTTCAATAACGAGGGCATTAAAATTGGCATCGATCTAGTCGCATTCTCTAACCAACCGATAACCAGCGCCATCCAGCAATTTAACCAACACCAGAAAGACGCATCAAAAACCCTCATCGCAGCACAAAATTTAAACAACGATGTCAATATTTTAAGTTCTAACCTCGAAATAACTGACGACGTACGGCAGCTAATTAATGTCCAAATGAAAAATTTTTTCGCCGGTGCTGGTGACCACCTGCATCATATTCACCATGCTGGCAAAGACTTCATCATGCTGCACAAGCAAATTACTGAGACAGGCTGGGTATTTTTCTACTTTAAAGACAGCCATGCATTTTTTGCTCCGGCTCGGCTACATGCCACTTACATGAGCATTGCGACATTAATATTAATGCTAACTGGCATTATACTCACCTTAATTCTGATACGACCACTATCCGCACGTCTCGCAGAAGAGAATGAAACCATACTCCGCTTATTACAAGGGCACGATGATTTACTCAATAAAATTCAACTCAGTAAAGCACGCCTGCAATCCATTATAGACAATGCAAGCACCATCATTTATATCAAAGATCGTGATGGAAACTACTTATTAATCAATAAACGCTTTGAGCAATTATTTCAGGTCTCACGTAACGATGTGATTGGCAAAAGTGTTTACACTGTTTTCCCAAAGGACGTTGCAGATCGACACATTGCCTACGACGAAAAGGTTTTTGAACACGCCAAACCTCTAGAATACGATGAGCAAATACGGCATAAAGATGGCCAGCATTATTACCTCGCTACCAAGTTCCCGCTGTATGATGAGAGCGGAAATATCTACGGTATATGTTGTATTTCCACTGACATCACTGAGCGCAAACGCTTAGAACAGCGCGAACAATTGCGCCTGCAAATTCTAAATATGATTGCACATAAAGAGCCCTTGCAGGAAACACTTAACAAGCTGGCGCAGCTAGTCGAATCTGAATGCGTTGGCGCACTTTGCTCCATTTTACTGCTGGATAAAGCAGGCAAACATTTGCTTACCGGCGCGGCACCTAGTCTGCCGAAATTCTACAATGACGCCATCAATGGCGTTGAAATCGGTCACGGCGTGGGCTCATGTGGCACCGCTGCTTTTAACAACACCACCGTCATTGTAGAAGACATACAACAACACCCCTATTGGAAACCCTTTGTAAAACTGGCAGCCAGCGCCGACCTGGCGGCTTGCTGGTCTGAACCGGTGCATGATAGCAATGGCAAGGTGCTAGGTACCTTTGCCCTTTATTACCGTCAAGCCAAAGCACCCGCTGTCACCGAAACCAATTTGATAAAACAACTGGCACAACTTGCCGGCATTGCCATTGAAAGCGATATTAATGAAAAAGCATTACGTGCCAGTGAAGAACGATTTGAACTGGCGATGCGCGCAACCAACGATGGATTATGGGATTGGAATATAGAAACCAACAAGGTCTATTATTCACCCCGCTGGAAATCCATGCTTGGCTACGAAGACAACGAGTTGGCAAATGATTTTACCACTTGGGAAAAACTCATTGATATGCTGGATGCGTCAAGAGTTATGACCTTGCTTGAAAAGTGCAAAGCCGGACAACAGGATAATTTTGCCATCGAATATCGCATGCGACACAAATTTGGCCATTGGGTGCATGTACTGGCACAGGGCGTGTTACTAAAAGACAACAATGGCAAAGCACTGCGTTTTGTCGGCACCCACATGGATATCTCAGATCGCGTACAGAACCAGCGAGCTTTGCAGGATGGCGAACAACAATTACGTGCCGAACGCGACTTTGTTGATGCCGTGGTAGAAGCCGCCGGCTCTATCATTGTGGTACTTGACCGTAGTGGAAATGTAGTGCGTTTTAACCTGGCAGCAGAAGAAATAACGGGTTTTGCCTTTGCCGAGCTACGGGGTCGCCCGATCTGGGAAAAACTTATTCCAGAAGAAGGGAAACTAGCATTAAAAGAAATTTTTCGCAATTTATCCGCCGACAACGTGACGGCACGCGTTGAAAATGAATGGCTGATGAAAGACGGTTCACGCCGCCTGTTTGACTGGCGGAACACGCCGCTTCAAGATAGTCATGGCGTGGTCAATTATGTGGTCGCTCAGGGTTACGACATTACCGACATTCGTTATACTCAGCAGGCGCTGCACGAACACCAAAACAAACTAGAGTTATTGGTCGCCGACCGCACCAGCGCACTGGAAGATATCACCACTTATAACCGCACACTGTTTGAAACCTCGCCAATAGGACTGGCATTATCCGATACTGCTGGAAAATTAATCGACGTTAACCCCGCTTATCTGGATATCATCGGATATAGCGAAGCTGAAGCCAAGGCGCTATCCTATTGGGACATCACACCACGAACGTACCAAACTCAGGAACAAGCACTGCTTGATTCACTGGAAAAAACCGGCACCTATGGGCCTTACGAAAAAGAGTATATTCATAAAAACGGCCAGCGCATTCCTGTGCAACTTAGCGGTCGCTTTATTGAACAAGGCGGTATGCCTTATATCTGGTCATCCGTGGAAGACATCACTGAACGCAAAGCGGCGGAAAAGTCCCTAACCAAAGCCAAACACAAAGCCGAAGCCGCCGCCAAAGCGAAGTCAGAGTTTCTCGCTAACATGAGTCATGAAATTCGCACACCACTAAATGCGGTTCTGGGTTTAGCCCGGATGGGACAGCGCGACACTTCTCCTGAGAAAAAGCAGGAAATTTTCCAATTGATAGCAGACTCTGGGCAAAACTTGTTCCGCGTAGTCAACGATATACTGGATTTTTCTAAAATCGAAGCCGGAAAATTCACCCTTGAACAACACGCATTCAAGCTACTAACATCGCTAAACAACACCACCAACCTAATCAAAAACCAGGTCGAAGACAAAGGCCTAACTTTTACTCAGGAATTTGCTGACGACTTACCCGAATGGGTAAAAGGCGATTCTCTACGACTCGAACAAATTCTGCTAAATCTTTTATCGAACGCCGTTAAATTCACAGCAAAAGGTAACATCACACTGCGCGTCATAAAAAATAATCAAGATATACAGTTTCAAGTATCAGACACCGGCATCGGTATACCGGAAACGCAATTAACACGCCTGTTCAAACCATTTGAGCAGGCAGACAGTTCAACCACACGTCACTATGGCGGCACAGGTCTGGGGCTCTCTATTAGCCATAAACTGGCTGAATTGATGGCGGGCAAGATCTGGGCAGAAAGTCGCGTCGGTGTCGGCAGTGACTTTTTCCTGAATCTGAAATTACAAGCCACCACAGCCGCACTTGAACCAGGCATTGCCGCACTAACCAGTGGCGAACAGCGATTGCAAGGAATTAACATATTGGTAGCGGAAGATATCGAGGTCAACCGTCTGGTGCTCGATGACATTCTTATCCATGAAGGCGCTGATGTCTCCTTTGCCGAAAACGGCCAACAAGTTCTTGATCTGCTGAAACGACAGGGCACTAACGCTTTCGACATTGTGCTCATGGATATCCAAATGCCGATTATGGATGGTCACGAAACCACCCAACATTTGCGAGAAATTGATGCCGACTTGCCGGTTATCGGCCTTACTGCTCATGCGCTACTTGAAGAGAAAAAACGCTGTTTACGCAGCGGCATGGTGGATCACATTGCCAAGCCGGTAGACATAGACGAACTGGTACTCTGCATACGCAAACATCTTCCGCGCTCAACACAGAAAAAAAACAGCACAAGTCAGCCACTTAACAACACAAATCAGATCGACAAAACGAGTACTACCCAAGCACTGCCACAGGTAGCCGATGCCGTCATTGACTGGCCCGCATTATTGACACGTTTTCAGGGACGTGAAACCATGATAAAAAAATTAATGGCCACCACCTTGCGGACCCATATGGAGACACCGCAAAAACTTCGTCAGGCGGTGCACAACAATGATATCGAAACCACACGTTTGATCTCGCACAATCTGAAAGGCATGGCCGGTTTCCTAGAGGCGCATGAATTAAAAAATATTGCTGAACGCACAGAAGAACAAATACGAGAAAGACCTCAACACAAAAAAAATACCACACCGCCCACTCTGGCTATCGAATTAGCCGACTCCATGGATGAATTACTTAAAACGCTATCTGATATAATGCACTAAACCTGCAGGGGTGGAATCATCTAGGAGTCTGCTTATGGGCAGGAAGAGACGTTGGTCGTTATTCGTTGTTCGTTTTTCGTTAATAGCGTAAAGGCTTAAAACCATGCGCTTTATCGATGACTACTAGGTTTGTTTTTCACGAAAAACAAACAACGAACTACGAAGGACGTTGTTTCCCAGACGTCCGTTAAGTGTCAAAAACAGACATCAAATGTCGTACAATCACTATCATGAAACAATACTCCATGAATAGCCCACAATGAACCATACCCATCACCGTGCACGGAAACGCTTTGGCCAGAACTTTCTGGTCGATAATACCGTTATCCACCATATTGTTGACGGCATACAGCCACAGCCTGATGACCTGATGCTTGAAATTGGCCCCGGCCTGGGCGCCATGACAAAACCCTTATTGTCACATCTAAATCACTTACATGTCATTGAACTGGATCGTGACATCATTCCAAAACTTATTAATAATTGTGTGTTCTCTGATAATGCCAACAAATTAAAATTAATTATTCACCAAAAAGATGTTTTGAAATTTGATTTTTTAGATTTTCATCAGCAACAAAATACCAACAAACAATTACGCATCGTTGGCAACCTTCCCTACAATATCTCAACACCTGTATTGTTTCTTTTGCTTCGCTGCCGGCACTTAATTCTCGACATGCATTTTATGCTGCAAAAAGAAGTAGTGGATCGCATCGTTGCCTCCCCCGGCATCAAAAACTATGGTCGCCTCAGCGTCATGTTACAAACGTTTTGCGAGACACAAAGCTTGCTTGAGGTTCCGCCATCTGCCTTCCAGCCTTCGCCAAAAGTCAATTCAGCTATTTTACGATTACAGCCAAAAAGACAGTTTGAAGATAAAATCACTGACTTTACACAATACGAAAGTCTGGTACGACAAGCCTTTTCACAACGACGAAAAACCTTAAAAAACACACTGAAAGGACTGTGTACAACACGACAAATTGAACATGCCGGGCTATTACCGAGTCAACGCGCAGAAGAATTAACCATCAAGGATTTTGTCAATTTGTACCAGACGCTGGATTGAAGCCTGCCACCGCATGCTCTATTGTTGAATATAACGTACTAATTAGCCTTCGGATTAGTCACTAACCATTTGTCTATTAACTTAATTCAGCGAGCTCACAATGCTATAATTGTTCTAAAGAAACAGGGTGGAATCGCGTCTTAATTCATCATAGAAAATTTAGCTGTAATTTAACTAGTCAGCGTTCTATCTCATCTTATGACTTTCGAAAGGGGATATCGCCATGAATAAAATTGACGTACAAGTGCTACCAGCTTTTATCGCTGAACAATCTGACCCTGCAAACAACCATTATGTATTTTCCTACACGGTAACCATTCGTAATAATGGCTCCATGCCCGCCACACTACTCGCCCGCCACTGGGTCATCACCGATGGCGATGGCCTGGTTCAGGAAGTCAAAGGTGATGGCGTTATCGGTGAACAACCACATTTGCGACCAGGCGAAGGTTTTCAATATACCTCCGGTACTTTCATGAACACACCCTTTGGCACCATGCACGGCAGTTACCAGATGCTGAACGATGACGGTGAGAAATTTGATGCAAAAATCCCTGAGTTTCAATTAACCATGCCAAATACCTTACATTAAATGCGCCACTGTGATTCTTTGGTGCCCCAATATTTAATACTGCCGCCATGGCGTTAAAACATAGTTACACACTCATCGCCCCTTTTTATGACGCACTGGTAAGTGGGCCACTTGATTTTTATCGTAAAAAAAGTCTGTCGCGACTTAGCAATACAAAAAATAAAAAAGTTCTCATCAATGGTATCGGCAGTGGTTTGGACATCCCCTTCCTGCCTGACGATGCAGTTTACACCGGCACTGACATTACGCCTGCCATGTTGCGACGTGCAGAAAAACGCGCACAACAGCATCCCGCAATTAACATAAGCTTCCAGTTGGCTGACAGTCAAGCATTACCGTTTAAAGACAACGCTTTTGATATTGTGGTTATGCATTTAATTCTCGCCGTGGTGCCAAATTCTGAACAAGCCTTGCAGGAAGCAAGCCGCGTACTAAAACCCGGTGGCAAAATTTATTTGTTCGATAAATTTATCAAAGCTGGGCAATTAGCTATTGCCCGACGTGTACTAAGTTTCTTCATGCGCCATATCGCTACACGTACGGATGTTGTATTTGAAAATGTTTTAAAAACCTGTCCACAACTTAGTGTCGATCACGACGAACCAGCACTTGCTAAAGGCTGGTTCAGGCTGATACAGTTAACAAAAACATAAGTTGTCCGTTCATAGTGTTTTTATTTTTCTGCCTACTGCTAAAGACCGACAACTAACAGCCTACTACCAACTTTTTTACACAGGAGCGTTTAATGGCGACCTATGCCATCGGTGATGTGCAGGGATGTTTTGATGAGTTAAAAGCGCTTTTATCTCAGATAAATTTTAACAGCGACCGTGACCAACTTTGGTTTTGTGGTGACCTGGTCAATCGTGGGCCAAAATCACTTGAAACCCTGCGCTTTATTAAAGCCCTTGAAGGCAATGCCATTACTGTGCTTGGCAATCACGACCTGCACCTGCTTGCCACCGCCTACGAAAACAAGAAACCCGGACATAAAGACACCTTTGATGAGCTGTTAAAAGCAAAAGATGTCTTTGCCTTGCTCGATTGGTTACGCCAGCAACCACTGCTACACCATGATGATAAACACAACATCACTTTGCTGCATGCAGGCATTCCACCACAATGGAGCATTGAAAAAACACGACTACTGGCGGCTGAAATTTCGCAACTGTTACAGAGTGACAATCATATAAATTTTTACAAACATATGTATGGTGATAAACCCTTACACTGGGATGAAAACCTTTCCGGTTGGTCACGCTATCGTTTTATCACCAACGCGCTAACACGGCTGCGTTACTGCGACATAAACGGAAAACCTGCATTAAATGCCAAAGGACCGCCTGGTAGCCAAGCCGATCACCTTTATCCCTGGTATGAAGTGCCTGATCGCAAATCTCAGAATGACACTATAATATTTGGCCATTGGTCAACCTTGCCACAAGCTGGACTTAGCAGCATAAACAATGCCTACGCCATTGATTCAGGCTGTTTATGGGGCGGCACCTTAACCGCGATGCGAATCGACATTAAACCATTCGAGTATTTGCAACTGCCCTGCGCAGGCGCGATCAAACCACCCGAACAATACATCCAGCAGTTGAAACAAAGGAATAAAAAAATAAAGTAAAACCCATAAAGTAAAACCCTAGGAGCAAAAAAAAGAGCATCATTTCTGATGCTCAATTCAGGAGTCAATAAATCAATTGCATAATTTACCGCATTAACTAGGACTCTCCGTTAAAACACAAGTTCAAATGATGTTTATTTTTTTTCCAACTTCTTTTCTAGGGTAACAAATCGACAGTCATAACTATTTTTATCATCTGCGGGGCGTAGCACCGATTCTTTTTCCATCCATTGGCTTTCATCAAATTTTGGAAACCAGGCATCACCTTCAAAATCAGCATCAACATAAGTAAAGTACAAACGATCAACTCTCGGCAATAACATTTCATAAATGCTACTGCCGCCAATCACCATTATTTCGTCTGCTTCTGGCACTGCGGCAATCGATAAGGAAACCGCCTGTTCAAAACTTGTCACACAGGAGACGCCATCATATATGAGATTTGGATTTCGGCTTAAAACGATATTGTGCCGACCAGGTAATGGCTTGCCGATAGATTCATAAGTTTTCCGACCCATAACAATGGGCTTGCCCATAGTGACTGACTTAAAGTGTGCAAAGTCAGCCGGCAAGTGCCAGGGTAGCTGGTTTTTGTTGCCGATCAATCG
>CAZYYW010000031.1:21342-22923 GCA_964651445.1 uncultured Thiotrichaceae bacterium
CTCAAAGTCTTCATATTTGAAATCAAAGATAGACTTCACCGTTGGATTAACTTTCATCACCGGCAATGGAAAGGGTTTACGACTTAACTGTTCTTCTACTTGTTCCATGTGATTGGAATACAAATGGGCATCACCAAGCGTATGCACAAAATCACCCGGTGCTAAATCACAGACCTGTGCCACCATCATGGTTAATAATGCGTAGGATGCAATATTAAATGGCACACCTAGAAAAATATCCGCACTTCGCTGGTACAGTTGACAGGATAGTTTGCCGTCGGCAACGTAAAACTGAAACATCATATGACACGGCGGCAACGCCATATTCTCTATCTCACCCACATTCCAAGCATTCACTATTATTCGCCGAGAATCAGGGTTATTTTTAATCTGCTCAATAATCTGTGAAATCTGGTCAATATTACCGCCATCGGTCCCGTCTTTAGCAACGCGGGGCCATGAGCGCCATTGCGAACCATAAACCGGCCCTAAATTCCCCTCTTCATCTGCCCATTCATTCCAAATACGAACCCCATTATCTTGCAAATATTTGATGTTGGTATCACCGGTTAAAAACCAGAGTAATTCATGAATAATAGATTTAATATGGCATTTTTTGGTAGTCACCAACGGGAAACCTTCTGACAAATCAAACCGCATCTGGTAACCAAAAACCGATACCGTACCCGTGCCTGTTCGGTCTTGTTTTTTTGTTCCGTGATCACGAACGTGACGCATTAGATCAAGATATTGCTGCATGTTTTAGCCTCGAATTCTGTACCAAGAATATAACATTTTTCTTAACTGCTTACTGAGGTCCGCATCATTTTACGTTTGATTTTTTGTGAGCCAACCAGAAAACAACCAGTCCAAACATAATCATCGGCAATGACAACAACTGCCCCATGGTCATCCAGTCAAACGCAATAAAACCTAAATGGTCGTCCGGTATTCTGAAAAATTCAGTAAAAAAGCGAAAGCAGCCATAACAGAACATATACACCGCCGATACTGCCATCAGTGGCCGTGGTTTACGCGAATACCACCATAATATAAGAAAGAATAAAACGCCTTCGGTAAGAAATTGATAAAGCGATGATGGATGCCTTGCAATGTGGTCGCCATAATCAAATGCCCACGGCATAACGGTTTCCATTGCACGACCAGGTAACTCTTCATTTATAAAGTTTCCTAGCCGACCGGCGCCCAATCCAATAGGCACCCAAGGCGCAATAAAGTCGGACACCTGAAAAAAAGACATGCCATTTTTGCGAGCGAACAAATACAAGCCTATAAACACGCCCAACATACCCCCGTGATAAGACATGCCGCCTTGCCAGATATATAACAATGAAAGGGGGTTTTCTAAAAATGCAGAGAAGTTATAAAACAGGGTGTAGCCAAGTCGTCCACCCAGTATCACGCCCATCGCACCATAAAAAATAACATCCTCAACCTGCTTTCGCGACCAGTCTAGGTCTGCACGTTTGCAGCGCTGGATGCCGTAATACCAGGCGCCAACAAAGCCGATAAGGTACATTAAACCGTACCAATGTATTTTTAGTGAGCCTATAGAAAGGG
>CAZYYW010000032.1:0-22896 GCA_964651445.1 uncultured Thiotrichaceae bacterium
GTGCAGCGATTTTACAGCAGCAGGTAAAACGACTGTTTGAACAGACGAAGTAAAGTTTGTGTTAGCACGTCTGGTTAGAGTGCCTAGATCGAGAGTTTAGAAGCATCTCTGGCTGCTGAATCTAATGAGTGAATTTTCTTAGTGTCTTTGGCGAGTTAAAAAAATTTTGTATTTGCATTTATTAGCCAATAAAAAAGCCACCGTAAACGGTGGCTTTTTTGCTAGAGCAATATGTCAGGCTGCTATACGCGACCCATAGCACCAAAGCTTTTTATGAATGGACCAGCCATACGCGGATCTGAAATCATGGCTTTGAAATCGCCAGTTTTAAATTTCAGCTTGCCGGTGGTAAAGGCCAGACCTAAACCGGTCATGCCGATTTCTTTCTTCAGCCATTTTTCCCAGTTCTTCTGTTCAGCACGCATGTCCCAGCTTAGTTGGCGACCGTCATAAGCGCCAGCTTCTGTAACCTTGCCATTTACTACATTAATGAAACCGAGGCAGGTATCATCTTTCGGGTATCCGTAACCGATTACTGAGTTAAAACTAATTTTTTCCAATGCGTCCGAAAGTTCTGGAATTGAATTCCATTGCTCTTGGAAACCTTTCATCCAATCATCATCAAATAAAGCCATTTCATATCTCCGGTATTCTTGGTGCGTTAAGCGCTTTGTCGTTATACAAACATTAAAGAGGCAAAAGTTTATTTCACTTTTTCTGGTGGCTATGTTGTTTTTATCACTGCCAGAAAAGAGGCGGAAATAATAGCATAAGACAAACTATACCGAAAGGGATAGATGCCTATAGTTAGAAAACAATAGAGTTCGACATTTATAGAGTGGCGCTTAGCTTTATATTACAATCACTTAGCCGTAAAAAGAGAGTGCTTACGCTATTTTAGTTCCATCGATATGCTAGCAATATTGTTTTGTTTTAACCGTTTCTGATTTTTATATAATTGTTGTCTGTTTTGGTAGGGGCCTGTCCTGACACGATGCCAGGCCTGTTTGTTGATGGTAACGTGTTGAATATTTGCTTCCATACCCAGAAATGCCAAATTGGCTTTTAATTTTTCTGCATCAACAATGTTTTGAAATGAACCGACCTGTAGCACGTATTGTTTACTGCTTGCTGCAGTATTTGTGTTCGCATTTGTGCTCGCGTTAATTTTATTTTTTATTTCAGGCGGGCGTGTTTCGCTTTCGGGTATCAGAATTTCCAGTTCCGGAAGAATCGTATAAAAGTTAAATTTTGGTTCTTTTCTTTCGTTGGTTTCTTGGCTTGCTTGCTGGTTGGCTGGCTGATTGGCTTGAGCGGTTGTCAACGCAGGCGTTTTGTTATTTGCCTGCTGTTTAAGTTTTTCCAACTCGTATTGAACGGCACTGCCAAAATCTTTTTCATTTTCAGGTTGTTTGTCCAGGTAAACAATAAAAGCAACAAAAAGGCCGATGGCAAGACCTGACAGCAACCAGATATATCCGGGTAATGATTTTTTATCTTTTGCTGTGATACGGGTTTTGTAATCTCTGGACATGTTTTTGTTTTTTTGATTTTATGTTAATTCTTTAACTTGACGCTTATGGCTAATTTTTTTATTTACATTTTATTTGGCGCGCTAACGCCTAATAAGGTCAGCCCGTTATGCAGGATTTGTTTGGTTGCGGTGATTAAATTAAAACGTGCATCTTGCAGTTTGCTGTGTTCAACAATAAATGGGTGAGCATTGTAATAAGCGTGTAGCAGTGTGGCTAACTCACGCAGATAATGCACCAGCAAATGGGGTTCGGCATTAAAGGCGGCTTTGTTTACCATGTCGCTGTAAGCGGCCAGTTTACTGATGAGTTCGGTTTCATGTTTTTCTGTTAACAAGGTCAGGTTCTGATAGCCGTTTTCAATATCATGCGTTTGCTTTTTTTCTGTCAGTTGGCGTTGTACGCTACAGATTCTGGCGTGTGCGTACTGGATGTAAAACACGGGGTTATCATTGCTTTGCGATTTTGCCAGGTCGAGATCAAAGTCCATGTGCTGCTCGCATTTACGCATCACATAAAAAAAACGTGCGGCATCTTTGCCGACTTCTTTGCGCAACTCTCTTAAAGTAACGAAGGAGCCAGAGCGTGTAGACATTTGCACACGTTGACCATTACGATATAAATTGGCGAACTGTACGAGCAGTATATCAAGTTTGTTTTCATCCTTGCCCAGTGCGTTCAGGGCGGCTTTTACTCTGGCGACATATCCGTGATGGTCAGCGCCCCAGATATTAATCACCCGGTCGTAGCCGCGGGCAAATTTGTCCATATGGTATGCAATGTCGGAGGCAAAATAGGTGCCTTGCCCATTGTCGCGAATCACTACCCGATCTTTTTCATCACCAAAGGTGGTGGAGCGAAACCACAGCGCACCTTTTTCTTCATAAATATGGCCGGCGTCCTGCAATTGCTTGACGGCTGTACTGATTAGATCGCGCTCAGTCAGAGATTGCTCTGAATACCAGTTTTCATAATGCACACCAAAACCTTCAAGGTCATCACGTATGTCGTCAAGGATGGAATTAAGGGCTGCATCGAAAATGATTTTATAATGGTCTACACCAAGCAATGCTTTGGCTCGCTCTATTAATGCGTCG
Organism: uncultured Thiotrichaceae bacterium; assembly: GCA_964651445.1. Classification (GTDB taxonomy): domain Bacteria; phylum Pseudomonadota; class Gammaproteobacteria; order SZUA-229; family SZUA-229. Next base: position 2,630 of record CAZYYW010000032.1, read on the forward strand.
ATGTGTTTATCCTTATCGCCGCCATTGCCGCCGCCATCCATTTCGTCGGCGGGTATATCCGTCATTACAGCGTCAGCACTGTGAACCATTGTATTGCCGTGTGCCTGTTTAAGTGCGCGGGCAATGTCATAAATATATTCTTCGCTTTTATAGCCATTGCTGGGGAACGCTATGTTGATACCGTTTTCCTGTAGATAACGTATCCACACGCTGGTGGCGAGTATATTCATTTGTCGACCGGCATCATTGACATAATATTCACAGTCAACTTCAAAGCCAACAGCGCGCATTAGCGTTGCAAGTGTCGCGCCATAGGCAGCACCACGACCATGACCAACGTGCAAGGGGCCGGTCGGGTTGGCTGAGACAAATTCGATTTGTACTTTTTGATTGTTAGCGGCGTTGCTGCGACCAAAGTTGTCGCCGCTAGTAATAATGTCATTGATAATGCTTAAAGTATTTTCCTGCGCCAGAAAAAAATTAATAAAACCGGGGCCGGCAATTTCTATTTTTTTTATACCGGCATCAACAATAATGGCATCGATAATATGTTGTGCAATTTCGCGTGGTGATTTACCGGCTTGTTTTGCCAGCATCATTGCAACATTACAGGTGAAATCACCGTGCGCCGCATCTTTCGTGCGGGTGATTTGCAATGCCGGTTTGCTTTCGATCAAACCCTCTGTAATGAGTTGAGTCAGCGCCTGGTTCAGTAATTTTTCGATGTTAGTTTTCAACGGTATTCTTCTTAGTGGTTTCGCATTTTTTGAGGTTTGAGATTATACGTTAAAAGCGTAGGCAGGAGAAAGTAAGTTGTTTTCAGTGAAAAGCATTTTATTAACGGCAGTTAGTTAGCGGCATTTGTTAACAGTGAAATTTTGCCAACTGCCAACTAGCTTAAAAAGTGTCGTATGGATCAACATCAAGCGACCAGCGAACTTTGCGAGCAGAGGGCAAGGACTGCAACTGCGGCAGCCACCACCGTAAAAGCGGGTGTAAATTTTTTCGCTGTTTGGACTGCACCATAATCTGGTAGCGATAACGCCCTGCGCGTCGCTCCATAGGTGCAGAAACAGGGCCGAACAGATCGATGTCTTTGAGTGTGTTCTGTTTGGTGGCTTGTCTGGCAAGCTCGGCTGCCTGTTGTAAAAAGTCCTGAGCGGCGTAGCTATCGACAGATTCGCAACGCAGTAAAACCAGATGTCGAGCCGGCGGCAAGCCGGCGTCTCGTCGCTCTTGCAAAGCGGCTTGGGCAAATGCCTGATAACCCTGATGCAATAATGTTTGTAACAATGGATGATCGGGATGATGGGTTTGAATCAGCACTTCCCCCGGTTTCTGTGCGCGACCCGCACGTCCAGAAACTTGGGTAATGAGTTGAGCAAGATGTTCGGCAGCGCGAAAATCCGCGCTAAACAATGCTTGGTCAGTATCCAGCACGCAGACCAGCGTGAGGTTGGGAAAGTCGTGACCTTTTGCCAACATTTGTGTGCCCACCAGTATGCCACTTTCCCCGCTGTGCGCCTGCGCCAGCTTTTGTTGCAAGCTGTGCTTGCGGCGAGTGCTGTCGCGATCTATGCGGTTCACCTGTGTTTGAGGAAAGTGTTGTTGCAAAAAGTGTTCGATGCGTTCGGTGCCCGCGCCGATAGCAAGAATGTTACTGCTGTTACATTCCTTGCAGTGCTCCGGTGCTGGGCGTTGTGTGCCGCAATGGTGACAATGCAATTGCTTGCGCTGTTTGTGAAAAGTCATGTGTGCATCACATTGATGGCAACTGGTGGTCCAGCCACAGTCATGGCACATCAACAAGGGGGCGAAACCGCGCCGATTAATAAATAGCAGTGCCTGCCCGCCTTGATCGAGGTGTTGCTTGATTTTTGTGAGTAAGGTTGCGCTCAATCCTTCCTGCAGCTTTTGGCTGCAAAGGTTCACTAACTTTATTGTTGGCAGTGGCTTTTTATTCGCCCGTAACTTGAGGTAGTGCACCTGATAGCGTTGTTCATTAATATTGTTCAGGGTTTCCAGTGACGGTGTGGCAGAGCCAAGCACGATGGGAATGTTGTTGGATTTGGCGCGTAGTATCGCTAGATCACGGGCATTGTAACGAAAGCCATCCTGTTGTTTAAAGCTGCCATCGTGCTCTTCATCAATAATGATAAGACCCAAATCTGGCAGCGGCGTAAAAATCGATGAGCGGGTACCAATAACCAGCTGCGCTTGTTTGTTGGCAGCGGCATGCCAGCCTGCATAGCGTTGCTGGTCACCCATTGCCGAGTGTAAAACCACAATGTTTGCTTGTAGGTGCGTCAGAAAACGTTGGGTTAGTTGTGGCGTTAAGCCGATTTCTGGCACCAGCACCAGTATTTGTTTATTGTTTGCCAGCATGGACTCACACAGCGCAAGATAAACTTCCGTTTTGCCACTGCCGGTAATACCGTTTAGAACATGCACTGCATGCTGCGGTGATGCTTTGATGTTGTCGATAGCGGTGGTTTGTTCAGCATTTAGCCGAATGTGTTCAGGCGAATGAGACTGCGGGCTTAATATTGCCGGCTTATCAAAGGTTTCGATTAGGTTTTTTTGCAGGAGCGCCTTGAGCGGCGCGCGCCAGTTTTCTGTGATGGCGTTTAGCGTCTCCGCATCCAGTCCACTGTCAGCGTTTAGCAGGCGTTGATATAACTGGCGTTGTTTAGGTGCGTTAGCAAGGGTTTGCAGGGTATCTGCTGCGTCCTTGCCGTCTTCTGCTCGCTTTGTTGTATTTTTCACCGGTTCTTTTACTCGCCAGAATTGACTCAGGCGTGGTGTGGAATCGTCATTGGTACGCAGATAAACCGGTAGTGCGGTTTGCAGCACATCGCCCAGCGGGTGTACATAATAACGCGCTGCCCACAATAATAGCTTTAGAACATCGTCGCCAAATAAATTATGCCGGTCTAAGACCGCGATGACGGATTTGAGTTTGTTGGCGGGAACATCACTGCTGTTTGTTTCTTCAATAACAATACCAATGAATTTTTGTCGACCAAACGGGATACGAACGCGCGTTCCAGGCACGACGGGCGACGGGTGACTAAGCGGCAGGCGATAATCAAATATTTTGTATAAGGGGCAAGGAATAGCGACTCTTACAAAAAGGGGTTTGTTGTTAGCCTGAGGCATGTCCGTAGGGTTTTCTATTGCGTGAAAGAAGGGGGGATTTTACTGCAAAATAGTGGTTGACTTCGACAAAATATGGACGATTTTTTGATACTGTGAGCACGGCTGGTTTTGTGCTGTGGATAAGTACGCAGCGGCGGGGCTTGTCCTGTGGATAACTCTGTGGAAGAAAAATTCTTTAACAGAAAAAAATAGTGTTGGCTAGTGCTTTTGTAAAAAAATGTTACAAATATATTGCGAGATTATCGCTATGTATTTCAATCTGTTACATAGGTTGGTACTGCTATTATAGCGTCAAAAATAGGTGTGGCTTTAAAAAATAAATTGTCAGAAGCGGGGTGTGTATAAGTGTTTCCTGTTACATTATTGTCATCCTAATTTAATGTCGAAACTTAAATGTAATTCTAGCTTTTTATGCCTAAGTTACTAAAACTCTAGTTAAAAGACGAGTTACTCACAAATGCTGTGGATAACTTTGTGGACAAGAAATGTAAACAGGTCGTTTTCTACTATAAATACAGTGTTTTTGTTAGTTTGGTTACTATTTAACCAGTCAATTTAATTGTATGTTTTTCAAGTAGTTATAATGTATATATTGTGAATGGATGTTGATAAGCGGCGATTGTTAGAAACTAAAACACGCCATCTTTTTTCATTCGCTGGCTTGTGTACAAGCCCTGTGTTTTACTAGAAAATAACAGCTACTTAGGGTATAAAACAGCGATTTAAGGCGTTTATGTCTTAGGCTTAATATAGAGACCTTTACACAATACATTCAGCCTGCAAGCGGAAACAAAATGCAACACTGGCAATCCATTATTTCACACATTGGGCAAACCACCGGTCAGGTATTTGCGTTGCAGCAGCAGCGAAGTGTCGCGGGTGGCAGTATCAATGCGGCTTTTGTCTTGAGCGGTGAAAAGGGGCAGAAATATTTTGTGAAAACCAATGCCAGTGGTCAGCAGGCCATGTTTGAAGCCGAAGCCCGTGGTTTGAAGGCAATGGCGTCGAGTCAAACGCTAACAGTGCCGCAGCCTATATGTGTGGGTGACGACCAATCGCACAGTTATATTGTGTTGCAATACCTTGATATGAAGGGGCAAGCAGATCAACGAATGCTTGGGCAGCAACTCGCCGCCATGCATCGCGTTACTGCACCGCGTTTTGGCTGGGAAATAAACAATACTATTGGTGCCACTTTGCAGCCAAATAACTGGACGGATGACTGGCTGGTTTTCTGGGCTAGCCAGCGTTTGGGGTTCCAGTTACGCTTGACGGCTGACAATGGTTATACCGGTGAGCTGCAAATATTAGGTGAAAAGTTGCAACGGGTGATGCCGTCACTGTTTAGTGGTCGCCAGATAAAAGCTTCCATGTTGCATGGTGATCTTTGGGCGGGCAATGTTGCGGGGCTGCAAGACGGATCGCCGGTTATTTTTGATCCTGCCTTTTATTATGGCGACCGTGAAGCTGATCTTGCCATGACCTACTTGTTCGGTGGTTTTTCGCCGGATTTTTATGCCAGCTATGAGAATGCGTATCCTCTTGATGATGGCTTTGCGGTACGTAAGGTGTTCTACAATATTTACCATGTCCTCAATCACCTCAATATGTTTGGCGGCGCTTATCATGGGCAGGTCATTAGCATGATGAAGCAAGTGTTGGCACAGTGTAGTTAACTGATGTTTCTAGGTTAAAACAAAACGTTCTGACTTAGCCGTTGACGGCTTTATTTCACAAAATTTTAAAAATCATCTGATAGTTTCACGCATAAAATTTTATATAAGAGTTTCTTAATTCTGTAAATTATTTCTACAGTTTGTGTTATATCACGCAATATCGGCGATTAATTTTTAAGTAAGTGCTTGATTTGTTGTTTGTAAATCTTGGCACGAATCCTGTATTGAGCATTGTAAGTTTACCAACACAGAAAACTATTATGATATTTACAAATAAGCAATATCCCTCTGCAATGCTATGCCTCTCACTACTGGGGTTACAGGGCACGGTTAATATGGTTCATGCCGAACACGCTCATACCCGTGCCGACAGCCATGCACCTATCGGTGTAATGGGCGATCACGTGATGAATGACGGTGAATTAATGTTTTCCTACCGTTATATGAAAATGCAGATGGCGGGTAATCGTACTGGAACGTCCAGAGTGTCAACGCCATTGCCTGGTTTTATGGTCAGCCCATTAAGCATGGACATGGAAATGCATATGTTGGGCGCAATGTTTGCCCCCAGTGATCAATTGACATTATCGTTAATGCTGCCGGTAGTGGCTATTTCTATGGAGCATCGGGTTAATATGAATAATGTTGAATTTACTACTGAAGCGAATGGCATTGGCGACGTAAAGGTTGCCGGGATTTATCAACTAACTAGCACGAACAACAGTGACTTTTTGTTTAACCTTGGCCTTAGCCTGCCAACCGGCTCCATCGATGAAAAGGATGTTTTACCCGTTTCTATGGGGGTTGCAGTGCAGCTTCCATACCCGATGCAACTAAGCTCTGGTACTTACGATATTACACCGGGTTTGACCTACACCCAGATGCTTGATGGCTGGTCCTGGGGGGCGCAGGGTTTATACACGCTACGAACAGGCAGTAATGACAATGGTTATACTTTGGGGAACAAATTAAATATTTCAGCGTGGCTGGCGAGGACGCTGAGTCACAGCTTTAGTGTTTCTGCACGGCTTAATGCGCAGGACTGGGAAAATATAGACGGAAGAGACAGCACATTAGCTGCCATGCCCACCGTGCCAACAAAAAATCCAGAGTTGCGAGGTGGAAGTCGTGTAGATGCTTTATTGGGTGTGAACTATGTGGCGCACAGCTTGAACCACATGCGCTTTGCATTTGAAATAGGCGTCCCTGTTCATCAGGATTTGAATGGCCCGCAGTTAGAAACCGATTTAGTCTTTACGCTAGGCACACAATACACTTTCTAACGGATGTAAAAACACGGTGAACAATATTGCAGAAATAGCTTGATGAATGTTTGCTAATGATTGATAATTTTGCTTTCGAATGAAAGCGTATCTATTTCTATTCTCATGAAGATAATAGTCGTTTTCGTTTTTCGTCCACACTAATCAACATACGGATTCAAACATGAAAGCAAGAGCAGCTGTTGCCTGGCAAGCAAAGAAACCACTATCCATTGAAGAAATCGAAGTGCTAGGTCCAAGAGAAGGTGAAGTGTTATTAAAAACCATCGCCTCTGGCGTTTGCCATACCGATGCCTTTACCTTGTCCGGTGACGATCCAGAAGGTTCTTTCCCTTGCGTTTTAGGACATGAAGGCGGCTGTGAAGTTGTTGAGTTAGGCGCGGGGGTGAAAAATTTAAACGTGGGCGATCATGTTATCCCTTTGTACATTGCAGAATGTGGTGAGTGTGAGTATTGCCGGTCGAGCAAATCGAACTTATGCCAAAGTATTGCTAGCACTGTGTGGACGGGATATATGCCAGATGGCACACGTCGTTTTTCCAAAAATGGCAAAGATATTTTTCACTATATGGGTTGTTCTACTTTTTCTGAATACACCGTGGTGCCTGAAATTGCGCTGGCAAAAATTAATAAAGCCGCGCCGTTAGATAAAGTTTGTTTGTTAGGCTGTGGTGTCACCACCGGCATTGGCGCGGTACTCAATACCGCAAAAGTTGAACCGGGTTCTACGGTGGCCGTTTTTGGTTTAGGTGGTATTGGTCTGTCCTGTATTCAGGGCGCGGTTATGGCAAAAGCCGAGCGTATCATTGCGATTGATATTAATGCCGACAAGTTTGAATTCGCCAAGCAATTAGGGGCGACTGATTTTGTTAATCCCAAAGACATTGATGGTTCATTTGTTGAATATATGCAGGACACTTTTAATGGCGGCCCAGATTATTCATTTGAATGCATTGGTAATACGCACGTTATGCGTGATGCACTTGAGTGTACGCATATGGGGTGGGGCGTTTCTACGGTTATTGGTGTCGCGGGCGGTGGCCAGACCATTGAAACCCGGCCGTTTAATCTGGTGGTTGGTCGTACCTGGAAAGGCACTGCATTTGGTGGTGTAAAAGGGCGAACAGAGTTACCCGGTTACGTTGACCGTTATATGAATGGGCAGATTGAGCTGGATGCAATGGTGACCCATACCATGCCACTGGAAGACATCAATACCGCGTTTGATTTGATGCACAGTGGTGAAAGTATTCGCTCAGTGATTATTTTTTAAGATTATGCAACAAATAGAATCCATTAAAGAGTCGGGCGGTTTTCTAAACCGCTATAGCCATGACTCCACGAGTTGTCGTTGTATGATGACATTCTCTGTTTACCTGCCACCACAGGCTGAGCACCAAAAAGTGCCAGCGTTATATTGGTTGTCGGGTCTTACTTGTAGCGATGACAATGCCCGCACCAAAGCCGGCATGCAACGCTATGCTGCGGAACATGGCATTGCCATAATTTTTCCTGATACCAGTCCGCGCGGCAGTGATGTTGAGGATGAAGCCGAGCAATATGATTTGGGTCAGGGTGCCGGTTTTTATGTCAACGCCACGCAGCCGCGCTGGCAGAATAATTACCAGATGTACGATTATGTAACGCAGGAACTTCCCGCTCTGGTCGAGGCGAAGCTACCAATTATAGCGGGTGTTAAATCCGTTTCTGGGCATTCGATGGGAGGGCATGGAGCACTCATTTGCGCCTTGAAAAATCCTGCAAGTTATCGCTCAGTTTCTGCATTTTCTCCTATCTGTCATCCAGTCGCATGTGATTGGGGAAAAGGCTGTTTTACTGCTTATCTAGGCAGTGATTCCACCGCATGGCAAACGTATGATGCCACGAAATTAATTATCAATGGCGCTAAAGTAAACGATATCTTGGTCGATCAAGGTATAGACGATGAGTTTTATAATGAAGGACAATTATTGCCTGAGCATTTTAAATCTGCCTGCGAAAAAGCAGGCCAGGCACTGAACTTAAGAATGCAGCCCGGTTACGACCATAGCTACCACTTTATAGCGAGTTTTATTGGCGAACATATTGCTTATCATGCCAAGGCGTTGAAAAGTTAATCAGCCTTCGGCTTAGCGTGATGAGTATTAATAAATCTGCCCTTTAGTAATAGAAGATGGTGATAGCAGATAGTGATAAAACGATAACAAGAAGGAGCAAACCATGAATAAAGAAATTATCGATGAAGGTTTGATTGAAGTTTTATTGGAGCGTCTGGAAAAACAAAGGCTGCCTCGCTTGTTCGACATAAAGCAAAAGGTTGATGATGGTACGACGCTGGAAGATTTTGATTTAGCTTTTTTGGAAAAGGCGATGTCTGATGCTAAAAAATCAATACCATTATTTGACCGGCATCCAGATTACCAGCCTTTGATTGCAAAAGTAATGGCTCTTTATAAAGACATTTCTGAAAAAAGTACGCAGATAGAAAGTAAGGTGTGATGTAATATTTTTGTTTATGCCTTGTTCGTTGCGTTAGGTAATATCATTTTGGCATGAGTGGATCAATTTATGCTGCTCTATTGTCTGCTGTTCCCCTCCTTTAAACCAGAAAACTCTGATTGTTATTGCACAATAAAGTGGCAGTATTCGAAGCGGCATTATAGACGGTGCTTTAACACGATTACTTCCGTTACTAATAACCGCGTTAAAAAACAACCGTGTTTTTTTATGTGGCGATGAAGGATAACGCGCCACTGCCATAACCTGGAATAGAGACATTATAATCCACTCTCGCGCCATCGTTGTCGAGTACAGCTTTAACGCCCTGCGGAATAGAATCCGGCGTTTCGTAGACGACATCAAATTTAAGATGCGGCGCATCTTCTTTTACCATAAATAGTCGAGAACAGATGTTCATTATTTCGCGAACATTATCCATCATCATTTGACTAAATTCTCCGCTGCTGGCGGCATCTTCTGCGCCACCGGGCGGTATTCTAGTTAATGAAGAACCCGCGAAAGCAGCGAAGGAGAAGTCGCAGACGCAGGCAGTGACGGGTTCGTTGTCGTCATTAATAAAAGAGGCAACGATAAGTTTGCTGGTGTCTGAAGTAAGCGCAGACGCAGCTTCATCCAACTCCATGTCGTCACCGTACAACATGTTTAGAATCTTATAGACTTCGTCCTTTTCAGGTATAGGGTGTACTGTAGACATTGTGATTTCCTCGTGTTATTTGTGTGCAAATAATTCCCTGAGATAAGAGGGATTAAGATTATTGTGCGTGATGCTTGCTCAGTTTTATTACAGGCGAAGTATCTCGATTTAAGTGTCATTAACAATTTATGTGTCGTCCCTGACAGTTCTCTGACATAAATTAATTTATATATTGTTCCAGAGTTGATTTAAAGACTTCCGGTGTAAACGGTTTAGCAATGAGAAAACTCGCGCCCATCTCACTGGCTTTAGCTTTCATTTCTGTGGTGGCTTCTGTGGTAACAAAGCCAAAGGTTGTGGGTTTTATGTCATCATCATTCAATGTTTGAAGTAGTTCCGGCCCTGTCATGTTTGGCATGTTCCAGTCACATAAAATTAAATCAGGACTATCTTCTTTAATTTTTTCCAATGCCTTTGCGCCATCTTCTGCCTGAACAATGTCATGGCCGTCAAAACCAGCTTCTCGTAGTGTTTTCATGACAATTAAGCGCATTGCCATGCTGTCATCGATAACCATAATATTCATTATTTTTTTCCTCTAGGTTAGTTGTAATAAATTTATTATTAGATAGCAACTATTAAGTGCCATATTTAAGACTGCTTTTTTTAGTTGTTAGCAGTGCATTGGCAATCATGGATAATGGCAGTATATGATCTGCGGCGCCTAATTTGACGGCTGAGCCTGGCATACCCCAAACAACACTGCTTTTTTCATCCTGTGCTATTGTTATAGCGTCAGCTTCCTGCATTTCCTTTAGCCCTTGGGCGCCATCATTACCCATTCCAGTCAGTAAAAGTCCGATTGCGTTAGAACCTGCATTTTGTGCTGTGGATCGGAACAAAACGTCAACAGAGGGTTTGTGGCGATTGACAGCAGGGCCATCACTAAGTTGGCAGTGGTAGCGGGCACCATCTCTGGTAATCAATAGGTGCTTGTCACCCGGGGCAATATAGACGTGCCCCGGCAATATCTGCTGACCGTCTGTTGCTTCTGCAACTTTCATTGCACAAATACCATCTAGACGCTGTGCAAACTTAGCGCTAAAGGCGGCTGGAATGTGCTGTGTTATAACAGTGCCCGGGGTGTTGGCGGGTAATTGTATAAGCACGTCTTTGATTGCCTCAGTACCACCGGTGGAAGCACCAATGGCAATAATTGATTCTGTTGTGGCAAAGTGCCCAGTACCCGCCCGTTTTGTAAGAATGGCATCAGCCGTTAGTCTTTTGGGCGTTTGACTTAGTGGTTTAGATGTTAGTGTGCGAACATTCGTTACCGCAGCGGTTTTCAATTTTGAGATGATTTCTTCAGCGTATTGATCGAGGGTATTCGCAATATCAATTTTAGGTTTGTTGACAAAATCTACAGCGCCTAATTCTAATGCTCGGAGCGTAATATCAGCACTTTTTTCGGTAAGGCTGGAAACCATAACAACTGGCATCGGGTGTAAACGCATCAAGTTGGAAAGAAAAGTTATGCCATCCATTTTTGGCATTTCAACGTCTAAGGTGAGTACGTCGGGCTTAAGATCTTTTATTTTTTTACGCGCATCGTAAGGATCAATGGCAGTTCCAACAACTTTTATAGCGGGATCCTGTTGCAGAATTTCTGTCAACATTTTTCTAACGAGAGCAGAGTCATCAATGATTAGTACAGTTATTGGTTTCATTACAATGCCTTATTTATGGTTTATCCGTGGTAGGGATTCATTGGCTAAAATAGATCGATTTCACTGCTTATAGGTTTCTTTTCAATTGAGTTCATGTATTCATTTTCACGCTCTGTGTATTTTGTTGGTGATGAATTACACATTCTTTTAACCATCGTGCGACCGGTCTTAGGAAAATAATTAATTTTTCTGGCGCAGGTTCCGCCCATGTCCTCAGCTAAGATTGGTAGGGTTTCATAGCGAAGATAGTCTCTGACAAAAGAAATGTTGCGTTTGCCAACACTGGTAAATGTAGAAATCACATTACCGCCGCCAAATAGTTTTATTTCGAGATTTTTTCTTTGCCCACCATGTTTGAAAATCTCATTAAGTAGATGCTCCATGGCAAAACCACCGTATCGCGTTGCTACATTGTTGTAGTCTTCAGTACCATTGTTGTTGCCTGGTAACATGAAATGATTAATGCCGCCAACACCAGTAACTTTGTCACGTATGCATGCAGATATACAGGAGCCAAGTACGGTGGTTATAATTTCATCGCTATTGCTAACATAATATTCACCAGGGAGAACACGTGCCGTAATTTGTTTAGAAGTGCGATCACGGTACCGTTTAATCGATTCGAAACCTGGCAAGGTTGAGGGTAGGGATTGTTGATGATTAATGTTTCTAGTGGCTGTGGTATTCATTAGTCAACCTTTTTATAGATGGTTTTACCGATCAGATGAAAGCGGTCTGAAACTTTATGAAGATTTTCTGAGTGACCAATAAATAAGTGTGACTGGGGTGCCATGACATTTGCAAACTTACCAAACAAGGTTGTTTGTGTTGGTTTGTCAAAATAAATGACGACATTTCGACAAAATACAATATCGAACTGTCCACGCATAGGCCACTTATGCATAAGGTTTAGTTGTTTGAAAGTAATCATTTTTTGTAGGTCTTGCGATACCTTGACTGACCCCTGATGATTACCTGTGCCACGTTTGAACCAGCGTTGAGTGCAGTTTTGATCTAGATCTTCAATGCGTGTTTCAGCGTAAACCCCGGTGGCGGCTGTATGTACTGCATTCGTATCCAGATCGGTTGCGAGGATGCGAATATCAAAATTATCGATATCACGAATCGACTCACGCAAGGTGATGGCGATTGAATAGGGTTCTTCACCGGTTGAACAGCCAGCAGACCAGATACGTATTTTTTGATTATTGCGCTGTTTGTCTTTTATTAACGGTATAAGCTCATTTTTAAGGTAGTCGAAATGATGCTTTTCTCTAAAAAAAGACGTCAGGTTCGTTGTAATAGCATTGGTGAAATGCTCTATTTCATCCCCACTGGCGTCGTTAATGACCTCGCAGTAATCACAGAAGCGTGTCAGGCCTAGCGCCTTTAGTCGCTTGCGTAATCGGCCATAGACCAAATCACGTTTGTGCTCAGACAGACTAATACCAGTGTGTTTGCCAACAAGTTTTCGGATGGTGGTGAAGTCATTGTCGGTAAACTCGTATGCTTGGTTAGCAGTATTTGTATTATAGTGTTGTGTCGATGTGTTCATTATTTTGTCTTCAGAATAATTCGGTTTCGCCAAAAGAGGGTGGTTTTTCTTTGTTATCTTGTTTAGTGGAGTTGTTACTTAACGTCTCGCAGTGGAATGATTTTAATAACTGTTTTTCTTGTTCAGCGGAGTATACTGCACGGATATTATCGTGCATTTTCTTCCATAGTTTTGAATGTTTCTGGTCAGGTGATTGCGCAACATTTGCTATGTCTTGAAGGTTTTCCTGTATCCGCATTAACCTTTGCGTAAAACGATCGTAGAACTGAAAAGCATGGATTGCCGATTCAATATTGCTATCTGTTTGGTCGCACAAGGTACTGATTTTTTCAATGGCTACTGTACTATCTATAAGTTCCTTGGCATTAATATTGAGTAACTGTTTTTTAATGTCTTTTGTGTTGTTTGCAGTTTTTGACATGGAATCGATTAATCCGTCAATAGCCAGTTGTGAGTCTTTTATGGACATGTCAATTTGCGCCATTACCAGATCAATTGATTCTGATAACTCGCACATATCATCACCATGAACTGATAATTCAGGCAGAGCATCTGTCAGTGTTGTGTCAGAAAAGCTATCTGTTTGTTTATTCTTTTTATACATAATTATTCTTACATTAGTGACATTGAAGATAATTTATTGTAGTAATTCAAGCTCTTTCGTCAAGCCGGCATATTCTGAAAATGTAAGCAGTTGTTGCGAAGGTTCATGCCATGTAATGGCATTCCCATTTTTATTAATTTGGGTAACAAAGGACGCCAGCATTTGAATTCCTGCTGTGTCAAGAATTGCCACTTTGCTAGCATGTAAGGTTACATTTACCTTTCTGTCGGCACACTTTTCTAGTTTTGCATATAATTTTTTAATGGAGGAAATTTCAATATTTTCATCCAGTGTTATATTGCTATCATTTATTTTTGACATAATTAATAGTATCCTTGGTAATTATATGTTTGCTGCTCAGTTATCAAATCGGTGCTATCAAAACTCTTCCCATTCATTATCGCCACCAGAAGCGGTTGCTACTTGCTTAGCGATAGCGGGTTGTTGTGTGTGAGATTGAGTAGTGGTATTTGAACCTGTTGATCCAGCGCCCGTTATTTTTTCTTCTGATTTATTTAATAGATCAATAATTTCGCCGGAAAGTATGTTGACTTTGGCTAGGCCCGCTTCAGCATTGTCAACATCACCAGAATTTTTATATCGCACCACGTCCTTAATGATGTTGTGTAAATTCTTATGACTTTTTTCCAGACGCTGTATTTCTGAGTGGTGTCCGTATTCAGACATTGCCGTAGAGTATATCCATTTCCCCAGTTCACAGTCCTGATGCGAGACTGCCTGACTCTCGCTCATGCTTTCCTTGCCATCAAGGAATTTACGCAGTTTTGTTTTCCATACCATGTGCTTGGTGCGAGCAGAAGCGAAATCAAGGCGCGTTTCGCCAGCAGAGCTGTTAGCGTTGTTTGCCGGTGCTGAGTCTGACCAAGGTCTGCTGCTGCTTCTACGATCACCTGTTTGCTGAGTAGATGAATTACCGTCGGTGGTGAAAAAGCCGACCTGATTACTAAGTGATCGCGCTCGTTCGCCCATGTCTTCCGAAGCAGCGGCAGCTTGTTCGACTAATGCTGCATTTTGTTGTGTCATTTCATCCATCTGAGAGACGGCTTTGTTTACTTGCTCAATACCTATTGACTGTTCTTCGCCTGCAGCGGCAATTTCAGCAATAATATCGCTGACTTTTTTAACAGAGCTGGTGATGTCTTCGAGTGTTTTTCCTGAATCATCAACCAGTTTTGAGCCTTCACTTACTTTTTGTTCGCTGTCAGCAATAAGCGCTTTAATTTCTTTTGCGGCGGTTGCGCTGCGCCCCGCTAAATTTCTCACCTCAGAAGCAACGACTGCAAAGCCACGTCCTTGTTCCCCCGCACGGGCAGCCTCGACTGCTGCATTCAGTGCTAATAAATTTGTCTGGAATGCAATTTCATCAATAACGCTGATGATGTCAGCAATTTTTCTGCTGGACTTGGTTATTTCGTTCATGGCTGAAACAGCATTATTTAATACGTCACCACCTTTTTCTGCCTGTGTACGTGCCTCGGTAGCTAATTGATTTGCTTCGCGTGCATTGTCGGCATTTTGACGAACAGTAGACGTCATTTGTTCCATGCTTGAGGCCGTTTGTTCTAGGCTGCTGGCTTGTTCTTCAGTACGTTGTGATAAGTCAGAGTTGCCCTGTGCAATTTCATTTGCACCATTCATTACAGATACCGCGTTATCACTTATTTCACCTAATACGCTGGTTAACTTATTAATGGTTTGGTTTACATCCGATTGTAATTGGCCATACAATCCCTGGTAGTCGGCATTTATTGTTTGTGTTAGGTCGCCTTGTGCCATTGAGCTCATTACTCGCACGGTATCGTTGATTACATTTTCATTGACCCCAACCAGGTCGTTCACGCCCTTGCTGAGTGTTTTGAGAAATTCACTTTTATTGTCTAGTGAAATTCGTTGTGAAAGGTCACCGGAGAGTGCTGCAGTGACAATGCTTTGAATTTCCTCTTCGACTTTCACTTGTTGGGTTCGGTCAATACATTCTATTACCGTTCCGATACGTTCTTTGTTAATGTTTTTTACAGGATTCGATATCATGCGTAAGTGACGGCCACCGACTATTAAATCTTCACTGTAAGATGCGGGCATATTGCATAATTTAATTCCCTGGGTTTTATCGTCTTTATAAAATATAGAGATGTCAGCGCCCATTAATTTACTGGCATTAAATCCAGTTAGATCCTTCTGTAAGTCAGATTCTGCTTTAGACATCATGTCTCGCACTGCATCATTCATATAGACAATGCTGCAGCTATTGTCTGTAACCATTACGTTACCATTAACATTGTCAAGGGCTTGTTTAATTCGTGATGCACCTTCAGCTTTTTCCTCAGAGGCTTTGATGTCATTGCCTAATTTTATTTGAACCGACTTTAAAGCGAGCATGACTTTTCCTAATTCATCTTTACGCTCAAGGTTAATATCAACTTCGAGAGGATTGTCCTGTAACTGCCTAAACGATTGAATCATTTTCTTTAACGGCTTTGTTATTGTATTGACGATTACAAACGTCATGATGATAGATAGTAATAAGGTAATGCCTAATAAAATATAGACTAATTTTAGTGCGGATTTTTTGTCCACGGATGAGTTCGTCATAAATTCATCCGTCTTGGAAATATTATGGTCGATAATTTTTTGCATGCCTTCAAACATCGTGAAAATATGTTGAGCACTGGTGACATTAGCGATTTCTTTGGCAATCTTTTGTTCATCAGCGAGCATATGTGAAATAGCCGAGTCGCGAATTTTTTTCCAGTCAACAAAAAGTTTACTAGCTTCATGCAGTATGTCTTTGTCAATAACAATTCCCTCTTTAATTCGATTTAATATCAGGATTGTTTCGCTTTCGTAAGCATCAATCGTTGTGCTTAATTCATTAATCTGACGCTTGCTCGTTGCCCTTGTGATATCGTTCATTGCGTGTTGTATTTTTAAAATATTATCGGTGACTTTTAGCAAGTCAGTTGTGACAGCAAAGGATGTTTCATGCAGATGGTCTGTTTTTTCAATAAAAACTTTCATTTGTTGGCTGCTAAAGAGAATAAGCAGTGTCAGCATAGTGACGACTAGCCCGATACTTAGACCAAGGCGAGCCGATAATTTCATGCGGTTTTTTGCATAATCCAATAGTTTTTTTACGCCTGTTGGTTTTATTGAAGCATTGCCTGCGCTTATTTCTTGATACAGTGTTTGCGCCTGGTTGATTTTGTCTTGTGTTGGTTGTTTCCGGAAGGACATGAATTCCACTACTTGTCCATTTTTGTAAATGGGAGTGACATGGGCTTCTACCCAATAGTAATCGCCATTTTTACAGCGATTTTTGATAATGCCTACCCATGGGTCACCATTTTTTAGTGTGCTCCAGAGATCTTTGAATGCTTCTGTAGGCATGTCAGGGTGGCGCACCATGTTGTGGTTATTGCCGAGTAATTCCTGCTCACTGTATCCGCTAATATCAATAAACGCCTGATTGGCATAGGTGATAGTGCCTTTTAAGTCTGTTCTTGTGACAATAACCTGCCCTGGTTCCATTTTGATTTCTTTGTCTGTGATTGGCTGATTGTTTTTCATGGGTTTATCTCCAGGTATTCTATATTTAGTTAATTATTGTCAATCGTTTCGTGTTTTTATGGTGCTTGTGTTTCCTCTGCTTCTTTCTGCCCTGTTTCTTTTTGAGAGGCGAGTTGCTGTAATACACCATTATTCATCAACTCATCTATGTCTAGAATGATGAGCATTCTTTCGTCTGTTGTTGCGAGTCCTTTTATGGCATCTGTGCTTAGTGCGCCACCAAAGGTTGGCGCCGGTTTCAATTCGGATGCAGAAATATTGTGTACTTCAGAGACGGCATCGACGACGATACCCATAGTGCGGTCTACTTTCGCGGCTTGGTCTTCGATTTTCAGTACGATAACAACCGTGGTTTTATCAAAAGGAATACTCTCTAGGCTAAAGTGACGGCGGAGATCGATTACCGGTACCACGGTGCCACGTAAATTAACAACGCCGAGCACATATTCAGGCATGTTTGGTAGAGGTGTTGCAGTGTCCCATCCTCTTATTTCCTGAACACGTAAAATATCGACGCCGTATTCTTCATCTGCCAGCATAAATGTAAGGTATTGATCGACTCCCTTTTCTGCGTGCAAGGTATCTTCGGTGATGGTTTCTTGTGCGGCGTTCATATTAAAGTCTCCTGTTCAAGCAACTTCAGTTAGCTTGTTACACTGTTCGAAATAACGATCAATCAAGCCGGGTACATCGATAATTAAGGCAACGGTTCCGTCGCCAAGAATCGTTGCACCTGAAATGCCTTGAATATTGGTAAAATTTGTTTCGATGCTTTTTATGACGACTTGCTGTTGTCCCATCAGTTCATCGACAAATAAGCCGAATTGTTGGCCATCAGTCTCTACTACCATAAGTAAACCCTTTTCTAATTCTCTGGCAACTGTTTTGATACCGAGTAAGTCGCCCAGTCTTATAATTGGGATGTATTCCTCACGCAATAGATAAAGTTCTGACTGGCCGGTTACTCTACTGATGCAGTCAGGCTTCATTTGTAAGGATTCAATAATTGAAACCATGGATACGATATAAGTTTCGTCACCAACACGGGTAAGTTGGCCATCGAGAATAGCGAGGGTTAGTGGTAATCGAATGGTGACAGTGCTGCCAGCACCTTCGTTGGAGTTAATGCTTACATTACCACCAAGGTCGCGTACGTTTCGTCTTACCACGTCCATCCCAACGCCACGCCCAGAGACATCACTGACTTGTTCGGCTGTTGAAAAACCTGCGGCGAATATCAGATTGTAAATTCGCTCATCAGTGGGTGAGTCGTTTTCAGTCAGTAAGCCTTTTTCGATGGCTTTGCTTAATATTCGATCACGGTTAAGTCCTGCGCCATCGTCAATGACTTTAATGATGATGTCGCCACCTTCGTGGTAGGCACACAGTTCAATCTTGCCTGTTTCAGGCTTGCCCGCTGCAAGACGAATGTCCGGTGTTTCGATGCCGTGATCCAGAGAGTTACGTACTAGGTGGACAAGTGGATCACCGATTTTTTCCAGCACGGTTTTGTCTACTTCCGTGTTTTCTCCGGTCATAGTGAGTTCGATTTGTTTTCCCATTTTACTGCTTAGATCACGCACTAATCGAGGGAAGCGGCTAAAGGAGAAGCTAATCGGTAACATGCGTATTTGTAATACGCTTTCTTGTAATTCCCGTGTGTTACGTTCTAGTTGTACTAAGCCATCGCGTAAATTCTCGACGTGATCGGCATCAATATTAACCATGTCACTGCCTGTCTGGCTTAGCATAGATTGTGTTATGACTAACTCGCCTACAAGGTTAATCAGTTCATCAATTTTATCGATGGCAACACGGATAGAGCCTGATTCTTTAGCGGCTCCAGAGCCTGTCTTTTTCTTTTTTTCTTTTTTCACTTCCGCTTGCGCAGGGGTTGTTGTCGTGCCTTCCGCTGGCGTTGAGTCGCTACTGACGGCGGACGGTTGTTCTTCGACAAGCTTTACAGGGGATATTTCAGTCACTGTACTGCTTTCTATTATTGTTTCAGGTACTATTTTCTCAGGTGCTGCGTGTACTATATCTTGTTGTGTTATTTCCAAGTCGCTTTCGTCAACAACCCAGCTGAAGAGTTCTTCTATGTCTGCTTCACCGATATCGCCAGAGAGTTGTAAGTTCCAGCCTAAATAGCAGTGTTCTGGATTCATCTTATGCAGTGCTGGAACACCGCTAGTATCAACCTCGATCTGAAGTTCGCCAAGGGCTTCTAGTTCACGCAATATTCTTACTGGGTCGTTGCCACCTTGTAATATTGTTTTATGTGGATAGAAATGAATGTCCCATTTTGAGTCGGTGTTTGAATCTTGTACTGGGGTCTCTGCGGTGATCGCTTCTGGGTTTGATTCATTTACGGCGTTGCTATTCTCGTTGCCGCCATCGTTGCTGGTTTCAGCACTGGATTCTGAGTCAGCATTATTTGCCAACATGGCATCCAATTTTTGTCGAACCTGAGCGACGGCTTGTTGATTATTTTCTTCTTCATCGCGCGCTGCATTGACCATATCGCGCAGTATATCGACAGATTCGAGCAGTAAGTCAATGCTTTTGCGTGTTATCTCACGGCTGCCATCACGCATTTCATCGAGCAATGTTTCCATCACGTGGGTGAAACCGGAAATTTCCATAAAGCCAAAAGACGCACCGCCCCCTTTGATTGAGTGTGCTGCACGAAAAATGGCATTGATGTCGTCTACATCAGTGGTTTGATCGAGTGTGAGTAAGCCGGATTCCATAATATCAAGGCCTTCGAAGCACTCTTCGAAAAATACATCATGGAATTCTGAAAGATCAATAGTCATAGCAATTTCCTACATTTAAACAGCTTAGTCCAGTACCCGTCGTAACGTGGATACCAGTTTTTCAGGGTCAAAAGGTTTAACAATCCAGCCGGTTGCACCGGCATCTTTACCCTGCATTTTTTTTTCGTGACTGGATTCAGTGGTGAGAATAAGAATAGGTTTGTAGCGGTAATCGTGTAACTGACGTAGTTCTTTAACCAGTGTGATGCCATCCATATTCGGCATGTTGACATCTGTTAGTACCAGATTAACGTTGCTCGTTTTCGCCAGACTTAATGCTTCGACGCCATCGTTTGCCATAACGACATCAAAGCCTGCTTGCTCAAGAGTATATGAAACCATTTTTCTCATTGACGGTGAATCGTCAACGGCTAGAATACTTACCATGTTTGTTTCTCCACATTTAACTATTACTGACCATGCTAACGAGCAGGTCATAAGTGTTATCTGGGATATGTATCGGCGTTACAAGATGGATCTTTAGTGCTAAACCCAGCAATGCTTAAGAATAATGAAGATTTATGATGCTGAGGTTAGGGGTGGAAATAATTGTCTTGAAAAATTCTGAGATTGTTTGAATTTGAGGCGGGTTTTTCTAGGTTTAAGTATTACAGCGGGATGTGATTACGATGTGCTGTCTTTAAGGAGATTCTGATCAAGTCCAATAATTTCAGGCTTGCTAAAAGCGTCGATATTCTCCCCGAA
>CAZYYW010000033.1:0-11526 GCA_964651445.1 uncultured Thiotrichaceae bacterium
GGCAAGAGTTGTATTCCAATAGGCGGTCTCTTCCGCGTTGTAGAGCCAGGCTTAACTCAGCATAATATTGTTCAGATTTTTGCAGTAAATTATTTAACGCCGTTGCGGATTCTGTACTGACTGTCTGGTTTGTCAGTGCCAGCGTTTCATCTAATTCGTGTTGCACCCGTTTATAGACGGCGTGCCCGGCCGGACAAGTGTGGGCAAAGGCTTGCAGGGCTTCGTTATACCAGCGAAAACAGACCTCCTGCGCAGAAGTTTCAAAGTAGGGCACATGAATACTGATGGTATTGTTCTGACCAATCCTATCCAAGCGGCCGATACGTTGCTCTAACAGATCGGGGTTGATGGGTAAATCAAACAGCACCAAATGGTGGGCGAACTGAAAATTTCTGCCTTCACTGCCAATTTCAGAACAGATCAGTATCTGACTGCCAGTCTCAAAATCTGCAAAAAATGCCGCTGCTCGATCACGTTCTATAATGCTCAGACCTTCATGGAATGCGGTGGCATGTAAACCGGTTTGCATTTTTATATACTGCGTAATATCCAAAGCTGTGTTTGCATTGGCGGTAATGACCAGCACTTTTTTAGGCTGTAATTCAGCACATTTTGAGCTTAACCAGTCAAGTCGTGTATCGATTTGCGTCCAATGCTGCTCAGGTTTTTGTTGTTGATATAGGTGTTCTGGTGTTAACAACTGGGCGGCGTTTTCGCATTCTAGTTGCTGGTATTGCATTGGAAGCGCCAATGGATAAGACTCTAACTGGCGCTCTGGAAAGCCTTTGACGGCGGCACGTGTATTGCGAAACAGCACCCGCCCGGTTCCATGTCGGTCAAGTAAGTGTTCAACCAGTTCAGTACGTGCCTGCCGTACTTTTTTATTGTCGCTGCCACCTTCTACTGCTGCTGAATCTTCACGCACCTGATTAAGCAGGGAGAAATTATCGCCTTCCTCAATCGTTGACTTAATCAGCTTGATATCGGCATCAGTCAGCGTTTTGTTATTTAACAGGTCTTCGATGACCTGGGCATAGGGCTCATAGTTTTGCTCTTCGTCGACAAACGTCTGA
Source organism: uncultured Thiotrichaceae bacterium (assembly GCA_964651445.1). Classification (GTDB taxonomy): domain Bacteria; phylum Pseudomonadota; class Gammaproteobacteria; order SZUA-229; family SZUA-229. The sequence goes on from CAZYYW010000033.1 coordinate 1,074, forward strand.
AAGTCGGGAAAACGGTCAGGATCGAGCAAGCGCAGTCGGGCGAAATGACTTTCCTTGCCTAATTGTTCAGGCGTTGCCGTCAACAACAACACGCCTTTGGTGTGTTGGCTTAATTGTTCAACCACCATGTATTCTATGCTGGGTTCTTCAGCAGACCACTGTAAATGGTGCGCTTCATCGACCACCATTAAATCCCAGTCAGCAAAAACGCATTGTTCAAAAGCAGTCGTGTTACTGACTAGAAAATCAATGCTGCACAACACCAGTTGTTCTGAATGAAAAATATTTTCAAATTCGTTGGCTGCTATCAAATCGTTGCAGCGATCCAGATCAAATATTTTAAAATGCAGGTTAAAGCGGCGCAGCATTTCAACCAGCCATTGGTGCATCAGTGTTTCAGGCACCACTATTAAGATTCGTTTTGCACGTTCAGTTAAAATCTGGTGATGTAAAATCAAGCCCGCTTCTATGGTTTTACCCAGACCAACTTCATCTGCCAGTAATACGCGCGGTGCGTAGCGATTGGCCACTTCGTGCGCGATATACAACTGATGAGGAATCAGGCTGGTACGACTACCGGTGAGACCGTACAGATCGGATTTCGCTAGGCGGTTTTTATGCAGTAATGTCTGATAACGCAGCTCAAACCAGTTGTCTTTATCAATTTGACCATTAAATAAACGCTCAGATGGTCGATTTAATTGAATGAAATTGTCCAGATCGGCTTCTTCAATGGTGTGGTTATTACCACTGGCATCGAGGCCGAGATAGCTGAGCAAGTTATGCTTTTCAAGGATCTCTTTGACTGTGATTTTCAAGCCATCATGGCTGGTGATTGAGTCGCCCAGCGAAAACATCACACGGGTTAACGGCGCGGTTAATTTTGCATAGGTACGGGTTTCACCTGTTGCCATAAACAGTACAGTTAAGGTGCGCTGTTCAACAGACAGAATGGTACCCAAGCCCATCTGTAGTTCGGCATCGCTGATGCAGCGTTGACCGGGAATAAATTCAGCCATTAATAATCTCGTAGATAGTCAGGTGACTATTTTACGGTAGAACTTAGTGACATCGTATAGTTTTTTTGGATATATATTTAATCAGGTTTTGAGATTAATTATTCAGTCAAGTTGACCCAGTCCGATTCGTAAATTTAGTCCGCAGGACGATACTCGCCCTGCGAAACAAATCAACAGAATTGCTCTGTCGATTACTGAAATCGATCCATTATTGGCCAATATCCAGTGTGTCATTGCCTGCATTACGTCGCGCAAAAGTAATGGTAGAGCTATATAACTGGATGTTTTTATCTGTCCAGTACCGGAACCACGGCGCACGTCTTTTGTGTGCGGTCTTATAAATGGCAACGGCGCTTGTGAAAGGTGAGGCGGAACCACCATTGTCGGCATTGGGGCGTCCACTCATCTTGACAATACCACGACCGATAGCGCTTTTCACATTAACCCGATTACCATTTAGGTCATAATATTTCAGTGTGGTTACATCGGGTGTTACATGGACTGATTTTGGCGCACTGTCGCAACCTTCTGTTACACCAAGAAAATCTCCATTAACATCAAACACCTGAAATTGCAGTGTGCCCTGTGTTTCGCCTGAATTTACGCATGAAAAGTGTTGACCACGTTCAAACCGCATCATGCTCATTTCACCGCTAGGATTTGGCATACCGACAAAATTATTCCACACGATCTGTCTATGACCACGCGGCCTTTTTAGATCAACAAAAATATCAAATTTACTACGAACATCTAATTGCCCTGTCCTAACGATGACACCTTGGCCTTTTTTTGGCGTATCAAGGTAATCTTCGATAGCAAATTGTGCACCTTTATTGCTACCGCCGGGTATATGAACGGTTATATGACCGATACAGGTGCCAGGCAGGCTGATAACGCTGTCTGCACTATTTCGATTGCCGACGATTTTATAATTGCTTTTCCAGACATCCAGTCTTAAGTTTGTATCCCGAGAAGTCGAATTACCGCCAACGGCTTGAAATTCATTATTGGTCGCAATAACATTTTTCATCAACTTTTTATTGAAGAATGCCGTAGCATGCGCATGGCTTCCTGTTGTACTCTGACATTCATCTTGGACAGCAGTAATCGTCACACTATTTCCAATATCGGCCGCAAGAACAGTATTGGATAGCGATAAAAAGACTGCCGCTGACAGTAGCTTTCTAGCAATTATATTTTTCATTATTTATTTCTCCACTTAATTTTTTATAAACATTTTTATGCGCAAGGGCAAGTGCCAAAGCATATTGATATCTGCTTAAAACAGATAACTAAAATTAATATGCCGCCGCGATAAAGACCAGCGCAAATAGCATGAATATAAAAAGGTGAATACACACTACTAAATGTGCAATTGCACAGTATTTACTGTGATGAATGACGATATACTTGCAGTGTAAAGCCTTGCAGAGAACGCAAGCAATTAATAGAGGCACCCTTAAGTTAAACAGTTGCAAATGCTGATCAGACTAAAAAAATGATGTTGAATCGATACGCAAATATTTTCCTCAGTGTTGCTCTATTAACCGTAGTCATTACGGTGCTTTTGTATAGCCGTGAAAACTACACTGATTTCCTAAAAAACAATCAGCAACTAGCTAATCGATCTGTAGATGGAACTAGCAGGGAAATTGAATTTTTTATCAATGAAAAAAAACGTTACGTTAGTTTGTTTTCAGATCAAGAAATAAATCTTCTTTCAAATTTAATCTTAAATCCTCAAGATGAATTGGCGAATAAATTATTGAAAGATAAAATTAATGTGTACTTTCCAAATCGCTTTGCTTTCACTATCACCAATAACAGGGGGCAACCTATATTGTTTCAAGGAAAAGATCTTATTGGAAGTGCATGTCGCGATGATATAAATTTGTTTTCAAGTGGTGATAAAGAAAATATGATTTATGTTCACCCTAGTCCAAAAACTAATCGGCAACATTTCGATGCAATGTCATCAATCAATGTCAGGACTGAAAATCCGCCGGTTCTTTTTGTTAGTTTTTTTCTGGATGATATATTACGTATCATGAAGCATGGCACCATCAATAACCACCATTTGTTTTTATTAAAACCTGGCGACCCCACCGTCATTGAAGTAACAACACAAGAGGCATTGGATGTCTTTAGAAGTCACGGGCATGTTTTTGAAATGACACCTTCAGTTAAAAAAAATGAATTTCGTTATATATGGCCGGAGAGCATGAACAAGCTGTCAATTGCAAGCGGTGCAGTCGCTGGCACACATTGGCAATTAGTTGACATCATGGAGCCTGATATAATGAACAATTATCTATCTCGTATGTTGTATCAGGCGGTTGGTATATTACTATTGTTTGTCATCATTACACTAGCCGGATTCTGGCTAACAAAAAGATTAGGGATACTATCAAGTGATACTACAACTGTACTCAACAGTGTGGAAAACGAGCGTCAGCGTGTTGCTATGGATTTGCATGACCAAGTGTTGAGTGATATTGGTCATCTCCGTCGTGATTGCCGTGAGGTTAGCACAAGCAAAATATCTGCTAGTAAAATTGATCGCAATCTGGAGGAAATTACGAATACCATCCGGCATATAATCGATGATTTACACCCACAAAGTATTGAGATATTAGGCCTTGCTGAAACCATTCGTTCTTATTGTAAGAAGCATTATCAGGATTCTGATATGCGAGTTATAATAACAGTCGAAGGTTGTAACGAGGAGAAACTTAAGCAGACAGAAAAACTGCATCTATTTAGAATTTTCCAAGAAGTCATCCACAATGCAAGTAAACATTCGAATGCTTCTCAATGTAAAATAAAACTACAAATGACGGTACACAAATTTATTTTATCAGTCACAGACAATGGTGTTGGTATGCCTGCAAACAAAAAAAGCAAGCATTCTGGTCGTGGAATGACAAACATTCTTTCCAGAAGCAGAATAATCCATGCAAAGTCTTGCTGGGATAAAACAAAGAAAGGCACGGCATTTTCTCTCGTTATGGTTTATCGGTAACACCTTGTGAAAACGAATAAAACAATCATTATTGCAGAAGATTCCCCACGTGATCGTGAGTTTTTGGCGAATGCGATCCCTGGTTTTGATCTGGTATTTGCCAATGATGGTGCCGAGGCTTTTAAGCGACTAAAAAATTCAGAAGTAAAATGCATTATCAGTGATATACAAATGCCGAACATGAATGGTATAGAGCTGGCTCAAGCTGTTTGGTCTTTTCGACCTGATACAAGAATTGTATTCTGGTCTCATTACAAAGATGAAATTTATCTGCGTTCGCTGTCACGCATTATTCCCCCCGATACTGTATATGGATATATTCTCAAAGATGCAATGTCAGATATTTTAAATAAAGCCGTTAGACAAGTGTTCCTCGAGCAACAATGCTGGATTGATCCAAAAATACGTTCGGCACAGGCGCGACGCACAATGTTAAAAGATAATATCACCGATGCTGAACACGAAGTTTTAATCGACATAGCGCTTGGACTGACCGACAATATTATTGCTCAAAGGTACTATCTATCGCGTCGTGGTGTACAAAGTAGACTTAAATCACTATATCAAAAATTAGGCATCGAACGTTGGCATGCCACCACAAGCGATGGCGAAGTAATGAACCCAAGATCACGTGCTGTTGCCATCGCATTTCAACGTGGTTTAATCAACAGTGAAGAAATGATGATTGAGGAACAACACTTAAAAGAATGGCTGTCTCATGAAAACATCCAAGATATCGATTAAAGCTGAATGAATAGTTAAACTACGCGTACAAATTAAACAAAGCCAGACCACTAACAACAATCAGCATGCCACCAATGACACGCTTAAACAATATATCGTTGCGCAAAATCATGTCATGTGTTTTTAAACCAATATAATGCCCAACTGCCGCCACCGGCAATAAGGTAAGTGAAGTCAGTATATTCAGTTCAACACCGAAAGCCGCAAAGGTGGTCATTTTGATGGTGACGAGAATAAACCACAGCACAAACAGCGTATTTCTTAACTGTGACTTAATCACATTGCGTACATAAACCGCCACCATTAATGGCGCACCGGTGAGCGAAGTGCCGGCAACATAACCGCCAAATACCAGTAGTAGGCGATCTAGCCAGACGTTATCGCTGTGAAAGCTTTTGTCTAATAACCACATGACCGCGTAGATGAGGGTAATACCGTAAATAAAAGTAACAATCCACAAATTAGGTAGATTTAACAAGCCAAAAACGCCAATGAAGGTGGGTGGCAGAATATAGAACAGTGAAGACTTTAAATATTTCCAGTTAACATTGTTTAGCCGTGTTCGTAGCGTTAAAGCGGAGAAAAATAACAAGTGCAGGCCAATTAACGGTAACCAAAAAACCGGCTTATCGTAAATTAATAACATGAATGGCAGCCCTAAAGCAGCGCCGCCAAAGCCAAGGCCGCTGCGAACAAAACCTGCCCACATAAATAAAAGGCCGGTAAGTACAATCTCTAGTAGTGAAAAGTCAGGGAACACTGTTCAGGAAATAGTTTTGGGTCTATGCCATATCGAATACTTTTTATAGACACAGAGATCACAGAGGTCACAGAGTTATCGTTTATAACGTGAATAGCTTCACCAATCTTGATGCTATTGAGGTTTATCTGCAACCCTGTAGTAGTCATGTTAAATTTAAGCACGCTCTGTGAACTCTGTGGTCTCGGCAACTGCTCCATGCGTTGCCCTACCTTCTGCATCCATGCAGTCGTCTGTGTCTATTATCTCGTCCACTCAATGTGGCATAGTCCCGTAGTTTTAGGGTAACCTTACGATTATTGATTGAAATGTTCTTTCGTCAGTTTAAAAACCACAGGGCTCAATAATAGTAATGCGATTAGATTTGGTAATGCCATCAGTGCATTAAGCGTGTCGGCCACTAACCAAATGAACTCCAAATTTGCTGTCGCGCCAATGGGTACCGCAAGTATCCATAATATCCTAAATGGTTTTATGGCTTTTTCACCCAGCAAATATTCCACACACTTTTCGCTGTAAAAACTCCAGCCTAGAATAGTAGTGAAGGCAAATACCGTCAGCCCTAGTGTTACCACGTAACTGCCAATACCGGGCAGGGCAGACTCAAACGCTGCGGATGACAAGCTGGCACCGGTTGCACCGCTGGTCCAGACACCGCTGGTAATAATAACCAGACCTGTAATCGAACAAATAATAATGGTATCGATGAACGTGCCAAGCATCGCGATACTGCCTTGTTCAACCGGACTGTTGGTACTGGCAGCTGCGTGCGCTATCGGTGCGCTACCCAAACCTGCTTCATTGGAGAAGATGCCCCGCGCCACACCAAAACGGATAGCCGCCCATACCGCTGCACCAGCAAATCCACCACTGGCAGCAATAGGGGTAAAAGCATGGGTGAAAATTAGATCAAAGGCATGCGGTAGTTCATTAACATTAATCACCAAAACCACTAAACCGGCACAAATATAAGCCAATGCCATAAAAGGCACCAAGGTACCGGCGACATTAGCGATACGTTTAATACCACCAAGTAGCACCATTGCTGCCAACACTGCCATCACCATGCCGGTGACCAGATGAGGCACCTCGAAGGTTGTGTAAATTACGTCGGCAACAGAATTTGCCTGTATGGTATTACCAATGCCAAAACCAGCCAACGCACCAAACAGTGCAAAACAGGTGCCCAGCCATGCCCAGCGAGATTTTAAACCGTTTTTAATATAATACATGGGGCCGCCAACATGCAGCCCCTTGCTGTCGACTTCACGGTATTTAACAGCAAGTACCGCTTCGGCGTATTTTGTTGCCATGCCAACCAACGCGGTACACCACATCCAGAACAGGGCACCGGGGCCACCAAGAAAAATGGCGGTTGCCACGCCCGCAATATTACCAGTACCAATGGTTGCCGATAATGATGTCATTAACGCATTAAAAGGCGCAATATCACCTTCACCTTTAAGCTGGCGACCTTGCCACAACAGACCAAAACTATAAAAAAATCGTTTTAGAGGCATAAAGGCGAGGCCAATCATCAGGTACAAACCGGTGCCCAGAATAAGCAGCAGCATGAAAGGTCCCCAAACAATGCCATTGAGGGAAGCAATAAAATCGTGAAGCAGTAATTCCATAAGTATTGGTAAATTTAAGTATTGGTGAATTTATTATTTTTCTTGTGGTGAATAGTACCAGTAAAAGAAGATATTTTTCATTCAGCTAAAATAAGGTAAAATAGTTCTCTAGTGAAATATTCTGCATGTGGCAGACATGTTCAGGGCATCTTCTGGGCATTTGCCGAACATTTACTGGAAAAGCGAATACCACAACGTCCCGCTTTCAATTAACCGGAAATATCATGTCATCATCTCCCCGCCATCAAACCGTTGTCTCAGCGTTGTATCATTTTGTAATGCTTGATGACCATCAAGCGTTACAAAAACCATTGTATGATTTCATGATAAAACATGACATCCGCGGTACTTTATTACTCGCTGAAGAGGGCATTAACGGCACTGTGGCAGGAACACAAACAGCTATCGACAAGCTTCACCATTGGCTACGTGCTGACCCACGATTAAAAGACTTAAAAACCAAAGAATCATTTGATGATGACGTACCATTTTACCGAACACGAGTGAAACTTAAGAAAGAAATTGTCACCATGGGTGTGCAGGGCATTGACCCAAATCAGGTGGTGGGCACTTATGTAAAACCTGAAGATTGGAATGCACTGATTAGCGATCCTGATGTACTACTGCTTGATACACGCAATGATTATGAAATTGCTATTGGTACGTTTAAAAATGCTATTGATCCAAAAACTGAAACTTTTCGCCAGTTTCCAGAGTACATTCAAAAAAACATGGATCCTAAAAAACATAAAAAAGTGGCAATGTTCTGTACCGGGGGAATTCGCTGCGAAAAATCCACGGCTTATTTAAAAGAGCAGGGCTTTGATGAGGTTTATCACCTACAGGGTGGGATTTTAAAATATCTTGAGACGGTGGCAGAAGAAGACTCACTCTGGCAGGGTGAATGCTTTGTTTTCGACAACCGCGTAAGCGTTAACCATCAACTTGAAAAAGGCAGCTATGATCAATGTCATGCTTGCCGCCTGCCAATCACTGATGCAGACAAGCAAAGTGAAAAATACATGCAGGGTGTTAGTTGTCCTAACTGCTATGATAATATTACTGAAGAACAACGTGAGCGATTTGCGGAACGTGAACGACAAATGCAACTCGCTACATTACGAGGTGAGACGCATATCGGTTCTGATGTAAATAAAATTAGTCTGCAACGTAAGCAGAAAAAATATCTGCAACGTGAAAAAAGCAGGCAACAAAACTTTCAGCAGCAGTGAAGAAAAATGCTATTGCCCTATACTAATACGATTAAAGCTATACCCCGGAGCATTCGATGCCGCTAGACGTACTTTTAGGCTGGATTGCCTCATTTCTTGTTACCTTAATCCTTATCCCACAGATTTATAAAGCGCTCAAAACACGACAAACGGATGATGTTTCCATGTCAATGCTGATTTTATCGGTAGCCGGTAACGGCTTTTGGGTGGCGCATGCTTCACTGACCAATAATACACCTTTGCTCGTTGGTGCCAGCTTAATTACTTGCATGAGCATTTTATTGATTATTTTTAAATACAAATTTGATACCTAAGGAACCTCTGAATAAGCAATCTATTTCTACTTAAAAAATCATGAATAATCCTATATTCTACAGCTTCCGTCGCTGCCCATATTGCATGCGCGCGCACATGGCTTTAAAAAAATCGAATCTTAAAATCGAACTGCGTGAAGTTGAATTAAAACAAATGCCAGAAGAAATTTTAAAAATAACTGGCAAGGCAACGGTGCCAGTGTTGCTATTAAATGACAATAAAGTTATTGATGAAAGCTGGGATATTTTAAAATGGGCTCTGTCACAAAATGACCCTGATAATTGGTTAGGGCAAGATCAGAAATTTTTAATGGACACGGAAATGCTGGTTGAAACAAATGATTTTTCTTTCAAAAATGACCTAGATCATTATAAATATGCTGACCGTTATCCAGAACAAGACATTATTCACTACCGTGAAGCTTGTGAAGAATTTATCGAAGAACTAGAGGACATGTTAACAACGCATAGCTATTTACTCGCGAATCAATTAAGCGTTGCCGACATTGCGCTGTTTCCTTTTGTCAGACAGTTCTCATTGGTTGATATAAACTGGTTTGAGCAGTCACGTTATAGTCATGTTCGCCAATGGTTGCATGGTCTAAGCAGCAGTGAGCTGTTTCAGGATGTTTTTCAAAAACATCAAATTTGGCAACCAGGTGACAATGCTATTTACTTATAATAGGCGATTTTGCACGATACAATCACCAGTGAAATTCCTAAGTCGAAATAAAAAATCAATTAATCGTCAACTATCAGAACCCTCTCGAAGTTCGCATAAAAACAGGCGTAAACATTCGGTATACTTTACACTATTGTACCGTTTGTCGGAAATATCACAATGACATGTCAATTTTTCGTCATGCAGTGTTGAAATAATGCCAGAGTAGGTTATAGTTATAGCTAATGTTCAATAGTTTTCTGGTGATTCTTTATATTACCATCTAAAACAAGAGCTTATAAATTATTAAAAAAACGGCACACCATTCTGGCTGCCTTCCAGTAGAAATAGCCCAATCTACTGTCATAAATGTTTCTAAATAATTCGTACAAATAATCAATAATTTTGCATTGTTACCGCAAAATTTTTGGTTAATTTGCAACCACTATTTTATTTGGATTTTGTGATGAAACTAAGCCAAGCACCGAGTGTTCAGAGTCGCAGAGAAACAGACAAATACGCTAAAATCATTCATTTGATTGTTAGCAGCGCTAATGAGCATATACATATATTGATGCAGAAAATGCTGAATACGGCAGACAACAAGCTGTTTGATCTTGCTGAAAAGGCGAATTCGAATGAAGAACAAATGAAATATCTGGATTGCACCCGAATCTTTCATACCGAAAAAAACGATATCAGTGGCCAGTTTTTTATTAACTTAAATAACTCACTATCAGCCACAGCCTCTCTACAAGCAGATAACAACGAGCAAGAGCTAAGCCTTGTTGACCAGGATGAGATGGAAGAGATGGTGGCGATAACAACCATGCATGCCAAAGCTATGAATCTTTATGGCGAGGATGTTACCAATCTTGAAACACGTCTGGAGTACCTTGAAATTAAATGTACGGATATGTTTGCTAAAGATGCATTAGACCCAAAGCATTTTTGCGAGGTTTTCCAAAAAACGATTGAAAGTATCGATATTTCAATAGACGTCAAACTGGTGTTTTATAAACTATTTGACCAGGAAGTGTGTACGCAGCTTGGTTTAATGTATAAAT
>CAZYYW010000033.1:11626-22771 GCA_964651445.1 uncultured Thiotrichaceae bacterium
TTTTATAAACTATTTGACCAGGAAGTGTGTACGCAGCTTGGTTTAATGTATAAATCTCTTAATAAGATACTGATTGACAACGGTATTATGGCACAAATCGTATTGAAAACCGCTAGCAAAGAAGATGTTCACTATGAACATTTCGATGATGAAGTATCGACACGGGTTGCACAATATTATGACCCTTCAGAAAAAGTAGCCACCCATTTTATTCCCAGATCGGACAATGAAATCAGCCATATCGTAAATGATTTTATGTGTGGTGAAATGACTGCCAGCGAAAACGAAATCGCACTGCCTGAATCATTTTTGCGTGTGCCCACACAACAAGACATTGAGGGAAAAAATTGTTATGAGCGAAACGATGTTATACAGGCACTTTCTGCACTACAACATAAACTAACATCACAGAATGGTAACGATTTAACGCTTACTACTGCACAAATAAAGCAGGAACTGGTTACTGATATAAGCAAAAACAATGGCGGCATTGTTGATAAACAAGTCAATCTTCTCGATGAAAGAAGCATTGATTTTGTCGGCATGATGTTTGGTGCAATAGCGGATGACGAAACCGTTTCCGAGTTAATGACTAACCTTATTTATCAGTTGCAAATTCCAGTAATGAAAATCGCAATGTCAGATAGAAGTTTGTTTAAGGAAGAAAATCATCCTGCTCGTGAAACAGTCGATTTGCTTACCTCTGCGGGCAAGGGTATTAATCAAAAAAATGACAAGTTGTACAGCGATCTTGAATCTATTGTGGACAGCATACTCGATGAATTTGATATTGATATCAGTATATTTGAAAATGCTGTGTCAGAGCTGGAAAAACTAATCCACACCGAAGAACAAGCCAGCAATGAAACTGAAAGACAACAACAGCAGCAGGTGCTACAGAAACATGCACGCCATGTTGTAATTTCACAGTTAAAAATGGTTACCTGTGACCGACGAATACCGCTAAATGTTAGACCATTAATTCTAAAACATTGGTCAACACTTATGCTCAATCGTTATATACGACATGGCAGGGACAGCCAACAATGGGTGCAGTCTGTTTTGTTACTTAAACTGCTACTTAAATGTATGCAGCCAATTAAATATAGTTCTCAACTCGAATTAGTACAAAAAAATCGCAGCGCATTGCTAGAAGCGGTTAATGATGAGTTGTATCAGACACAACAAAACAAAGATGATGTTGCTGAACAAATAGCTGAACTAAAAACACATTTTCTTCAGATGATCGAAAGCTATGAACTGAACCTTGTTGACAACGATGACAAGGAAATTAGCAGTGAAGAAATACTTGAGCAAGCAACCGATAATACGGAAGAAGAATTACATCGTATTCGTCAAGTGACCGAAATCGCTAGACAAAAGATTGCGCAGTTAACCAGTTCAACCAAGCCAGGTGTTTGGTATGAGTTGTATAACGGTGAAGACAAACCCATTAGGCGTTTGAAACTGTCTGTCATATTAACCGATGCTGCGCAGTTAATATTTGTTAATCGTAAAGGCATTAAGGTCATCGAAAAAGATGCTGAAGAATTTGCAAAAGAACTAGATGAAGATCGTTCTCGTATACTGGCAGATCACTCTACCTTTGATCATGCACTTGGTAAGGTTATGAAGGCACTTGCGGCTTAAAGGGAAGTTGTTGGCAGTAAAAAAATAAAACCAGAACTATCACAATCTGACAACATGTTTTCGTGTCTGCTGTTAACTGACCATTGCTAATTGATAATTGCTAACTACCAACTTTATTTGCTATTCAACCCTTACCCTGAAATCAATCTGCATTGATGGATGGTTGGTGCCATCACTACCATTAAATTCCCCTTTGGGTCTAATGCGAATAAAATTAATCGCTGGGCTACTGCTGTCAAAACCACTGGCATCGACTGTCGGAGTGATAAACGTTGCACCACCATCACTGGAAAAATCAATATCATCCACCACACTCGCCAGATTATCAAAGGTAAATGTTAAACCGCTCGCCGTTGTGCCTTGAGAAAAAGTTGCCACATTAAGAGGTGAGCCGAAGAAAAATCGTGCATTAGCCGCAATTGGGTCAGTTAATTCAAGCGTGTTTGTATCGACATAACCAAGACCAGTATTGACGACCACAATACTATACTCAACAATTGCGCCAGGAATTGCTTTAGGGTTAGTGGTATTAATAGGGTCAGATAAGACCGCAATATTTTTACTGATATTAAGCCCTGGTGTACCAATTAACATAGAAGATGTTTGCGTATGCGTAACACTGCCTTCAAAGCCCTCGGTTGCAATAACACTTAATGGCCAATTACCTTCAGGTGTAGCGGGAAGCGAGTAGGCGTATTCATATAAACGAGTACCGACCGTTGGTGTATCAACCGAGGTCATTGCTGCATTTGTCACCACTGATGGCGGTGAGTTTGGATCGTCAATGCTAATGCTTGCGCCGGTGATATCTGCATTGCCAAAAGGATCACTGACTAATGCACGAATCGATATGCTGCTGCCAGGTGTATAGGATGAAAACTGCGTTAAATCGGGCCATGGGTTTGCATAAACCGCGATATTATCAACATGAATAACCGTTGATGTCTGAATGCGTAATTCTGCTTTGTCGCTACCGCGCACTGTTCTCAACTGAAATCGTCTACCGTTAGCACTGGTATTGGTTATAACCGTGCGAATAAAATCACCTGAATTCAGTGTCACATTAGCGGGTACATTAATAAGCAGTTGTACGGTTTGCCAGCCGCCACCTGTAGTGGTAATGCTATTAGTAGTACCAATCTGAACACCAGTATTACCATTAAATATCTGCGCCTGAGCGGTTGGATTGCCACTACCACCACCGCCGCCACGACGACGCATTATCAACTGCACAGTAATATCGTTACCACCGCTGACAGTAAACGGTGAGGTGAAAGCAATGCCCTGATTCAAAATAAAGCTGGCGCCACCATTAATATCGGCTGACTGCGTATTGCTTAGAGCGTTTGCTGGGTCACGGCTGAGACTGGGAACCGGTGTATCGAGTGCGTCAAAATAAAGCTGCTTCACACCACTTGACGGCGGTGCTAGCGATACCGTTAAGCTGGCCGTATCATTCACGGTCACATTACTACCGCTAATATTCGCCGTAACAGAGGCATTATTGATCGTGATGGCACCCGTCGGTAATTCAACGCCACCGGCAACGAATGGCCCAACGATAACCGTATTAGAAGCCGCCGCAGGGTAAACCACCTGTAAGGCAGAAATATCATGGCCTTGGTCATCCGAACTTGCGGTAATGGTAAAAGCGGCGGCATTGGGGTTGGTCGCGGTATAACAATAGTAAACATTGCTACCAACACTCACCACTAACGATTGTAAGGTATCGGCACATGTGGGGTTTGTACTGACATATTTAGTAAAAGTCACACTGGCTATGGGCAGTATATGATCCTCAACTTCACCATCTGACATGGCACCGCCAGGTGTCAAAATCGATAAGCTTGGATCGCTGGATAAACGCAAACGCGCATAGGTATTGCCGCCAACCATGCCACTGACACCAGCACCGCTCCAGTTAAGCGCAATCGTGCCACCGGTAGTGCCATTGGCAACCACTGTTTGTGTGCCTTCGTCTGCGTCGAAACTGCCATTGCCATCAAAATCAATCCAACCAACAAGACGCGCACTACTGCCTGAGTTATTGGTCACATTCACATTGGCACTATACGTTGTTGCATTGCTTAACAGCACTGAAAAACTGGCAACACCGTCTTCATCATCCGCTGGAAATTGATTGTTATCATCACCATCAGCGCCAACGGAAGGGATGCCTGTTATTTCGTTATCAGGTACCGTTCCCATAAAGATGCTGGTATTCACGCCATGTCCCGGACCACCACTGGAGGTTAAGGTACGATAACTATTGGGTGCATCACCATAGTCAAACCCCGAAAACGTGCCACTGCTAAAGAGAGGGTGAATGAAAGCAGCCGAGTCCCAAATGCGATCTTGTGCATCTGCTACCGCAATTTTTACACGATATGTTTGTCCCGGTATTACTGCGATCGGTTGAAATAAGGTATTGGTATAACCGTCCGATTCCACATTGCTGTTAGTCAGCGCCACGCTGGCATTACCGCCAGAGGCATTGCCGCTGCTGTTATCTGTGTAAAAGGCAGCGTTCGCTAGACTACCGCCGCCGGCCGCATTGACACAAAGGTTAGTGGCCTGGGAACCGGGTGAACCGGTATTAACCCAATTGATTGATGACAAATCGCCAGAAGCGGTTTTCGCATAATTTTCATACGGTGTGCCGGTGCTGGGTGGGCTGGAAAAAATTGGTGAGCTAGAAACGATACCTGGGCCACTGACAAAGATGCCTACAATATCGGTAAACGCACTGCACACATATTCTGGAAATTCTTCCGAGGCAAACTGAAAGGGTATCGCTAAGGTGGAAAAAGCCGGTACTACATCAAATTCGATGGCGGCATATTCCCCCGCGCTAGTTGTTGACAGTAGAGTGACCATATCTGCATCACTGGTTGCGCCACTGCACAAAACGAGCGATGTATTGTTATCGTTATTAGCACTTGCCAATGAATTAGTGGCACTCGCGAAATCACTGTTTGCAACAACCACGCCTGTTGGTACCGCTAATACCGGGCCAGCACCACCTATGGTGCCATTGCTGAAAGTTCCGACGCCACGCCTGAAGTTGGGGCAACCACCGGGGTTGGTAATGCTTAAATTGCTAATGGCAACACCGCTACCGGTTAGCGCGATTTGCATTTGCGCTTCTGTAACAACGGTTGCATTGGAAACATTGACCGCATGCGCGGTTACCGGTAAAAATAGCGCCGCCATCATCAAACTATACTTTGCGTAATTTAAGCATGCCCGTTTAATGCGGGTCAAAAATTTTACGAGAACTAACATTATCATATTTATATTTTATTAAAGTTGTGCATCAAATTTTGGCTTTTATGTCGAAATGTGGTTACACAATTTGGCTGAATTTTTTAGAGTTTTGGCAATTTTTCAAGAGAATATCTCAGCCCTCAGGACAAAATATTCAGACTTGCTAATATATTAGAAACGATTGCTTCACTACTAGTATAGTGGATATTAATCAGAGTGTTAGAATCATTGCAGACCAACACCAGACTGGGGAAACCGCTAACATCTAGCCGTCTGCTTAAACTTAATTCCTGCTGTAAAAGCTGCTGACAGTTGATCGAGAAAAAATCACGTTTAAACTGCGCGACATCCAGTCCTACTTCGGCTGCGAGCGCTAGCAGAATCGCATCATCCGAGGGATTTTTCGCTTGTAGGTAATACGCTTTTTGTATTGCCAGTAACATATCTTGTTCTAACGAAGCTTGTTGCATACGGCAGGCGATAAGCGCACGACATGCCGGGTAAGTGGAACGACGTGGCTGATTTTTTGTCCAGAACTCAAAATTAAACGCAGTACCAGGAATTTCAGACTGTATGATTTTCCAGGTTTTCTGGATATTCAATTGCATCTCAGCCGGCATTATTTGATCGGTATCTGCTGCCAGTCCACCGATAACATATTGGATATTAATCGCCGTTACAATTTCATTTTTGTTAAAGCTAGCGGTTAGAGTTTGCTGCACCTGTTGCCATACCGGACGAAAACCCCAACACCAACTGCACATTGGGTCATGAATGTAATACAGACCATCTTGCAAACGTGTTGTTGTGATACTCATTTTATTGGTCTCAGTACGCTAGTTAAAACTATGCACTTTAAGTGCAGGGCTTTACTGCTACACATAAAAGCTTTAGACACAGAGACCACAGAGCACACAGAGTAAACAAATTTAAATTTCTCTGTGTGCTCTGTGGTCTCTGTGTCAAAAACTAAAAAAAGTTAGAATTAAAAGTAGAGCAATGTTACGAACAATGTTCTATAGAAGCCCAAGCGACTTTCAGTCGCTGTTCAATCAACCTATGCACTTTCAGTGCATAGGTTGAGTTTTCTAGGATTATTAAGCTGCCTGATTAATTATGAAGAGCAGCTTACCTCTATCTGTTGCGCCCAGTCAGGTGGATGCCCCGCATAATGCTCGAAGCTCGCATGTTCGGCAAAAGGATCACTCAGAATATCGACCAGATTTTTTATTTCCGAATAGTCGTTTTCATGCTGGGCTTTTCTGATAGCAATTTCTGCCATATAGTTACGCAGGATATATTTCGGATTGCGCTTCATCATTTTTTTACTGCGTTCGGCAAAGGTTAGCGTTTCACTCTGCAATCTATTTTTATAAGATTCAAACCAGTGTTCAAAAGACTCACGGTCGATGAATAAATCAGCACAATGTGCTTTAAAGTCTGCACTGTTTTGATCGGCATTAAAAGGCTGACTCAAACGTCTGAAGAATAAAGTGTAATCCACATGGTTGGCTTCCAGCACGTCGAGTAAAGCATTGACTATTTTCTGATCGCCCTCATCAGGCTTCTCAAAACCGAGTTTGCCACGCATTATTTCACTGTAGCGATCAACAAATGCGGGTTGGTAATCATCCAGTGCTTGCTTTGCCAACGTTACTGCCTGATCGGTATCTTTGTGCAGTAGGGGAAGTAATGCCTGCGCCAAACAGCTTAAATTAAACAGTCCAATTTCTGGTTGCTTTTTAAACGCATAACGCCCCTGATGATCGGAGTGGTTGCATATATAGTGTGGGTCATACTGTTCAACAAAACCAAACGGGCCATAATCGAGGGTAATGCCATGAATCGACATATTATCGGTATTCATTACGCCATGAGCAAAGCCCACTGCCTGCCACTGTGCAATTAATTCTGCGGTTGCTTGCACCACTTCCTTAAAAAATTCCAGGCAGGGGTTTTCTTTCGTTAACAGATGCGGGTAGTATTGCTGCAGTACAAAATCGGCCAGTTGTTGTAAATCATCATAACGCTGCGCGTAGAAAAAATATTCAAAACTACCAAAACGTATATGGCTTGGCGCTACTCGCAGCAACATTGCACCTGGCTCAACTTGCTCTCGATAGATTTCCTCCTGACTGCCCGATAAAAATAGGGCGTGGGTGGTCGGAACTTTAAGCCCTGCCATTGCGACACTGCACAGATATTCCCGAATAGACGAACGCAAAACCGCACGACCATCGCTGCCGCGTGAATACAAGGTAGGGCCGGCACCTTTTAGTTGCAAATCCCAAGCTTGGTTTTTATCATCCCGTATTTGCGCCAGCAAAATGGCACGACCATCGCCTAAGCGCGGCACAAAATGACCGAACTGATGGCCGGCATAACACATAGCCACCGGCTTAAAACCAGCAAGTGTTTTTTTAGTAGTGAAAATATCCAAAAAATCACTGCGTTGCGCTTCTTTTTCATCAAGGCCGATCATTTTCGCAACACGGCTATTGAAATGAATCAGAAAATCATCTTTTAGTGCTGTAGGTTGATGCTCAGAGAAAAAAATCTCTGGCAGGCGGGCGTAAGCGTTATTGTAATTTAGTTTTTCAAGAGAAGGCATAGCCTACAAGTTTGCCAGCTTATTCAATAATTACAACAGGCTATGACTATGGCTATTCTATTTAATTTTGTACGATACCGCTGCAAGGGATACTCTAGATCACAGCACGGCTGTTTATTATTGGGTTTTCAGTGCGACGGGTTTGATTTCAAGCGAACGTAAATAAAGGGTGAGTTGCCATATCTGCTTATCACTTAATTTATTAAAAGCCGGCATGCTTGTTCCGATGGAACCGTTCTTAATTATCCAGAACAACTGACCGTCAGGTAAATTACCCATAACTTGCGAGCAGCTGAAGTTTCTTGGTGCGGGTGCAAACATATGCGCCATAATGCCATTTCCATCACCATTATCGCCATGACACTGCACACAAGCGACTGGGGACGCTGATTTTAAATACAATTTTTCACCGGCGTCAGTATTTTGTTGGTTAGCGCGCAGCGGATTTTTTTGGCTGGCAATGGACGCTGGCGCAAATTCTGTGGTTCTGGGTTGTGGGCACAAACCAGATTGTTGCTGTTGTGTCGGCTGAGAGTTACAGGCGACGAGCATTGTGCTCATAAGCAGTGAAACTAATAATTGGCATTGACGATTAAAACGGCTTTTCACTCGCAAGCACCTCAAGACAGTCAGTAAATACAGAGTTAGAATTTTCCCCTTTTTTAATAATGAGAAGTGTGATGTGGCGCACATTTTTCACTATTTCATATAGTTTTATGCGAACAAGGCGCTATCCATATTCACATAAATATGCACTATCGGTTGTCACTTTTACATTAAAGGCACTGTCGGCAGCGACTTCAAAGGACTGACCAGCAGCGTATGTGCTTGTTTCACCGTCTGCCTGCAGACGGATTATCAACTCGCCACTAACAACGGTCATTTTCTCTTTTTCAGCGGTATTGAAAACATACTCACCAGCCGCCATTACACCCACTGTCGCCGATTTTTCTTTGCCTTCAAAGGCAATCGACTTCACCTTGCCATCAAAATAGTCATTGGTTTTGAACATTGCTTGTTTCCTAATAAAAATAATGGTCGAATGCTGACGCATATAAAGTGAATTGACAAGCGCGAAATGAATTATTCAAACACTTTAACTGTACCTCCTTGCGCGCATTGCTAACATATTGATATTGCAATGGTTAGCGATATATTATATAATTCTAATATTCAAATACTATGAAGCTACACCATGATTCAAAAATATGATTGTTCATTTTTACAGGAAAAACTAGGCGAGGGCGGACAGCTGATTGATGTCCGTAGCGCGGTTGAATTTAGCCAAGGTTCGCTAACAGGTGCAGTAAATATGCCTTTAGAAAGTTTTCAGATTCTTAAAGACACTATAGATGCCACTAAGCCGGTACTGCTTTATTGTCGTACCGGTGCGCGTTCTGGCATGGTGAAAAATTACCTGGATCAACTAGGTTTTAATCAGGTGCACAATATTGGTGGTATTCGCCAATATAGCAATTGCTGATATACTCTAAATCATTCCCAATTAGGTGGTTAAACATGGCTTATAAACTCATCGTTGAAAACATAAAATGTGGTGGCTGTGTCAGCACCATCAATTCAAAATTATTAGCTCTTGAGCTTGTCGATACCGTTGATATCAATATTGAAGACGGTATGGTAAACATTGGCGGTGATGAAGCGGGCAAAACAGAAGTTGCTGCCTTGCTATTAAAGCTAGGTTATCCCGAAACGGGTACAACTGAAGGTTTAAAAGCAGTCAAAGCCAAAGCCAAATCTTTTGTCAGTTGTGCTGTCGGTAAAATAAACAGCTAAATAAACAGCCAAATAAACAGCAAGGGAGCTTCAGACTTATTCAGTGGCTCCCTAAAAGTGACATAAACAAATCTTTCGTATATTTCGGTATTTTTTCTAAATCATATTAGACAAGTGACCTACGACAGCGGTAATATTCGCCCGCTATGAAAACACGTGATTTCAACTACCATTTACCGCCTGAACTGATTGCTCAAAAGCCTTGCGATGTCAGGTCACAAAGCCGTTTGTTGCATTATCAGCGTAGTAATCAGACAATTGAGCACCGTCAATTCAGCGACATTAGTGATTTGATTCAAGCCGACGATTTGCTGGTGTTTAACAATACTCGCGTTATTCCGGCACGACTATACGGCTACAAGGAAACCGGTGGCAAGGTTGAAATTCTGATTGAACGGATGACCTCTGAGTTTTCATGCCTCGCGCACGTAAAAGCCAGTAAAACACCAAAGCCTGGCAGTAAACTATTCTTGCGTCGCCACGAAAATGAATCTTCACCTGATAAATCTTCGTCTAATAAACCCTCGCCTAATAAGCAATATGTCGTTTCCATTGTCTCCAGAGAAGACGATTTATTTGTTCTAACAAGTGAAGATGAATGCAGCATTGCCGAAATTATGGAAAATATAGGTCATATGCCTTTACCGCCCTATATTGACCGAGAAGATACGGCAGAAGATTTTTCTCGATACCAAACCGTTTACGCGGATAGTCCAGGTGCGGTTGCCGCACCAACGGCAGGTTTGCATTTCGATGAGGATTTATTGAAAACGATTGCAGAGAAGGGCGTTGATATGGCTTTCGTGACCCTGCATGTCGGCGCAGGCACTTTTCAGCCAGTACGCAGTGAAGACATTGAAGACCATAAAATGCATTTTGAATATCTTATGGTGCCACAGGAAACCGTCGATAAATGTCAGCAGGCGCGTGAACGCGGCGGGCGCATTATTGCAGTCGGTACCACCACCGTTCGTTCTCTGGAAAGCGCTTCACAAAATGGTCAATTAGAGACGTTTGCAGGCGACACTGGTATTTTTATCTATCCCGGTTACAAATTTAAAAGCATTGATGCCTTGATTACCAATTTTCATTTACCAGAATCAACATTACTGATGCTGATTAGCGCCTTTGCTGACAAAGATGAAATGCTGCGTTGCTATGAAGAAGCGGTGCAGCAGCAATACCGTTTCTTTAGCTACGGCGATGCGATGTTCATCGAATAAATCCCTCTTACCATTCTAACAATAAAGATTAACAAAGCGGTATAACACACTGATGTTGTTTAAATTATTTAACAAAAATAATGCGGCTCGCCGGGGGCAGCTAAGTTTTGAGCGCGGCACCATAGAAACCCCTGCCTTTATGCCAGTGGGAACCTATGGCACGGTAAAAGCCATGACACCGGAAGAACTCACCGGCATTGGCGCCGAGATCATCCTTGGCAACACCTTTCATCTTATGTTGCGTCCCGGCACTGAAATCATACAAAAGCACGGTGACCTGCATAATTTTATGCATTGGCAAAAGCCAATCTTGACTGATTCGGGCGGCTTTCAGGTATTTAGCCTGGCAAAAATGCGCAAAATCACCGAACAGGGCGTATTGTTTCGCTCCCCAGTTGATGGTCGTCAAATCGAGTTGACCCCTGAATATTCGATGCAGATACAAAAGCAGCTGGGTTCGGATATCGTGATGATTTTTGACGAATGCACGCCGTATCCTGCGACCGAGCAACAGGCGAAAGAATCCATGCAATTATCGCTACGCTGGGCGCAACGCTGTAAAACAGCGCATCAGAGCAATTTTCAAAATACTCTGCCACC
>CAZYYW010000034.1:0-22635 GCA_964651445.1 uncultured Thiotrichaceae bacterium
CGTACAAGGATGTATGAAATACAGGTATTGTAGGAATAGATACCTGACTATTAGGCCAGTGGCTCAATTGGTAGAGCAGCGGTCTCCAAAACCGCAGGTTGGGGGTTCGAGTCCCTCCTGGCCTGCCAAATTTAACCCGTAGGTAAGACTATGGGGGGGCAGGTGGTTAGATGGTCGCTAAGACCGAAGAAGTTGTTTCAAACCCGTTTGATACATTCAAACTGTTGTTGGCAGTCGTCATACTAATACTCGGTATTGTTGGCTTCTATTATTACGAAGCAGAGTCAACACTTTATCGTGTACTGGGTGTGGTGTTTGCCTCGATGGTGGCTATTGCCATCAGTTCGACAACAACGATGGGGCAAAACCTCATTGGTTTTGGTCGTGAGGCACGCATGGAAGTGCGTAAAGTGGTATGGCCGACACGTCAAGAAACAGTGCAAACAACCTTTATGGTACTGGTTGCCGTTATTATTATTGGTATCTTCCTCTGGTTGATTGATATGGTGCTAGCGGAAATTATCCAAATGATTACGGGAGGCGGGTAGCGAATGGCTAAGCAATGGTACGTGGTACACGCTTACTCAAATTTTGAAGGCAAAGTGAAGGTTTCGTTAATGGAGCACGCTCGTCTTGCTGGCATGGAAGACATGTTTGGCGAGATTTTGATACCAACAGAAGAAGTTGTTGAAATCAGAGATGGCGTAAAACGTCGATCAGAGCGTAAGTTTTTCCCAGGCTATGTACTGGTTGAAATGGAAATGAATGACGAGACCTGGCACCTAGTAAAAGATGTGCCTAAAGTAATGGGTTTTATTGGCGGCACCAAAGACAAGCCAGCACCGATTACGGAAAAAGAAGCAATGAATATTATCAACGCCGTGGCAGAAGGCGTTGAGAAACCAAAACCAAAAGTTTTGTATTCGCCTGGTGAAGTGGTACGTGTTACCGACGGGCCATTCAATGACTTTAATGGTGTGGTAGAAGAAGTTGATTATGACCGTAATCGTTTGAAAGTTGCGGTTCTGATCTTTGGTCGTTCGACACCGGTTGAGCTTGAATTTAGCCAGGTAGAGAAGGGTTAAAATATCGTTTTAAGTTGGCAGTTATTAGTTTGCAGTTAAGAGCGTTTTTTATGTTTACTGCAAACTGGCAACGCTTATGTGTGTGAAGTCAGCGTTTTAAAGCGCAGATTTATTTTTTAATGAAAACGGGGAGCCCGAATCGAGTACGGCGTTTGCACCCGGGAGAGTAAAAACATGGCTAAAAAAGTCGATGCGTATATCAAGTTGCAGGTACCTGCAGCTGAAGCGAATCCAAGTCCACCGGTTGGTCCTGCATTGGGTCAGCACGGTGTCAACATTATGGAATTTTGTAAGGCATTTAATGCCAAGACACAGGGCATGGAAAAAGGCATGCCTATTCCTGTTGTTATTACCGTCTATAGTGACAAAAGTTTCACCTTTATCACCAAAACACCGCCAGCTTCCGTGTTGCTGAAAAAAGCAGCCGGTATTCCAAAAGGCAGTGGTGAGCCCCATACCAACAAAGTAGGCAAAGTTAATCGCGCGCAATTGGAAGAAATTGCAACAACAAAAATGCCCGATTTAACCGCAGCCGATATGGATGCCGCGGTGCGTACTATTGCGGGCAGTGCGCGCAGCATGGGCATTGAAACAGAGGGTGTGAAGTAATGGCTAAGTTATCTAAGCGTAATAAAGCGATCAATGAAAAAATTGATAAAGAAAAAGTTTATTCGATGGAAGAAGCGCTGACGTTGTTGAAAGAAGTATCGACCGTTAAATTTATGGAGTCTGTTGATATCAGTGTAAACCTCGGCGTTGATCCCAAGAAAAGTGATCAGGTGGTTCGTGGTGCAACAGTATTGCCAAACGGCAGTGGTAAAAACGTTCGCGTTGCTGTTTTCACCGATGGTGATAATGCAAAAGCGGCAAAAGAAGCCGGTGCCGACATCGTAGGCATGGATGATCTTGCTGCTGAAGTTAAAAAAGGCATTATGGATTTTGATGTTGTTATTGCGTCACCAGACGCAATGCGTGTGGTGGGTCAACTGGGTCAGATTCTTGGGCCGCGTGGTTTAATGCCAAACCCTAAAGTTGGCACTGTAACGCCAGATGTCGCTGCTGCTGTTAAAAATGCCAAGTCTGGTCAGGTGCGTTACCGCGTAGACAAGGCAGGTATTATTCACTGTTCTGTAGGCGTGGTTAAATTTGACGTGCCACAGCTAAAGGAAAACATTGAGAGCTTGATCGCTGATTTGCTTAAAGCAAAACCAGTGGCAGCAAAAGGTGTTTTTATTAAGAAAATTTCTCTCTCAACAACCATGGGCCCCGGCTTGCTTGTTGATCAGTCTGCTTACGCATAAGGCGTAGGCAACTAATGTAGTCGTGCTGCTTGGGTTACGCTGAAAAACAGCGAACCCAAGCAGCAATAACGACAAAAGAATTTATTGTTGTTCTCGATACTTGAGAACAATGGTGGAGATTTGACAGCCGAGTAAGTGTGAAAACACAACGGTGTCGTCAGAGACCGTAGGTGCAAATAATTTGGATGTGTCCAGAGAAGTTTGCTTAATTTCCTACGTAGATGGTGAAGCCTGCCTTGAAGTTTAAGACGGGCGCACCAAAAATGGGTCGCGTATGTTGCGTGTCCTATATAACTTGGCTGAGTTAATAATTGTGTCGCCATGCATTTTGCACGGTAAATTGTTAGCACAGCTTTAACAGGAGAGCTAAAGTGGCACTAAATCTTATAGCTAAGAAAGCTATTGTCGCTGAAGTTTCTACAATTGCCGCCAGTGCGCTTTCAGCCGTAGCAGCTGAATATCGTGGTATTACAGTAGTCGACATGACTGAATTACGTGCCAAAGCACGTGAAGAAGGTGTTTACCTGAAAATCGCGAAAAACTCACTGGTTAAACGTGCAGTTGAAGGTACAGAGTTCGAGTGTATGCAGGATGAACTGAAGGGGCCGCTTATTATGGCGTTCTCGAAGGACGATCCAGGTGCAGCTGCTCGACTTATAGCCGGTTTTTCAAAAGATAACGACAAACTAATCGCCAAAGTAATTGCTATTGGCGGTGAAGTTTTACCTATCGAACAACTAGAAGCATTATCTAAACTGCCGACACGTGATCAAGCGATTGCATTGTTGATGGCTGTGATGAAAGCACCTAGTGAAAAATTGGTTCGTACTATCAATGAAGTGCCTGGAAAATTGGTTCGTACAGTAGCTGCTGTGCGTGAGCAAAAGCAGGCCAGTGCGTAAGCACTAGTGTATAAAAACACTGGTGTATAAAAACCGCTGGTGTGTAAAAACATTGGCATGGCGTAGAAGCTGACGCTTTACATTTAATTATTAACTTTAAAATTTAACAATCTGGAGAATACCATGGCTGTTTCTAAAGACGATATTCTGGAAACTATTTCCAACATGTCTGTAATGGAAGTTGTAGATCTTATTTCTGCAATGGAAGAAAAATTTGGCGTATCTGCAGCAGCTGCTGTAGCTGCTGCTCCTGCTGCTGGCGACGCTGGCGCTGAAGCTGCTGTCCAAGATGAGTTTGACGTTGTCTTCACTGGCTACGCTGAGAACAAGGTAGCAGCAATTAAAGCTGTTCGTGCGATTACAGGTCTTGGCCTGAAAGAAGCAAAAGATGCAGTTGAAAGTGCACCAACCGTTCTTAAAGAAGCGGCTTCTAAATCTGAAGCTGAAGACATTAAAAAGCAGCTTGAAGAAGCTGGCGCAACTGTCGAGCTTAAATAGAGGCATCGCGCTGAGCTCGATAGCCCCCCATGAAAGACTTATAGGGGTTGGCGATATCAGCGGCAGGGTAGGCTGGAAGCACTGTTTACAAGTTTACTTGTGACAGTGTTTCCCGGCCTTTTCCTGTTTCTGCCAACAAATTTGAGTGCGAAAACAGGTGCGAAATTGTTCGTACAAGAAGATTAGACGACTGCAGAGCAATAAATTGCTTGCTTAATACAAGCAAAAGCCATTGTCTGATTATTAAAATTTAGATTATAAGAAAATAGCTTCTGCATTTTCTATATACCGTCCATTAATGGACATAAACGAGGATTACTGATGACATACTCTTTTACCGAGAAAAAACGACTCCGCAAGGATTTCGGTAAGCGTCCACCTGTGCTGGACGTTCCCTTTTTGTTATCAATGCAAATTGATTCATTCCGTGGTTTTTTACAATCGGATAAAATCGCTGCGCAACGAGCCACTACTGGCTTACAGGGTGCTTTTGAATCAGTATTTCCCATTATTAGTTATTCGGGTCATGTGAAGTTACAGTTTGTTGAATACAAACTGGGTAAACCCGTATTTGATGTTAAAGAATGTCAATTACGTGGCATGACTTATGCTGCACCATTGCGTGTTATTTTGCGCCTTGAGATTTTCGATAAAGAAAAGAAAAAGCAGACCACGCCAAAAGAAGTAAAAGAGCAGGAAGTCTTTATGGGCGAAATGCCTTTAATGACAGACAATGCTACTTTTGTTATCAATGGTACTGAGCGTGTTATCGTGTCTCAGTTACACCGTTCACCCGGTGTATTGTTTGACCACGATAAAGGCAAAACGCATTCATCCGGCAAGATTTTATATTCTGCCCGGGTTATTCCTTACCGTGGTTCATGGTTGGATTTTGAGTTTGATCCAAAAGATAGCTTGTTCGTGCGTATTGACCGTCGTCGTAAATTACCGGCGTCAATTTTGCTGCGTTCATTGGGTTACAACAACGAAGAAATTCTTGATATTTTCTTCGACCAAATTGATTACAGCTTTACCAAGGACGGCGTCAGTTTTGATTTGGTACCTGAACGTCTGCGTGGTGATACTGCCAGTTTTGATATTACTGCTGGCAAAGAAGTCATCGTCGAAACCGGTAAGCGTGTGACCATGCGTCACATCAAAATACTGGAAAAGAAAAAGGTCAAAAAACTGAATGCGCCGCTGGATTATCTGGTAGGCAAGATTTTAGCAAAAGATCTCATCGATGAAGAAACCGGTGAAGTCATGGTGCCAGCGAATGCTGAATTTACCGAAGAGCTGATTGCTTTCGTACAAGAAAAAGGCATTAAGACGGTGCCTGTTATTTACACCAATGACCTTGATACAGGTCCGTTTATTTCCAATACGCTGGCGGTTGATAGCACCACTACCAAACTGGAAGCGCAGGTAGAAATTTACCGCATGATGCGCCCAGGTGAGCCACCAACAAAAGATGCCGCAGAGAACCTGTTTAATAATCTGTTCTTCGCCGCAGAGCGTTATGATATTTCCAAAGTAGGTCGCATGAAGTTCAATCGTCGCATGCGCCGTGACTCATCTGAAGGCCCAGGCGTATTGTATGATTCACGTCATTTCGGCAACCGTAAAGATGAATATGCCAAACAACTGTGTGAAACATTGGGTGAAACTTCCGATATTATTTCGGTAATGAAAGAACTGCTGGATATTCGCAACGGTAATGGCACTGTCGATGACATCGATCACCTCGGTAATCGCCGTATTCGCAGTGTTGGCGAAATGGCTGAAAATGTTTTCCGCGTCGGTTTAGTGCGTGTTGAACGTGCGGTTAAAGAACGTTTAACCACCGCTGAGCAAGATGGTTTAATGCCACAGGAATTAATTAATGCGAAGCCAGTGGCTGCCGCGGTCAAAGAATTCTTTGGTTCCAGCCAACTGTCTCAGTTTATGGATCAGAACAATCCATTGTCAGAAGTTACTCACAAACGTCGTATTTCTGCGTTAGGCCCAGGCGGTTTAACACGTGAACGCGCTGGCTTTGAAGTTCGTGACGTACATCCAACGCACTACGGTCGTGTTTGTCCGATTGAGACACCGGAGGGACCGAACATTGGTCTGATTAACTCCCTGTCTGTCTATGCCCGTACCAATGATTACGGCTTTTTAGAAACGCCTTACCGTAAAGTTATAAAAGGTGTCGCAACCACAGAGATTGATTACCTGTCTGCTATTGAAGAAGGCATGTTTGTCATCGCACAAGCGAATGCCACCATGACCGACAAGGGCAAACTGACTGATGAACTGGTGTCCTGTCGTCATATGAATGAATTTTCATTATCACCGCCAGCGGACGTGCAGTACATGGATGTCTCGCCAAGACAAATTGTATCGGTTGCGGCTTCATTAATTCCGTTTTTGGAACATGACGATGCTAACCGCGCCTTGATGGGTTCCAACATGCAACGTCAAGCGGTGCCAACGTTACGTGCTGACAAACCTTTAGTCGGTACTGGCATGGAACGCGCTGTTGCTCATGATTCAGGGGCTTCAGTTATTGCTATACGGGGTGGTTTAATTGACTCTGTTGATTCTGGCCGTATCGTTATTCGTGCCCACGATGACGAAGCTGCAGACGGTGCTACCGGTGTTGATATATACAACCTGACCAAGTACACCCGTTCTAACCAGAACACCTGCATTAACCAACGTCCATTGGTTAAAATCGGTGACTCTGTGCAACGTGGTGACATCATTGCCGATGGCCCGTCCACCGATATGGGTGAGCTGGCACTGGGTCAAAACATGCTGGTCGCGTACATGGCATGGAACGGTTACAACTTTGAGGATTCCATTATTATCTCTGAGCGTGTGGTGGAAGAAGATCGTTACACCACCATCCACATTCAGGAATTAAGCAGTGTCGCACGTGACACTAAACTGGGATCTGAAGAAATCACCGCTGATATTCCGAATGTTAGCGAAAGCCTGTTGTCTAAACTCGATGAGTCTGGCGTGGTTTATGTTGGTGCTGAAGTCAGCCCCGGTGACATTCTAGTTGGCAAGGTTACACCCAAAGGTGAAACCCAGCTAACCGCAGAAGAAAAACTACTGCGTGCTATCTTTGGTGAAAAAGCCTCTGATGTGAAAGATTCTTCATTGCGTGTAGGTGCTAGCACCTACGGTACCGTAATTGGTGTTCAGGTATTCACTCGTGACGGCGTCGATAAAGACAAACGTGCGATGGAAATCGAAGAAGAAGAAGTTGCATCGGTGAAAAAAGATGTCGATGCACAATGGCGCATTATTGAACGTGATCTGTTTGCGCGTATGCAAAAAGTCTTCACCGGCAAGGAAGCTGCAGGTGGTCCCGCAGGTCTTAAATCCGGCGATAAAATTACCGCGGCTTACCTGACAGACCTTGATGATAAAGATTTATTGTCTATTCGTCTTAAAGACGAAACCGAAAACAGTAAAATTGAAGCCTTGGCGAAGCAGCATAAAGAGCAGCGTGAATTACTCGATGCTTACTTCACCGAGAAAAAAGAAAAACTCATTGCCGGTGATGATTTAGCACCGGGTGTGCTGAAAATGGTCAAAGTTTATCTGGCCGTTAAACGTCGCTTACAACCCGGTGACAAAATGGCGGGACGTCATGGTAACAAGGGTGTGGTTTCCATTATTGTTCCGGTTGAAGACATGCCGCACACGGCTGATGGTACCCCCGTCGATATTATCTTGAATCCGTTAGGCGTGCCGTCTCGGATGAACGTGGGTCAGGTGCTGGAAACACATCTGGGTCTGGCGGCGAAAGGTCTAGGTGATGTTATTTCCAAAATGCTGGATGATAAAGAATCCGTTGCCAGCATCCGTAAATTCCTCAATGAAATTTACAACCATGACGATAAGAGAGTGGACTTCAAAACATTCAGTGATGAAGAATTACTGGAACTGGCGAATAATCTGCGCAAAGGCGTGCCAATGGCAACGCCGGTATTTGACGGCGCGGATGAATCAGAAATTCACCGTATGCTGGAACTGGCGGGCTTGCCGAAAAGTGGTCAAACAGTGTTGTACGACGGTCAGACCGGCAGGAAGTTTGATAACCCGGTCACCATTGGTTACAAATACATGCTGAAATTGAATCACCTTATCGACGATAAGATGCACGCTCGTTCAACCGGGCCGTACAGCCTGGTTACACAACAGCCGTTAGGTGGTAAAGCACAGTTTGGTGGTCAGCGCTTCGGTGAGATGGAAGTGTGGGCGCTGGAAGCCTATGGCGCAGCATACACCTTGCAGGAAATGTTAACTGTTAAATCAGATGACGTCGCGGGTCGTAACAAGATGTATAAAAATATTGTTGATGGTAATCATCATATGGAACCGGGAATGCCGGAATCCTTCAATGTATTGCTTAAAGAAATTCGTGCTTTAGGTATCAACATTGAACTGGAACTGGAAGACAAGCCTACTTGATTGTGTTTTCAAGCCGAAGTGGCAACAGACCGTAACCATATTAAACAAAATACTAAACAGGATTAAGAGCAATGAAAGACTTACTTAAGCTCATTAAACAACCAGGCCAGAACGAAGATTTTGATGCAATTAAAATCAGCTTGGCATCGCCAGCACAGGTTCAGTCCTGGTCTTTCGGCGAAGTTAAAAAGCCGGAAACCATCAACTATCGTACATTTAAACCTGAACGCGATGGTCTTTTTTGCGCCAAAATTTTTGGCCCGGTTAAAGATTACGAGTGTTTATGTGGTAAATACAAACGTCTGAAACATCGTGGTGTGGTTTGTGAAAAATGTGGCGTTGAAGTCACACAGTCTAAAGTTCGCCGTGAGCGCATGGGTCACATTGACCTCGCCAGCCCGGTTGCTCATATCTGGTACCTAAAATCATTACCCTCACGTATCGGTTTGTTATTAGACATGACCCTGCGTGAAATTGAACGTATTTTGTACTTCGAAGCATTTGTTGTTATCGAACCCGGTTTGACCACACTGGAAAAAGGTCAACTGTTAACCGACGAGTCATACCTCGAAGCCATTGAAGAACATGGCGATGAATTTGATGCACGCATGGGCGCAGAAGCGGTTCGTGAAATGTTGAAGAGTCTGATACTGGCAGACGAAAAAATTCAGATACGTGAAGACATGGGTGCAACCAAGTCTGAAACAAAACTGAAACGCTTGGCGAAACGCTTGAAACTTGTCGAGTCATTTGTTGCTTCTGGCAACCGTCCAGAGTGGATGATTATGACCATTCTGCCTGTGCTACCGCCTGATTTACGTCCGCTAGTGCCTTTGGATGGCGGTCGTTTTGCGACCTCTGACCTGAATGATCTCTATCGCCGTGTTATCAACCGTAATAACCGTTTGAAACGTTTGTTAGAGTTATATGCGCCAGATATTATTGTGCGTAATGAAAAACGTATGCTGCAAGAGTCTGTTGATGCCTTGATGGATAACGGTCGTCGTGGTCGCGCCATTACCGGCACCAACAAACGTCCGCTTAAATCATTAGCTGACATGATTAAAGGCAAGCAAGGTCGTTTCCGCCAGAATCTTTTGGGTAAACGTGTTGATTACTCCGGTCGTTCTGTGATCGTGGTTGGTCCGACATTGAAATTGCATCAGTGTGGCCTGCCCAAGAAAATGTCACTTGAATTGTTCAAGCCTTTTATCTTCAATAAACTATTACGTCGCGGCCTGGCGACAACCATTAAAGCCGCTAAGAAAATGGTTGAAAAAGAAGGCACGGAAGTGTGGGATATCCTCGATGAGGTTATCCGCGAACATCCGGTAATGCTTAACCGTGCGCCCACATTGCACAGACTGGGTATTCAGGCATTTGAGCCAGTACTGATTGAAGGCAAAGCCATTCAATTACACCCATTGGTATGTACCGCTTTCAACGCCGACTTTGACGGCGACCAAATGGCGGTACACGTACCGCTGTCCATTGAAGCGCAACTAGAAGCACGTAGTTTAATGCTGGCGACCAATAACATCCTGTCGCCTGCATCCGGTGATCCGATTATTGTACCGTCACAGGATATCGTTTTAGGCCTGTATTACATGACACGTGAATCCATCAACGTCCAAGGCGAAGGCATGGTTTTTGCCGATGTTGATGAAGTGCATCGTGCGTATGACAGTGGTGCCGCTCATTTGCAGGCAAAAGTAAAAGCCCGCATCAAAGAAGTTGTGTTCGATGAGAATGGCGAACTGGTTGAAAAGTTCACGGTGACGGATACCACGGTTGGTCGTGCTATTTTGTCTGAAATTATTCCGGCCGGTATCCCTTACGAACTGGTCAACCGGGATCTGGGTAAAAAGGCAATTTCAAATCTAATCAACTCTTGCTATCGCCAGGTTGGTCTGAAAGAAACCGTTATTTTTGCTGACCAGTTAATGTATACCGGTTTCAGATATTCAACCGTATCAGGTATCTCCATTTGTATTGATGACATGGTTATTCCTGAAGAGAAAGCCACTTTGCTGGCGGGTGCGGATGCCGAAGTAAAAGAAATTCAGGACCAATACGCTTCTGGCTTGGTAACCAACGGCGAACGTTATAACAAGGTGGTCGACATTTGGTCACACGCAAATGAAGCAGTAGCGAAAGCCATGATGGACAAACTCAGCACCATGGAAGTGGAAGACGCTGACGGTAAAATGGTAACCCAGCCATCATTCAATAATATATTTGTCATGGCCGATTCGGGTGCCCGTGGTTCTGCGGCACAGATTCGCCAGTTGGCCGGTATGCGTGGTTTGATGGCAAAACCTGATGGCTCGATTATTGAGACCCCGATTACGGCAAACTTCCGTGAAGGTCTGAATGTACTGCAGTACTTTATTTCGACTCACGGCGCACGTAAAGGTCTCGCCGATACGGCACTTAAAACTGCAAACTCCGGTTACCTGACACGTCGTTTGGTTGACGTGGCACAGGACATGGTCATTCTAAAGAAAGACTGTAATACAGAGAAAGGCATGTTAGTTCAGTCCATTATTGAAGGCGGCGACGTCGTCATGCCTTTGAGTGAGCTGGTTCTTGGTCGCGTGGTAGCACGTGACGTGGTAAACACCGATGATGAAATACTGATTCCACGTGATACCCTGCTGGATGAGCAATGGGTAGAGCAGCTTGACGAATTAGGCGTTGATGAGATTTTTGTGCGCTCTGTTATTACCTGTGAAAACAAACAAGGTGTTTGTTCCATGTGTTATGGCCGTGACCTCGCTCGTGGACATCTGGTTAACCATGGTGAAGCCGTTGGCGTTATTGCCGCGCAATCCATTGGTGAGCCGGGTACACAGTTGACCATGCGTACCTTCCACATTGGTGGTGCTGCCAGTCGTTCTGCTGCTGCCAATAGCATCAGCGTGAAAACTTCGGGCACTGTTCATTTACACAACATTAATGTTGTACCGCAAACCAGTGGTAATCTGGTAGCGGTATCGCGTTCTGGTGAAATGGGCGTAACCGATGATCAAGGTCGTGAGCGTGAACTTTATAAAATTCCTTACGGCGCGGTTATTTCCGTTGAAGATGGTGGTTCGGTTGATGCCGGACAGGTTGTTGCAACTTGGGATCCGCATACTCACCCAATTATCACCGAAGTGGCGGGTAAGATTAAATTCACTGATTTTGCCGATGGTATCAGTGTACAGAAAGAGACTGATGACGTTACCGGTTTGTCGTCTATCGTGGTGATCGATCCCAAGCAGCGGCCGACAGCGGGTAAAGATATGCGCCCATTGATGACACTGGTTGATGACAAAGGTGATGATCTGAATATTGCTGGCACTGAACAGGCAGCACGTTACTTCTTGCCATCTGGCGCGATTATCAATATTGAAGATGGCAGTGATGTGTCCGTCGGCGATGTCATCGCACGTATTCCACAGGAATCCAGTAAAACCCGTGATATTACCGGTGGTCTACCACGGGTAGCCGATTTGTTTGAAGCACGTAAACCGAAAGAGCCCGCTATCATGGCGGAAGCGAGTGGTGTGGTGAGCTTTGGTAAAGAAACCAAAGGCAAGCAACGTTTGGTTATCACCAAAGACAGTTCTGAAGCGATTGAATCACTGATTCCCAAGTGGCGTCATATTAACGTGTTTGAAGGTGAGCGCGTTGAGCAAGGTGAGGTTATCGCTGACGGTGAACGCAGTGCGCACGACATCCTTCGCCTGTTGGGAACAGAAGAATTGGCTGAATATCTGGTTAATGAAATACAAGATGTTTACCGTTTACAGGGTGTAAAAATCAACGATAAACACATTGAAGTGATTATTCGCCAGATGTTGCGTAAATGCGAAATCATCGAAGGGCACGATTCAAACTATCTGAAAGGTGAAATCGTCGAGCGTGCCAGAGTTATCGCCGAATGTGAAGTATTGAAAGAAGAAGGCAAAGATCCAGCAATTTTTGAACCCATACTGTTAGGTATTACCAAAGGTTCATTGGTGACTGAATCCTTCATTTCAGCAGCGTCCTTCCAGGAAACGACTCGCGTATTAACCGAAGCCTCGGTTCGTGGCGGCAGCGATAAATTACGTGGTTTGAAAGAAAACGTAATTGTGGGTCGTTTGATACCAGCCGGTACCGGTCTTGCTTATCATGAAGAGCGCCAACGTCAGCGTGTTGCCGATATTGAAGCCGCAGTCATTAGCAAACAAGAAGCCGAAAGAGAGGCCAATGAAGCGTTTAATGATGAAACTACGGAGTCACTTGATGATGCAGAAGTGTCGGTAGACACGCCAGTAGAAGCGGTCGTTGAAGCGACTGCTGACACGGAGCAGCCTAAGCAGGACGCTTAACACTTCTAAGCGCACTTCTAAGAGAACTTTATAGGCAGTAAAAAGCTCTCTTTAATCAATGGCCAGACGTTGCTACGTTTTACTTCAGTAGCAACCTCTGGCCATTTTTTTTACGCTGTAATCTGGTCAGCCGTAATACAGGTGATACGCAGCAATGCTGGGAATCTTAATCAGAAACTTTTTTGCTGGCAGGCTTATCCTGTTGTGGAAAAGCGCCGTTGTGACGTGTGCGTTTAACTTCTTTTGATTTTATGTGTAATGCCGCTTTTGCCATTAAATGTGCACTTACCGGTGCGGTTATAAATAAGAACACTGTTACCAGTACTTCATGCAGGCTAACCGAGTCGGTAAAAAAACTAAAGTACAACATAGACGCAATTAAAATCGCACCGACACCGAGCGTGGTGGCTTTGGTTGGGCCGTGCAGTCGCATATAAAAGTCGGGTAATTTATAGAGCCCGATGGAACCGACCAGAGTGAAAAAAGCACCGATGAGAACCAGAGCGGCTAAAATCCAGTCAAGCATGTAATGCCCTCCCGCTTATGCGTAAACCCGGTATATGTAAACAAAGTGAAACCATCATTCATTCCATTATGTCGCCGCGTAACAGATATTTGCTGAGACTGATGGTGCCGACAAAACCCATGACTGCAATCAGCAGTGCTGCTTCAAAATACAGTGCGCTGCCTAGATGCAAGCCAAGAAGAACTACCAGTGCAATGGCATTAATATAAAGGGTATCCAAT
This sequence comes from uncultured Thiotrichaceae bacterium, assembly GCA_964651445.1. Lineage (GTDB taxonomy): Bacteria > Pseudomonadota > Gammaproteobacteria > SZUA-229 > SZUA-229. The sequence continues at coordinate 13,368 of CAZYYW010000034.1, forward strand.
GCCAGGATGCGGTCAGATAGATCGGGGCCTTTTAATAAACGTAAAAAGCTCAGTAATATTGCCAATGCGACAAAACCAAAAGCAAACGGTAAAGCCATTTCTAACATGATGTGAAAACCTTTTTAAGCGGTGCTTCGTAACGCTGTTTAATTTGCTTGATGGTATCAGACACATCATCTACATGCAGTGCATGTACCAGTAAGTGGCGACGATCTGCGCTAAGGTCGCAGGAAACAGTTCCTGGGGTCAGGGAAATAGTGTTGGCTAACACACTAATACCCAGTGGCGATTGAATATCAAGGTCGATGGTAATAAAAGCCGGTTGTAATTTTTTATTGGCACCTAAGATTAATTTGGCAACAATGATATTGGCGATCAGTATATCCCACAGCACAACCAAGAAAAACTTTAGCAGTGTTAGAGGCGCCGATAGTCGGACTTTTTCAGGCCAGAAGTCAGAGATGAGTAATGGAATGGTAACCGCTAGAATTAGGCCTAAAACAACGTGCCCTGCAGCAACCGTGTTGTTTAGCAATAACCAGAAAATCCATAATGTAAGGCTAAGAAAGGGATGCGGTAGAATTTTTTCTATTGATGATTTAAACATTGTTATTTCTCTACCTTGGTTTTGCTCGGCACCGCTTGTTGAGAGAGCACGGCTTCAATATAACCTTGACTGTTAAATTGTTGTTTAGCGGTTGCTTCGGTAAAAGCCGTTATCGGGTGTGCGAATAACACCAGTATAGGGCTGGCTAAAAATAAAGCGATGATAATAATGCTTGAAAAACGGTTGCCAGTGATTGTTTTGTTGCTGCTGATGGGCAAAGGTTTTTTTGCTTCACTATCGGGTATCACTTGATAAAACAATAAGGAGCCGGTTCGCGCCATACTAATAATCATAATAAAGCCAGCCATTAACACAACCGATAAAACCAAAGCTGACCAAGCATGTTGCAACGATGCACTCAATATTAGCACCTTGCCAAAAAAACCGGATAAAGGTGGCATGCCGGTCATGGCAACGGCAGCAAACATAAACATGGCGCCCATTAAAATAGCGTTTGGCATTGCGTAGCTGCTCTCGAAACGATCTTTAACATCCCCTCGACCGCGGGAAATAAGATCAGCAAGCAAGAACATGCCGCCAGCAATTAGTGTGGAATGGATTAGATAGTAAAGACTGGCACTTAGAGCCTGAGGATTATTTAATCCTACTGCGATCAGCAGTGTCGCCACCGAGGCTAAGACTAAATAGGCAACTTGCTCACGTAGGCCTCTAGCGGCCATGACACCTAATGCGGCCATTATTAGTGTCAGTAACCCCAGTCCCAACACCCAAGGCACATAGTAATTTGCCAGCATGCCAGCATCGTCACCAAAAATGGTGCCATGTACCCGGATAATGGCATAGATACCGACCTTGGTCATAATGGCAAACAGCGCAGCCACCGATGCAGAGGTGTTGGTATAAGCGTTCGGCATCCATAAGTACAATGGAAATAAAGCCGCCTTAATGCTAAAGACAACTAACAGCAAAAGACCGGCGGCGGCGACGATTGCTAAATCTTGCGTTGGCAACTGCGCGACTTTATTGGCCATGTCGGCAATATTAAGTGTGCCCAGCACACCATAAAGTGTGCCTACTGCAAATAAAAACAAGGTGGCGCCAACCAGGTTGATAACCACATAGTGAAGGCCCGCTTTGGTGCGAGAGCGACCGCCACCATGAAGCAGTAAACCATAGGAGGCTAATAGCAGCACTTCGAAAAAGACAAAGAGATTAAATAAATCGCCGGTTAAAAAAGCGCCGTTCAAACCAAAAAGCAGCAGTTGAAACAAGACATGGAAATGCGCGCCTTGCTTGTCGGTGTCGGTAACAATCGCGTATAGCAAAGCGGCTAAAGCAAGCACAGAGGTAAGGCCAAGCATCAAGGCCGATAATTGATCTAATACCAAGACAATGCCAAAAGGTGCTACCCAGTTACCCAGTAAATAGACCTGATGAACATCGGCTGAAGATTGTTTTATCAGGGTAAAACTTAAAACAACTAAGCCGGTTACAGCCAGTATGTTTATTATGCGTTGTAATGTCAGGCCACTGGTTTTTGCAAAAAGCGTGAGAAAGCCAGCGATCAAGGGCAATAATATTGGCCATGCAGCAAGGTGCGTCATTCTTTCGCCGCCTGCTGTTTGCTGTCTGTGGATTGAGTGTTGAGATTTTTCATCGCTTGATTTTTTTCTGGCGGCAATTCGTCGTCTGCTAGGTGCAGTCCATCAACATGATCGTTGCCCAGTTCACTTCGTGCTTTGAGCGCCAATACGATTAAAAACGCGGTCATACCAAAAGCGATGACGATGGCGGTTAATACCAAAGCCTGTGGTAAAGGGTCGCTGTAAGTAACCGCTCCCGGCTGAATAACAGCGGGGTGACCAATGGTTAAACGCCCCATCGCAAATAGAAAAAGATTGACACCATAGGCGAGCAGCGTTAAACCCAGTACCACCGGAAAGGTTCGCGCGCGCAAGGTCAAATACACACCCGTTGCTGTTAATACGCCAATCACCAAAGACAATAACCACTCCATTAGTTTGCCTCCTGTGGATTATCATGTGCAGGTGATTTGTGTGAAGCGGTACTTAATTTACCGATTTGCGACAAGCTCATGACCGTTGCGCCGACTACTACAAGGAAAACGCCTAAGTCAAAAGCGATGGCACTGGCGACTTCAAATGTGCCGACCACCGGCCATGTCAGGTATGTATAGGTAGTGGTAAGGAAGGGGTAGGATAAACCCATGGCAAACAGGCCGGTTGTGGTTGCGAGCATTAAGCCCAGAGCAATCACCCAATGCATTTTGACTTTAAGGCGTGCCGACGTCCAGTTAATACCATTCGCTAAATATTGCACGATTAAAGCGACGGCAGCGATTAAGCCAGCAATGAAACCGCCTCCCGGTAAGTTATGCCCACGGATAAAAATAAATACCGCAACCATCAGCATAAGTGGAAACAGTATGCGTGTCAGGGTTTGCATTATTTCTGGGTGTATATCGGTGTTCCAGAGTAGGCCGTGTTCGTTTTGTTTGGGGGCGTGCAATTTCATGCCTTGTAATAAAGCGTAGATGCATAAACCTGCCAGCGCTAATACCACTATTTCGCCCAGCGTGTCAGTGCCACGAAAATCAACAAGAATGACATTGACGACATTGGTACCACCACCGCCGGGCACTGAATTGGCGAGGAAGAATGCAGAAATAGACGAGTATTCTCGCGTCATTACTGCCATGGTTAAAAACATGACGCCGATACCAGACAATGCTGAGATCAGAATGTCTCGACTAATGCGTAATCGACCAATCTCTTTTGGACTGGTTTGCGGCAGAAAATACAGCGCCAGCAACAACAAAACAATGGTAACAATTTCAACGGATAATTGTGTCAAAGCCAAATCTGGGGCAGAAAACTTAACAAAAATTAACGATACAATTAAGCCGACAACACCCAGCATAATGACCGCCAGCAGACGTTGTTGATGCACTACTACAGTCATAATGCTGGCAATAATTAGAACCACAGCGGCCAGCGCACTAACGCCATCAACTGGCATCAGCTCTCGGCTTCCCAGCAAAGGTGCCGTTACCGTCATAAAGCCAATGACTCCTGCGCCTAGGGCGGTTGCTATAATCCAGGCAATAGCATTTTGTAAAGACCCCTTGTCAAATGCGCGGGTAATAACTTCTGCCAGTTTATTGAGACTGTTGAGAATGAAACGGTAAACAATCCGTGCATCTAAAGGCGCAATGCGTTGGTCGTGCCAGTCAAATAAACGCTTACGATAAATATACATCACCACACCCAGACCCAATGCAGTAGCGCTCATTAATAGCGGGATGTTAAAACCATGCCACATGGCCAAGCTATATTCCGGTGGTGCAGTCTGTAAACTGCCGGCGACTGCAACCGCCAAGATGGGTGCCACAACTATCATGGGTATAATGCCCACGGCTAAACAAATGAGTACCAGTAAATCCACCGGAATTCTCATAAAACGAGGCGGTTCATGCGGTGTTTTTGGCAGGTCAATTGGCTCACCGTTGAAAAATACATCATGGATAAAACGCAAGGAATAAGCCACTGCGAAAATAGCTGCCAGCGTTACCAAAAACGGCACCGCCCAGATCATTGGCGTTGCATGTGCTGCCGACAATGCCTGTTCAAAGAACATTTCCTTGCTAAGAAAGCCGTTTAATAACGGTACTCCCGCCATCGCGGCTGAGGCAATCATCGCCAATACAGCAGTATGAGGCATGTATTTAAATAAACCATTGAGGCGGCGCATATCACGCGAGCCTGTTTCATGGTCAATAATGCCTGCCACCATAAACAGCGATGCCTTAAACGTCGCATGATTGATAATATGAAAAATGGCAGCGACTGCCGCCAGGTGTGTGCCAAAACCAAATAATAATGTAATCAGGCCCAAATGACTGATGGTGGAATACGCCAGCAAACCTTTGATGTCATGTTTGAACAGCGCCATGTAAGCGCCAAGCAATAAGGTGATTAAACCCGCGCCGCCGACTAACCAGCTCCATTCGGGGGTGCCGGAGAGTACCGGAAAAAAGCGGGCAAGCAGGAAAATACCGGCTTTAACCATGGTTGCAGAATGCAAATAGGCGGACACCGGCGTCGGTGCTGCCATCGCATGAGGCAACCAGAAATGAAAAGGAAACTGTGCCGATTTGGTGAAAACGCCGATCAAAATGAGCACAAGAATAGGAAAATATAATTCATGAGCGCGCACCAAATCACCGGCAGCGAGAACATCAGTAAGATTGTAACTGCCGACAACATGACCCAGCATTAAAACACCGGCGAGCAAAGCTAAGCCACCACCACCGGTAATCACTAAAGCCATTAGTGAGCCTTCTCGTGCGTCTTTACGGTGTTGCCAATAACTAATAAGCAGGTAAGAAGATAGTGAGGTAAGTTCCCAGAAAACCACCAACTGGATAAGGTTTTCTGACAGTACGATGCCTAACATTGAACCCATAAACATCAATAGGTAGGCAAAAAAGCGTCCCATGCAATCGTTTGCAGACAGGTAGTATCGTGCATAGATTATGACGAGTAGACCAATGCCCAGTATTAGAAAGGCAAATAATAAGGCTAAGCCATCAAGGCGAAAAGCAAACGTCAAGCCAATGGCGGGTATCCATGACCAGCTTTGAATGACGGTTTCACCGGCGAATACCGCTGCTACAGACGGTGCTAAAAACGCCAGTGCCAGTAAAGTGATGATAGCCGCAACCGCTGCCGATGCCAAACGATTAACCGTTGACGCCCAGGCTGCAAAGATAGCACCGACAAAAGGTAGCAGGGCGACTATTGGCAGGTTAGAAGTTAATAGGGTCATGATTTAAATCAGGGTGTAGATATTTATTATTGTTGAGAGCATTGTACAATAATTTTGTGTTTGTACTCGCGCGCATATTTTACAGGCGTACAAGAATAGTGGGGGGCAAAATATTAGAAGTGCCCTTAGTAAAAACGGTTGATGAAACCGTATCCTTGAAAGCGGTATATAAAAGGTATCGACAGTCCCGTCAGAAAGTATAAAAACTGCTTCGTCAGACGGCTTGTACTATATCGACACACAGGCGTTGTTAAGCTAATCTGCGTTGTTATTTGCAGGCCGCTGGCTGGTTTTCATCATTCAATATTTCATGGCGTTTGGCGAGTGCTTTTAATGCGGCATCTTTGCTCCGGAAAATATTTTCTTTACCAATCACCGGGATAAGACCACTTTTTTCAAAAGAAATCCGTACCTGTTTTTTCAGGCTACTGAACGCCAGCGTAACGCCTGCCTCTTTTAACATGCTGGCCATTTCTCGTACTTTTTCCTCGCCTGAAGCATCGAGCCAGTTAATACCACTGCCGATGACCAATATGGTGCGGGCGTTAGGGAATTTGGCATGTGCCTTCAATAGGGCATTTTCGAAGTAGGCGACGTTGGCAAACATTAAAGCGCCGTCAAAACGAACCGGTACAAAACATTGGCTGATAGGCGCTAAGCCGTAAGTTTCCATGCCAGCCAGTGTGCCGTCTTCTTCGCGGCCGAGAACTTCAACACGTGGTTTCATTACCCGTAATACAAACGCAATCATGGTGAGAACAATGCCGACCAGAATTCCGTTAGCAATGGCGGGTGCCATTGCTAAGGTAGAAACGAAGGTGATAATGCCAATGACAGCACCGCTTCGATCAAGCTTCCAGGCGTGGAGTAGCGGCCGGATACGAATCAGGCCAAATACGGCCATCATCACAATGACCGCCAGAACTGATTGCGGCAGATGGTACAGCAATGGTGTCAGATACAGCAAAACAATGACAACGGCGAACGCACTAACCAGTGAAAACACCCCTGTACGGGCACCTGCTTGGGCGGCCACCGCAGAACGAGAAAAAGAACCACTAACAGTGTAAGAGCTAAAGAAACTGCCGACCATGTTCGCCAGACCCTGGCCAACCAGCTCTTTGTTGACATCAACATTTTGTTTGGTTTTTATGGCAATGGCTCTGGAAATAGAGGTTGCCTCCATAAAACCAATGAGCGCCATGACAAAGGCGGCCGGTAGTAATAGCCACATGGATGCAAGGTCTAAGGTGGGTACTGCGAAGCTAGGCAGACCTTTGGGAATGTTGCCAACAACCGCGCCGCCGGCTGAGAAGACAGCGTGGCCATCGGTCACTGTAGAAAATCGCCAGGTGCGTTTATCAATCAGCATATTGGTTGGTGCCTGACCGCGCAGGTAATAACCTATCTCGCCATTTTCGCTTTCAGCACGTTCAAAGATAAAGTGGTGTAGGTCGATTCGGCGCTGATTATTTTCCTGCTTTAAGTTATGCAGTTCGGCGCGAAGGGTAACCAACTGCCCCTGTAGACTGGCGGCCAGTGAACTATTCTGCTTACTGCTTTGATCTAATGCCAGTAATTCAGTGTTTTTGCTGGCAATGGTGCCGGTGGTGTTTTTGATTTCTGTGGCAAAGGTATCAAAAGTACGGATAATCGCTGCTTCATCAGCACTGCGTACGGCATCCAGTGAAACGGTTTCCTTGTGCTCAAAACCAATGGCTGCGCTGATGGCTGTAGTGACGATGACCGCCAGTAATACTCCGGGTATGCGTTTTATGTAGCGGCTACTGAGAGTAATAAGCAGGTAAGCGCCAACAGCAAATGCCAATGTCAGCCAGTGAGTATCGGCAAACTGTGTGACTACGCCCCACAAATCGGCTAGATATGAGTCACTGCGCGGAAAGGGTACGCCTATCACTTTGTTTAGCTGCGACAGGCCAATAATCACCGCTGCCGCATTGGTAAAGCCGATTAATACCGGGTTAGAGATGAAATTAACCAATACGCCAAGACGGGCCAGACCCATGGCAAAGCGCATTACGCCAACCATGAGTGCCAGCATAATCGCCAATGCAATAAAGGCGTCAGTGCCTGGAGCTGCGAGCGGTATTAATGCGGCTGCGGACATCATAGAAAGCATTGCCACGGGAGCCGTGTGCAACTGGTGGCAAGAGCCCCACATGCTGGCAATAACGACCGGGATCAGTGACGCATAGAGCCCGTAAACCACCGGTAGCCCTGCAAGCTGTGCGTACGCCATACTTTGAGGTACCAGTAATAAAGCAACGGTGATACCGGCCATGATGTCGGCTTGCAGGTTGGCTTTTGTTAGTGGAAACCAGCGTAAAAAAGGTAGCCATGCGTGCAGGGTATTGGGTTTAGTGCTCATGTTGCTCTCGTGGGGGAGGTTGTGTTGCTATCATTTCCATACCAGTTTTACATAGGTCACTTTACTTGGCAGTACGGAGTGCGGCATTCAGAATCGCCGAATTATAAAGGGTGTTGCTATGCTGTGTCGATAGTGTTTATTGTTTTTTACTTTATTTATTGTTCAAAAATGATCTTGAAACGGGATAAAAGCTTCGTTTGTTTATCTCTCGCTGCAGTTTTGTGTGCAGACATTGTGCACAGACCGGCGCACAGTTTTGTTAAAATTTCTTCGCCCGAAAAACATCAACATCTGTCATAAACATAATCATGGCGTAGTTGGAGTAGTAGCGTTCTTGAAAATGTGCCGCGATGGCTTCAGCAATAGGTTTGTCACAAATGACTTCGATGCGGATATTACCGCTTTGATCCCAGCCCGCATTGCGCATGCCATGCGCCCCACGCCCGCGCGCATTGGTAATGGTGTAACCCTGAGCGCCCAGACGTTGCAAGTCAGATTCTAGGCTGTGCTCCAACGCTGACTCGGTGATGATGGTTAGCAGTTTACGTGTTTCTAATTGCATGATTTCAAGCTCCAAAACGTTGAATATAAATAATCAGTTGGTGGTAGATAGGGATGCCCAGCAGAATGTTAAAGGGGAAGGTCACGCCCAGTGAAGCACTGATTGATAATGTTGGATTCGCCTCCGGTACGGTCAAACGCATGGCCGCCGGCACCGCGATATACGAGGCACTGGCTGCCAACACTGCGAGCAGCAAAGTGCCGCCAATTGAAAGACCGAGTAGCAAGCCTAGTACGCTGCCCACCGCCCCTGCGAACAGTGGGAATAAAATGCCGAAGGCTATGAGAAATGCCCCGTGTTTTCGCAGTGAGCTAAATTGGCTGGCGGCAATAAGCCCCATCTCAAGTAGAAACAGTGCGAGGATACCTTTAAATAAATCAAAAAACAGTGGTGCGATGGGTTCAATGCCAACCGGGCCGGCAGCCCAGCCGATGAGTAAGCCGCCGATAAGCAATACCACGCCTTTGCCGAGAAAGACTTCATGTGACAGTTGCCCCCAGTTTGTCTGGCGAGAAACGCCCCGCGCCAGCATAATGCCAATTAAAATTGCCGGTACCTCCAGCATAACCACAAACAGTGGCATATAAGCTTCGTAACTAATATTTTGCGAACTCAGGTAAGCGACGGCAACTGCATAGGTGCCAACGCTTACCGAACCATAGTGGGCGGCGATGGAAGCCGCATCCGGGCGTTTAAAGTGGCCGCCAAACCGCAGTATCGGATAGGCGATTAACGGTAATATAAAGCCCATTAATACTATCGCTATTAAAGGTATGACGAGTTCAGAAAAAGGTTGTTTTGATAATTCAATACCGCCTTTTAGACCAATGGCAAGTAACAGCAGCACGGTGAGAAATTCGTAGATAGCCGGTGGTAGTCGTAACTCAGAACGCAACAAGCC
>CAZYYW010000035.1:0-22043 GCA_964651445.1 uncultured Thiotrichaceae bacterium
TCCATGATCGGTGTTGCTATTTCAAGTATATCTTCCTCTGTCATTTCTTCAAAATTCATTGCTTTTCCTTTTTAGTGCTAACGTTTTGTTCAGTATCTGACCCCGGTTTCGTCACCCCGGTTTCTCTCGTTTTATCAATCACAACGAGGATCACCACGCTGGGTCCAGCGTATTACAAAATCAGGGATAGGCAGCGAGTCGCAGCCATTATTTTTTTCACAGATAAAATCCCATTGCGGCGCTGCTTTCTTGTGACAATCTAAACAATTGCCACCAAATTTATTGACTACATGTGTAGTGCCACGAGTCTTTATTTTTGAGTCGTCTGCTGAGACATCCAGCTCAAAGAATTCCCAATCATTGGTTTTGCTATTCCAGCCCTTATGGTGCTTTACCATGACTTCTGTTGGGATCAATTGCACCACCGAACCTGGTGGATAAATCGCACCTTCCGGTGACATCGCCGCAGCAATAGTATCGTCTAAGTTACCCAGTAGATTACTTACAAAAAAACCACGAATTGGATACATCTTTTTCAAACAAATAAAAGAATCTACCGTCACTGGAATACCTTTATCAGCGGCCGTTACATCAACCGTCACCACAGTTGGTATAACATTCTCAGCGTCTGCGACCACATCGGAGCCGGTCATCATACAACCACCACAGACAAGAAACCACAAAAAAACTGATATTTTTATGGATATTTTTGTTGTTGTGGTTTTTTTCATCGCTGCATTAGGCACTGTTACTTTCACTGTTTATATGTAATAACATGCATCGTAGCATAATCCATAAACAAACCGAGTCAGAGAGGAATAGTTTCTAATATCAGATAGTTTTTCCATAGCTCCGTTATGTACGGAACTAGTCGGACACGCTGAAATATCAATGGGTGAACTTATCGCGGGTCTGTTTTGCCTGAGTAAATACGTCCATTAGTTTTTCACCATCACCCGCCTCCAATGCCTTATATAACATATCCAGTTCATCTTTGTAACGTTTCATCATTTCTAGAATGGGCTGTTGGTTGTTCAGGCAAATGTCACGCCACATGGCTGGGTCGCTGGAAGCAATGCGTGTTACATCTCGAAAGCCGCCTGCTGCAAAACGAAAAACATTTTCAATATCGTCGATATTCTCTAGACAGTGAACTAATCCAAAGGCAATCAGATGCGGTAAATGGCTGGTGGCTGCTAGCACTTTATCATGGTGTTGCGCGTCCATCGTTTCGACTTCAGCACCGGTTGCTTGCCACAATTGGGTCACCCGTTTTATTGCGGCACTGTCGGTTGCTTCTGTCGGCGTCAGGATTACGCGACGCTCTTCAAACAACTTTGCAAACGCCGCGCTTGGCCCGTTATTTTCGGTACCGGCAATCGGGTGTCCTGGCACAAAGCGGTTAGCACTGTCTGTAAAAATATTGTTAGCCAACTGTATCACTTGTTGTTTGGAGCTACCGGCATCGGTTATTACCGCATTATTATTGCCTGCCTGTTTTAATCCCTTAGCAATTTTTTCAAAGACACTTTGCATGGCACCTAAGGGAACTGAAACAAAAACCAGATCAGCTTGTTTGACTGCATCGCTGATATCGGTTTCATAGCTATCAATAATATTTAATTGCAGCGCTGTTTTTAAGGTGTATTCACTGCGACCAGCACCTATGATATTTTCGACCACGCCGGCCTGTTTCAAAGCCAGGCAGAAGGAACCACCAATCAAACCGGTACCAATAACACATAGGTTTTTTATGATTACAGACATACTTTAAGGCTTTCAATAAAGCGTTTATTTTGCGCTTGCGTGCCGATGGTTATTCTTAAATAGTCGGGCATTGCGTAGTTTGCCACTGGCCTGACAATAACGCCTTCTTGTAATAATTTATTATACAGTGCCATGCCTGACTGTTTAACATTCACTGCTATAAAATTACCCATAGTGGGTAAATAAGCCAGCCCCATATCAGAAAATTCATTTTGTAAAAATAATTTACCGGCATTATTCATGATGACACTTTTGCAAACGTGCTCGGTATCATCCAGCGAACTGATGGCGGCTGCCTGCGCCAGTGAATTGGTATTAAACGGCTGCCGTACTCGGTTTAAAACATCGGCAATTTCTGGATTCGACATGGCATAACCTATACGCAAACCCGCCAGCGCAAAAACTTTTGAAAAGGTCTGTGTTACTACCAGGTTAGGGTATTTCTGCAACCACTGTTTAATTGGCGGTCTGATATTTTCATCCATGTACTCGGTATAGGCGAGATCAAGCACCACAATAATATTGTCTGCGATATTATCAAACAGGGCTTCGAGTTCAGTTGGCGTTAGCCAGGTACCGGTGGGGTTATTTGGGTTTGCAATAAAAACGATGCGGGTTGTGCTATCTATCTGTCCCAACAACGCTTGTGGATCATGCCCTAGCGGCATGGTTTCGTGATCGACGGCATTGGCTTTGGCAACATTGGCTTTGGCACCCACCGCCTGTACCACTATGGGATAAACCGCAAAGGAATGCTCTGAGAAAACGGCAGAATGCGCGGGCGTTAAAAACGCACGGGTGACCAGTTCTAAAATATCGTTAGAACCATTGCCTAAAGTTATCATGCTGGCAGCTAACTGATAGCGTTTCGCAAGTTTATTGCTTAAAGCAAAACCACCACCATCAGGGTAATAGTTTATCGACGACGCTTCTTGTTTAATGGCTTCAACGGCTAGCGGGCTAGGCCCTAAAGGGTTTTCATTTGATGCCAGTTTTATCGAGCCGGAGATACCTAATTCACGTTCAAGCTCGGCAACCGGTTTACCGGGTTGATACGGCGTTAATTTTTGCACACCGGATGTTGCCAGTTCAAGATAGGACATAGCCATATATTAAAGTACCGCTTTGGGATAAGAACCAAGAATGGTGACCATGGCAGATGCTTTTTCGATTACCGTGACGGCCTCTCTCAGCAGAGCATCATCTCGATGCCCATCAACGTCGATAAAGAACACGTAATCCCAAACGCCACGGCGTGATGGTCGTGATTCGATATTACTCATACTGATACCGCGATCAGCCAGTGGTTTGAGTAATTCAAACAGAGACCCCGGTTTGTTATGCACAAATACCAACAAGCTGGTTCGGTCTTCACCACTGGGCGGTGACAAATGCTGACCAATAACCGCAAAACGAGTGGTGTTGTCTGGTTCGTCTTCTATATCGGTCACCAGCATCGGCATGTCATACAATTCGGCTGCCATTATGCCACCGATGGAGGCAGCATTATTTTCTTTGGCAAATAAAACGGCTTTGGCATTGCTACTCATGGCGATGCGTTCGGCATTCGGTAAATTTTTATCCAGCCACTGATTGCATTGTGCTAATGATTGTTGATGGGCGTAGACACGTTCAACTTTTTCTAATGATGGTAACTTGCTCAACAAGTTATGGCGGATACGCAATGCGACTTCACCACTTATGGTGAGTGATGATTTCATGAACAAATCCAGTGTATGATTAATAACACCCGCGCTGGAATTTTCCACCGGCACCACACCAAAGTTGGCGGCATCGGCTTCCACCACGCGAAACACTTCTTCAATACTATCGACTGGCTGCGTTTCTATCTGGTTACCAAAATGTTTGACCGCTGCGGCATGTGTATAGGTGCCTTCGGGACCGAGGAAAGCAACTTTTAAGGGTTTTTCATGCGCGAGACATGCTGCCATAATTTCGCGAAAAATACCGGCGATGCTTTCATCTTTGAGGGGCCCCGTATTACGCTGCATTACCGCACGTAAAACCTGCGCTTCACGTTCAGGACGATAAAAATGCCCGGTTTCACCTTGCTGTTGTTTAACCTTTGCCACTTCCGCCGCACAGGCTGCTCGCTCAGAAACTAACGTTTGAATAGAGCGATCTATTTCATCGATGCGTTTGCGTATATCGGCTAGTGGGTCTTCCATATTATCTTTATGGGTCATTAATATTGTTATTTAAGTTTTTGTTTTTTAACTTTAAACTGCCAGCTTCAAACTAGCAACCAAGCTTTATACTTGGCGTGCTTTCAGTACACCTTCAATGACGCTAAGTTGTGCAATAAGATCATTGCTTATTTCGCTTTCAATGTCCATTAATGTATACGCTAAATCATTACACGATTCGTTGCGCATATGGTGAATGTTATAGCCCGCATCACCCACCGCTGTGGAAATTTTAGCAATCATGTCCGGCATATTTTTATGCGTCAAGGCGACGCGCGATTTGCCACCGCGTGGTAATTTAACGGGTGGGAAATTAACCGAGTTGCTAATGTTGCCGTTTTCCAGAAAATCTTTTATCTGGTCGGCAATCATCATCGCACAATTTTCTTCGGCTTCGGCAGTCGAAGCGCCAAGGTGAGGCAGTGTAATAACACGATCATTGCCTTTTAATTTTTGCAGCGGGAAATCGCAAACATAAGCATTTAACTTACCGGATTCAAGTGCCGCCAGTACCGCGTCATCATTAACAATACCATGGCGGGCGAAGTTTAGTATCACCGCGCCGTCTTTCATGGTTGCGATACGTTGTGCATCTAACAAATCACGGGTGGCATCAATTAGCGGTACGTGAAAAGTAACAAAATCAGCTTCTTTAAAAAGCTGATCAATGTTTTCCATTTCTTCTACAAAAGACGACATTTTCCACGCGCTTTTAACGGTAATCGTCGGGTCAAAACCAACAACGCGCATGCCCAGTGCAACGGCTACATTGGCTATTTCCACGCCGATGGCACCTAACCCAACGACACCCAATGTACGACCGGGTAATTCGTAACCAACATATTTTTTCTTACCGGCTTCCACGGCTGCATTTTGTTCTTCATCACTGCCTTTTACATTTTCCGCATATTGCCACGCCTGACAGATGTTTCGACATGCAAGCAGCATACCCGCAATCACTAATTCTTTAACCGCATTGGCATTGGCGCCCGGCGCATTAAAAACCACAACGCCCTGCTCGCCCAATTTTGCCACCGGTACATTATTAGTGCCTGCACCTGCTCGACCCACCACTTTTAAATTTTCTGGAATGTCCATCTCGTGTAAATTTTGTGAGCGTAAAATAATCGCGTCCGGGTTATCCGACTCTGGACTTACGGCGTAGAGATCCGTTGGTAAACGGCTTAGGCCTTTATCTGAAATATTGTTGATGGTTTTAATATTAAACATGGCTGTACCCGGATAAATTTATTATTGGTAAATGTGTCATTGTGAAATTAGTTGAAGGATGTGTTGAGTCAGTCGTCAGCGACTAGTAGACAATTTCTAGTTGTCAGTCGGCAGTTTATAACATGGGTTCCTACTGCTCGTTACTCACGATTAACAACCAACTTTATGTATTAGCGTTTTCAAATTCCTGCATAAAGCTAATCAATGCATCTACGCCTTCTTCTGGCATGGCATTATAAATACTGGCGCGCATGCCACCCACTGAACGGTGGCCTTTTAGTGTTACTAGACCTTTGCTTGCTGCCTGTGACAAAAATTCTGCATCAAGATCAGCATTGGCAAGTATAAAAGGCACGTTCATCCATGAGCGACAGTGTTTATCCACCGGGTTGCTGTAGAAAGCTGAGTCGTCAATGGCTTTGTACAAATTTTCGGCTTTACGCTGATTAATGCTTTCGATGGCGGTCATACCGCCCTGCTTTAAACATCTGGCAAAAACCAGACCCGCTAAATACCAGCTATAAGTCGGTGGTGTGTTGTACATGGAATCATTGTCGACAAAGGTTTTATAATCAAACATCGTAGGCATGGTGCTGTCGGCATTGCCGATCAGGTCATCACGAACAATGACGATGGTTAAACCCGCAGGGCCAATATTTTTCTGCGCACCGGCGTAGATAATGGCAAATTTAGAGACATCAATACGACGTGACAAAATGGTTGACGACATGTCGGCGACCAGCGGTACATCACCGGTATCGGGAATGTAGTCAAACTCCACGCCAACGATGGTTTCATTGGGTGTGTAATGCACATAGGCTGCATCCGGATCAAACCTGAGACTGGCGGCATCGGGTACGGTGGTAAAATTGCTATCGCTGGTATCTGCAACCAAGTTCACATTGCAGAAACGTTTGGCTTCTACCACCGCTTTTTTAGACCATTGCCCAGTAAGTAAATAATCGGCTGATTGCTTTTTTACGCCATTTTTATCAGTGAGCAGGTTAATCGGTACCATCGCAAACTGACTGCTGGCACCGCCCTGCAAAAACAACACTTTGTAGTTGTCGGGAATTTCCATCAATGCGCGTAAGTCTGCTTCGGCTTTCGCTGCAATAGACATATAGACTTTGCCGCGATGACTCATTTCCATCACTGACATGCCAGAATCATTCCAGTCCAGCATCTCTGACTGTGCTTGTTGCAATACGTCTGCGGGTAACGCGGCAGGGCCTGCGCTAAAGTTAAACACTCTGCTCATAATAATTATTGCACCAGATGATTATCACACTAAAACTACAGTGATAAATTAGATTAAGTTAACGAAATAAGTTGTTGATAAATAAATACTTACTACTCAGGAGAAGATTCTTCATCACTGCTAGTATCGCTCAGCCCAGTAGTATCGCCCTGATTGTCATCTAAAGCTTCACCTAAAGAATCATCTGTGCTCTCATCAGCACTCTCTTCGCTACCAGCAAGAACTTCAATCTTTTCGATCTCAACCAGTTTTTCACCCTTGGTCAAGCGAATAAGACGCACACCCTGGGTATTACGCCCCATCTCACTGACATCAGAAACCGCGATACGCACCAAGGTGCCATTGTCGGTAATCATCATGAAATCATCATCTGACTGCACTTGTACAGCACCAACAATTTTGCCATTACGTTCATTGGTTTTGATGGAAATTACGCCCTGACCACCACGACCTTTTAGTGGGTAGTCGTCAACATTGGTGCGTTTACCGTAACCGTTTTCGGTGGAAGTCAAAATAGAACCGCCAGCTTCAACTTTAATCATGGCAATTACTTCCTGTTCCTCTTTAATGCGAATGCCACGAACACCGCCTGCAGTACGTCCCATGGAACGTACATCCGTTTCTGAGAAACGAACCGATTTACCGGAATCTGCCAGTAACATGATGTGGTCACTGCCGTTAGTAATCACCACATCGACTAATTTATCTTCACCACGTAGCTCGATGGCTTTAATGCCGGACGCTCTAGGACGGGAGAAATTGGACAAGGCGGTTTTCTTGACGGTGCCGGTGCTGGTTGCCATAAAGACAAATTGATCTTCTGCGTATTCACGAATTGGCATCACCGCGTTGATACGCTCGCCGCCTTCCAGTGGCAATAAATTGATAATCGGTTTACCGCGTGAGCCGCGACCCGCCATTGGCAACTGGTATACCTTCAACCAGTACACTTTTCCGCGACTGGAGAAACACAATAAAGTGTCGTGGGTGTTAGCGATAAATAACTTGTCGATAAAATCTTCTGTTTTCATGGCAGTGGCAGATTTACCGCGGCCACCACGACGCTGGGTGTTATACACATCCAATTGTTGCGACTTGGTATAACCTTCATGTGAGAAAGTTACCACCACATCTTCTTCGGTGATTAAGTCTTCCATATTGAAATCAAGCTCATCCTGCATGATCTCACTGCGGCGTTCATCGGCGTAGTTGTCGCGAATTTCTTCAAGCTCTTCACGGATCACTTCCAGCAGCCGTTCCGGGTTGGACAGTATCTTAATAAGTTCTTTAATAACATCCAGTATCAGTTGGAATTCATTAACAATTTTGTCTTGTTCTAAGCCTGTTAAACGGTGTAATTTCAAATCCAGAATGGCTTGCGCCTGAACGTCAGACAAATGATAACCATCGTCTTTTAAACCAAAACGCGGGTCAAGATTTTCCGGCCGTGAGGCACTGAGGTCAACGCTATGCGAAGCTGCCTCAGCGACACGCGCAACCATGTCGTTGACCACACCCGCCGGCCATACGCGTGCCAGCAAACCGGCTTTTGCTGCCGCTGGGTTTGCCGAGGTTTTAATCAGTTCGATGATTTCATCAATATTTGCCAACGCGACTGCCAGACCTTCTAACACATGCGCACGGGCGCGGGCTTTGCGCAGTTCGAATAACGTACGGCGAGTAACCACTTCACGTCGATGACGCAAGAAAGCATCTAAGATTTGTTTAAGGTTTAATAATTGTGGCTGACCTTCAACCAGCGCAACCATATTGATGCCAAACGAACTCTGCATCGCGGTCTGAGAAAACAGATTATTGAGCAAAACGTCAGCAACTTCGCCACGCTTGACTTCGATGACGATACGCATGCCGTCTTTATCCGATTCGTCACGCAAGGCAGAAATGCCTTCAATGCGTTTCTCCTTGACCAGCTCGGCAATGCGCTCGATCAAACGCGCCTTGTTGACCTGATAAGGCAGCTCGGAGACGATAATCGTCTGCTTGCCCTTTTTGTCTTCAACAATCTCCGCACGAGAGCGCATTACCATGCGGCCACGCCCTGTTTTGTATGCTTGGCGAATACCCTTGACGCCATTAATAAACGCCGCTGTGGGTAAATCAGGCGCGGGTATGTGTTCCATCAATTCATCAATCGTCAGATCGGGGTTTGTAATTAATGCCAGGCAAGCACTAATGACTTCGCCCAGATTATGCGGTGGCATATTGGTTGCCATACCGACAGCAATGCCGGTGGAACCATTAATCAACATGTTGGGTACGCGCGTTGGCATAACCACCGGTTCAGATTCTGAGCCGTCATAGTTTTCTGCAAAATCGACGGTGTCTTTGTCTAGATCAGCCAGTAACTCATGCGCGATTTTTGACATACGCACTTCGGTGTAACGCATGGCAGCCGGCGCATCACCATCGACCGAACCAAAGTTACCTTGGCCATCAACCAACATGTAACGCAGCGAAAAGGGCTGCGCCATACGCACGATGGTATCGTATACCGCAGTATCGCCATGCGGATGGTATTTACCGATAACATCACCGACCACACGTGCCGATTTTTTGTAGGGTTTGTTGTAGTCGTTGCCGAGCACGTGCATGGCAAATAAGACACGGCGATGCACCGGTTTCAGGCCATCACGCACATCGGGTAGCGCTCGCCCGACAATCACACTCATGGCGTAGTCTAGATAGGATTGACGCATCTCGTCTTCGAGATTTACCGGGGATATTTCTTTAGCAAATTCAGTCATTTAATGATGTAAACCAGGTTCCATGCTGGGCTATTGCAGATAGCGGAAAAATCACCGACTATCTAAACTTTCGCCCAAAAAAATAGCGCCTACAACACTGCGCTAAACGCCTCTAATAAAGCCGCCAATACTAACACATTCCCCGCCTTTACGGGCAGGCTGATTTGCCTGTTGTAGACATAAAATGGCAAGGTGTTGGTGTGGCGCAAACGAGCATGACAAACTGCTTGGTAAGCAGTCTTTTGAGAATTACAATTTTCCTTAGACTACTTCTGATAAAGCCTGTGGGCACTTTTGACTTCCACATCACTAAACGAATGCCCCAAGTACAAACAATAACCCAGCCATTTGTATAAAAAACGGTTTAGCTGCCATTTTATTTTGATGGCTTTTTCCGGAATATGGTCGTAACGCAAGCGACCATGACGTAAATGGCCGGTAAGCACTTCAACCTGATGAGCATCGTGATAAATACGCAGTGTTAAATCGGGTTCGGCAACCATGCCACCCTCTTCCTCAAAATAATAACTCAGGAAAATGGTGGTGGTAAACTTGCTACGCTCAATAATATGCAGGTGCAGACTTAAACAACCCAAGCGTTGCGAAATTGAGTTTTCCGGCAAGTTGTTGAGATCAGGAATCAAACGCTTTATGCGCAAATAGTTGTTTTCATACAAATCCATCAAACTCACAAAACCACGCGGTTCGACATGCTCGCAACCATAACCGGCAAGCACAGATTGTTTTGGATTAATCATGATTTAGACAATAGAGTAATTTCGATTAAATACAAGGCTGGGCTAAGGCACGAAGCCCAACCTTGTATGTTCTACGGGCTTTTACGGTCATCGAAAAACGAACATTCAAGCTGACCAGTATGGTGTTTTGATGCCCTCACCCAGATCTGCTTTCATTAACCGTTCACGTACTTCCAATAATTGCTCGATCAATGCTGGTTCAACTTTTTCGTAGGCAGTGGCATCGGGCAACCGTTTTACCACCACTCCCAGCAGTTCGGTAATCGCATTGCCAATGGAATTTTGGCTAATAGTAACAATCAAATCACCTTCATCGTTTCTGTATATCAGTTGTTTAAATGCGGGCTGCCAGCGTATTGAGTTGGCGTATTTAGCATCGACAACACACTGTTCGCGTACTGTTTTTGCAGAGCCCATAAAACAGTTATTAAACAGTAAAATGTTTTCAACTTGGTCAGGAAAATATGCGCCTTCTGGAACGGGTGCATTACGTGTTGACACCTGTGTGAAAAACGCACGGTAAAAGTCGATAAAACCTTTTAAAATCTGGTCGTATTCCTCCCAGAAGCGGACGTCTTTTAATGCATCGACACCACCGCGCACCTTCCAACTCGGTAATCCTTGCGGGTAGCCAGTGAGTTTGATTCTTGATGAATCTTTACTGGTCTGCATCAAAATATCAAAGTCCAGCGCGGCAAAAAAGTCACTGTAAACATCGCGCATATAAGATTGGAACAGACTATTCTGCCCGCCATCAGTCAAATTTGGGTTATTAATATCGGCTAATTTTGCGTTGCGTAATACCTGTTTGTCGAACACGATAAAATGGTTGTGCAACATGCGAATGCTCGGTACGCCGGGGGATGTTAATGGCCAGGTGGCATCGAGGCTGGCTTCACCGGCAAGAATCAAAGCTTCGTCCGGGTTTGGATATTTCTCGATCATGTATTCAATGATAATCTGGTTCATCCGGTTCCAGACTTTTTTGGTGTCATCGGGTATTTGGGTACGTCGTACCGGCCTGCCCAAAGGATCAAGTATCGATTTAGATGTGTTGTAGATAATCGAGGTATCGAACTCGTTACTATGCCCCAATGCTTTTCGATAGAGCAGTAAGTCTTCTGGATTTTTTAACAAACCATTATTGTTTTCCAAATCATTCAGATTTTCGGTGCTATTAAAAAACTCGTTATTTGCCATGCCTTCTGGAATATCCAGCGGAATTGGGCGAAACGGGGTAACAATTTCTCTTGGTCCAGACTGCATTACGCATCCTCACAGTGATTTCAAGGAAATGCTGATTGAGTCAGAATTTCCTTACAGAATTTTATTAATGAATTAAGGGTCTACGCCATATCGAGTGAGTATAATATATTGTTTATAGACACAGAGACCACAGAGGTCACAGAGTTATCGTTTATACCGTTCAATAGATTCACCAATCTTGATGCTATTGAGGTTTATCAGCAACACTGCTTGTAGCCGTCATGTTAACTTTAAACACGCTCTGTGGTCTCTGTGTCTATTATCTTGTCCACTCAATGTGGCATAATCCCATGAATAAGGTCTAATTATGGTTTAATGCTAACCTGCAATCAATCAGACAAGGGCGATATTATCAGAGCCCTGAATTACGTGTATAATTATGTTTCAAAGTCGTCGCAATTTCATCAAGGCTTTCAGCCTAGGCAGCATCGTAGCTCCATTAAGCGCCCTTACTGGCTGCTCCCACCAGCGTTTTTATAATCCCGATCAGGACATCCTTTTCGGCGCAGGTCGTTACTCACAAAATGGCACCATCAAACATGTGCTCTCGGCGGTGAATATACAACAAAACGCTAATCAACAAATTGCCTTGGACTTTCTCGCACATGGCATTGTTATTGACCCAAAAAATAAAAAGCGACTGCTGGTGTTTGAAAAATTAGGTGCTGGCGCGGCAGAAATTGATCTCGACAGCCTCAGCGTGACCCGAAAACTAAACAACGATGATGGCAAACATTATTGTGGCCACGGCGTTTTTAATCAATCGGGCGACACACTCTATTGCACGCAAATTTCGCCGCAAAATAAGCAATGCATTATCAGTATCCGCGACGGTCGAAGTTTAGCAGTGGTTGGTGAATTTCCCAGCTTCGGCGAAGCCCCGCAGCATTGTCAACTGATTGACGATGGCGCAACAATGGTTATTTTGAATACCGGCGGTGAAAGTGCTAAAAATTTGGCACCGTCCATCACCTACGTTGACATACAATCACAGCAACTTAAGCAACGCATTGTGTTAACCGATCAGCAAATAAGCAGCGGTCTGGTTAAAATTGCAAACGATGGTAGTCTGGTGGTCGCCTCTTCGCCGAAAACAAATGCTGAAATAGTTGCCAGTGGCATCAGTATCGGCAGTGTTCAGCAGCCGATGTCGCTGTTATCTCAGCCAGAATTCGTCATCAAACAGATTGCAGGCGAAGCACTTAGCCTGGTTATCGACGAACAAAGAAACATTGTTGCTGCGACACATCCTAATGGCAACATGGTGACCTTCTGGTCACTGGAAAAAAGAGAACTAATAAAAGCCATAAGTGTACCCAACCCACGCGGCATTACACTTTCGCTGGACGGAAAATCCTATATTGTCAGCTATCAGGAAAATTCCAGTTTAGTACATATTGGCAGCCGAGACCTTATTGCGGATACTGCCAGCATTGTGCAACCAAGTTATATCACCGGTTCGTACCTCTATAACTGGTCGAAAATATTAACCGAGATTATGCCTACAGATGTGTACAATTAATTCGTGCAACAATGCCAAGCATTATTTTTTGTCATCCATCATGCCTTTTAAATCAGCAAAAGGATTAAAAGTTGCGCTTGGCGCTTTTGTGCCACCAAGCGCAATGCCTTTGCTTGCTAAAGCCTCTGTCTGACGCTGGTGTTCATTGTCGTGGCAATACATGCACAATAATTCCCAGTTACTGCCATCTTCTGGATTGTAGTCATGGTCATGGTTACGATGGTGTACCGTTAGCTCGCGCAAGTTAGTACGAGTGAATTCACGGGCGCAGCGACCGCATATCCAAGGGTACATTTTAATTGCCTTTTCGCGATAGCCGTGACCGCGAGTCTCGCTGTCACGCCGTGCTTTTGCGACAACATCGTCGAGTTTTTGACTGGACTTTAATTTTTTATCAACCATGATTGTACTCTTTGCCGGTAGTCGTTTTCAGTTTAACAAAGTGAATATACCACTGAATCGAATGCAAGAAATAGCCCTAACATTCGGCTCGTAAATAGTCACATCACTAATATTCGTGCATTTTACCTAAATTTTTATATAATGAAATCTATACGCCATTTTATGGTCGTATCAGAACATGATTCCTTTGACGATTAAAGACCAAAATATGCATAAAAACATTAACATAAATTCTGTATTCTTTGCCCTACTACTGCTACCCACCAGCATCATCGCTGCCGAGACCATTTATAAGTCGATCGATGAAAGCGGCAATATTAGCTACTCTACCCAGCCGCCTAAAAACGGCCAGCAAACCACGCCTGTCGAAATAGCGCCACCTCCGTCTGAAGATCGTATCAAAGCCGCGCAACAACGGCAAAGCCAGAATCAGATTACGGCAGACTTATTAGATGAAAACAGAAAAAAGAGGGATAAAATAAACGCTGAAAATAATCGCGTTAAGCGTGAAAAACAAATTCTGCTTCAACAGCAAAAACAAGCTGAAACAAACAACGATAACCATGACTATGGTTATCCGTATATTCCAGGGCGGTATCCCGGGCAATATCCAAACAGACCAATTCATCGTCCTATTCAGTTACCTGCACGTTAGTTTCTCCAACATTAAAAAATTCTATTACCCTTTGTTCACACCATGAGTCAGCAACGATAAGCTTACGACTTGAAACAAAGCCTACATGACCACCATTGCGTGTTAGCAAGAAATCGATATTTTTATTTAATTCTGCTTCTTCAGGCACTGTATTTCTGAACATAAACGGATCATCCAGCGCATGAATTATTCTGCATGGTACTGTTATGTCTTTTAAAAATTGTCGGCTACTGCATTTATCATAATAATCTTGTGCGCCGGAAAAACCGTGTAATGGCGCCGTCACTTTGTCGTCATATTCCCAGAAATTTTTTAACTGCTGCACATTGACATCCAACGGTGACTTTAGTGTTTTAAATTTATTGATATAGGTTTTTTTTAAAGAAACCAGCAGGTACTCGCGATAAATTCTAGAAATGCCTTTTTCAAGTCGCTTTGCTGCGTCATGCAATCTAAACGGTACTGACACTGCCACGGCTTTTTGCAAGGGGTTGTGTTTACCGGTTTCACCTAACCACTTTAATAAAACATTGCCACCGAGAGAATAGCCAATTGCCGCATAAGGATAACCGCCGGTAACTTTTTTTATGTGCTCAACGATAGCGGCAAGGTCTGAGGTTTCACCCGAGTGATAAGCGCGAGCCAGGCGATTAATTCGACCACTACAGCCACGAAAGTGCATCAGTACTGGTTGATAACCGGCGTTCTCTAGCTGATAAAGAATGCCATTAATGTAATGCGAATTGAGACTGCCTTCAAGACCGTGCAAAACCAGTATAACTTTATCGGCTGGTTTTTTACTCCAGCACAAATCAATGAAGTCACCGTCATCCAGTTCGACTTGTTCGTCACGCAAGTCAAGCTTGTGGCGTTTTTTAAAAAATACCGGCCACAGGGTTTGTAAATGCGGTGAACGTAACCACCAGGCGGGTTTAAAACGAGTAATCTTGTGACCAGTGAATTTGCAATGTGGTTCAGTCAAAGGCGGTGGCTCGGATGTTTTTTACAATGTTTGCGATAAGTGGGTCACTGGATACAGAATTCGCCAGTAACAGATCAAGCAAGGTTTGGTCCGGGTAAGACAATAAGTGCTCAAAGGTTTTTTTTTGTTCAAGTGGTAAGTCTTTTACTTTTTTATCAACAAAATTGTTCAATAACAAATCAAGTTCCAGCATACCTCGCCGGCATTGCCAGCGATAGCCGGCATCGCTTGTCGCTTCATTGTGCATATAAATTATAGAGAACGCGAAACCATTTTGGCTTTAATTCTACCAATGGCTTTGGTTGGATTTAATCCTTTTGGACAGACCTGTACACAATTCATAATGGTGTGACATCGAAATAATTTAAACGGCCCTTCTAAATTCTCCAAACGTTTTTCAAAATCTTGGTCACGGCTGTCTTCAATAAAGCGTGATGCCTGTAATAACGCTGCCGGCCCTAAAAATTTATCTGGGTTCCACCAAAATGAGGGACAGGCTGTTGAACAGCAGGCGCACAAAACACATTCGTACAAACCATCCAGTCGTTCGCGTTGTTCCGGCGTTTGCTTGAGTTCAACTTCAGGCATAGGATCATTAACAATTAGATAGGGTTTTACTGCTCGATATTGTTTATAGAACTGATCCATGTCGATAATTAAATCTCGAATCACCGGTAAGCCCGGCAATGGGTTTATTTCTACTGGCTGCTTCAAGTCATCTAATGATGTGATACACGCGAGTCCATTCACACCATTAATGTTCATTCCGTCCGAACCACAAACACCTTCGCCACAAGAACGACGAAAGCTTAAACTTTGGTCTTGTTCATCCTTTATTCGTAATAAGGCTGCCAGTAACATCGTGCCCGGCTCAATATCATCCAGCGTATATTGTTGGGCATAGGGTTTAGCATCATTTTCGGGGTTGTAACGGTATATTTTAAATTTCATAATGATGATTTCCGCTTAAGGGTTATCTTTATTAACGGCTCGACATTGCGAAGCTTAATAAACACGCGGTTTCGGTGGAAAGCTTTCCACTGACATCGGCTTGGTTCTGACCGGTTTATAATCCAATCCGTTTTCATAAGAATAGAGGCTGTGGCGCATCCATGATTTATCGTCTCTTTCAGTAAAATCAGTACGCGAATGTGCGCCACGACTTTCTTCTCTGGCATAGGCTGAATGAATGGTTGCCAATGCACAGGCCATTAAATTTTCTAGCTCGAAGGCTTCCACTTTCGCTGTATTAAAAACAAAACTCTGGTCGTCAATTTTTACATCGTTCATGCGCTGCACAAGTTGTTCAACTTTCTCTACGCCTTGTTGTAAAATTTCTCTGTTTCTAAAAACACTGCAATGATCTTCCATTACCTGCTTTAATTCTGTGCGCAAACCGGCAACGGTCTCTTTCCCCATTTCACAATTGTCATACCGTTTGGCTTTTTCGACGGCTTTTATTACCATGGCATCATCGACTACGCGATAATGTTTATTCTCTTTGATGTAGTCAATAATGTGATTGGCAGCCGCGCGACCAAAAACCAGAATGTCCAGTAATGAGTTGCCGCCCAGGCGGTTGGCACCGTGCACGGAAACACAGGCACATTCACCTGCCGCATACAAACCGATCACGGGTTCTTCTGGGGTATCTTTTACCGGTACTACGACCTGGCCGTGATGGTTTGTCGGGATGCCGCCCATGGTGTAGTGCGCGGTAGGGAAAACCGGAATCGGCGCTTCAGCAGGATCAATGCCTAAAAAAGTCATACAAGTTTGACGAATACCCGGCAACCGCTTTTGGATAACCGCTTCGCCCAGATGATCCAGTTTTAACATTACGTGGTCTTTCTTTTCACCACAACCACGGCCTTCGCGCACTTCGATGGCAATGGCGCGGCTAACCACATCTCGACTGGCAAGGTCTTTCGCTTTTGGCGCGTAACGCTCCATCAGACGTTCTCCGTCGCCATTAACCAGATAACCGCCTTCGCCACGTGCGCCTTCGGTAATCAACATGCCGCGACCGGCAATCCCCGTGGGATGAAATTGAAAGAATTCCATATCTTGCAAGGGTATGGCGGCACGCATCGCCATGCCCAGTCCGTCACCGGTATTAATTAAGGCGTTGGTGGTGGTTTTAAACAACTGACCGGCACCGCCTGTTGCCAGCAAAGTGGTTTTTGCTTCGATGACAACAATCTGACCATTTTGAATATTAAATACCACCGCGCCAAGCACATGGCCTTCGTCGTCCTGTAATAAGTCAACGGCAAAATATTCATCAAAAAAATGCGTTCTAGCGCGAATGTTCTGTTGGTACAGGCTGTGCAAAATAGCATGACCGGTGCGATCTGCGGCGGCACAAGTACGCGCCGCCTGCTCACCACCAAAGTTTTGGCTTTGACCACCGAAAGCGCGTTGATAAATTTTTCCGTTATCCAAACGAGAAAAAGGCACGCCGAAATGTTCTAGTTCGTAGACGGCTTCCGGCGCTGCTCGGCACATGAATTCGATGGCATCCTGGTCGCCAAGGTAATCACTGCCTTTTACTGTATCAAACATATGCCAGTGCCAGTTATCTGGCAACACATTGGCAAGTGCGGCGTTCATGCCGCCTTGTGCAGCAACGGTATGTGAACGGGTGGGAAAAACTTTGGAGACCACGGCCACACTTAGATCGGCTTCTGCCAGTTGTAATGACGCACGCAAACCGCCACCACCTGCTCCTATAATCAAAGTGTCAAACTTGCGACGCTCTATTTTGGAAATATCCATAGCCGATTGTTTAGTTGATGTTTCGCTGTTGCTCATTGTGTAACGACCGATAACAAAAGTATTCGAAAGACCCACAAGCCGCTGCCGATCAACACGCCAATCAACAACGCCAGCGTAAAAATTCTGAGCATTATATTATGCACATAATCAAGCACTGCATCGCGCATACCGATCCAAGCATGGAACATCAAAGCGATGACAAAAATGCCAACGACTGTGGTATTAAACGGGTGGTATAACCAGTTATTCCAGGCGCTATAAGCCATAGCACTGTCACTGGCTCCGGCTGTAACATAACTAAACACCGCATAAAGAATAAATAAGACAATATAAACAGCACTAACACGCTGGATAACCCACGGCCTCAAACCTTCCAGAACATACAGGCTCATAAAGCCACCAGTGCCACAATAAGCGCGATGGTTAGAATTTCTGCCACCAGTACCACCCAAGCACCGGTTCTAGCCTGTGATTTCTCGACACCGATTTCAGCATCGATTAATAAAAAGCGGATGCCCGCATAAAAGTGATGTGTGATTGACCACAATAAAATGATTTGCGCGACGATCATGATAGGCATATCGAGAATTTGCTGCGCTCGGCTAAAAGACTGTTCGGATTCAACGGACAATCCCAGTAAATATACGGCAAAAGGCAAGGCAAGAAAAAGCAGTATGCCGGTAATACGATGCGCGAAGGAAACAATACCGGTAACAGGTAAACTGATTTTTAACAGATTTAAATAAACCGGTCGAGGGTCAGACATAAACCTGCCAGTTGATGAGCAGACAGTTGGTGAGCAGACAGTTTCTTAGCCGCCTATTCAATAGTAGCGAGTTTAGCCGTTTATCGTTATCAGCCATATTTTTTGACAACTCTGTCTCTTGTCGGTTTAGAAAATGTAGCAGTAGATGCTAGACATATTATTTAGCATAAACATGACGCAAATGCTGAATAATGTCAAGAAAACAAAATACTGTTTTTTGATTATAGGGGTACTCTTAAAACTATAATGATTTTATGTTCAAAATTGTCTAAAATCCGGCTAACCAAACCACATTGAAAACTATGAATATTGACTGGAAAAATTACCTGTTAAGTCAGGGCGCACAATTGACTGAAAACGCAGGCTTTAGCTTTAATGATGCGGCGTCCGACAATAGAAAAGCTGACGATACCAACATACTCTGTGATTTGTCGCAATATAGTACTCTCGTTGTTGCCGGCGATGACGCTAAGGACTTTATGCAGGGGCAATTTACCAATGACTTAGAGCAGGTGGACGACGAACATAGCCAGTTGAGTGCTTTTTGTAACAATAAAGGTCGTATGATTGCTAATTTTCGTCTGTTCCAATATCAGGGAAATTATTTTTTCAGTAGCAGAAATGACCTTACCGAACGCAGTATTGAACACCTGAAAAACTACATTCTACGTGCTCAGGTTGCAATTCAGGATGTTAGCGAACAACTGCTACACCTTGGCATTAGCGGCAAGAATGCCGAGGACTTATTATCACCGTTCATAGAAATAAAACATCAAGCGATAGACAGCGTTTCTTATAATGAGAATTACATCGTTATTCGCGTAGCCAATGCGAACGACACACCTCGTTTTGAAATCTTCTGTGACTATGAGCAAGCAAAAAAATTGTGGCAAGAAGTTAGTGAGAAAGCAGAAGTGGTCAATTCTACAAGCTGGGATTATTTAAACATTCAAGCCGGTCTGCCGTTTATAGACAGCCTTACCAGCGAACAGTTTGTACCACAGATGGTCAATATGGAGCTCATCAACGGTGTCAGTTTTACCAAGGGTTGCTTTACCGGTCAGGAAATCGTTGCCCGTATGCACTACCTCGGAAAACTCAAAAAACGCTGCTTTAAAATAAATATAAACACCGACAGTAAACCCTCTGCCGGTGACAAATTGTTCGCAGAAAATGCGCGCGCTGGTCAAAACACCGGCATGGTGTTACAGGCTGAAAAAAATCCAGAGTCAGGTTTTGATGCACTGGCGGTTATACAGATTGCTGACACCACATCAAAACTTTTCTTAAATGATGCGGACGGCCCAGTTGTAACTGTCGGCGAATTACCCTATAGCCTGGAACCATCAGAAGACGAAAGCAAATAATTATTCGTTTGGCTCGACTTCCTGACGCATATGCGGAAATAAAATAACGTCACGAATTGAGGGAGAGTCAGTCAGCAACATGACCAATCTGTCGATGCCGATACCCTCTCCTGCGGTTGGTGGCAAGCCGTATTCCAGCGCACGAATATAATCAGCGTCAAAGTGCATGGCTTCATCATCGCCAGCATCTTTCTCTGCCACCTGTTGTTTAAAACGCTGTGCCTGATCTTCTGCGTCGTTTAACTCAGAAAAACCATTGGCAATTTCACGGCCACCAACAAAAAATTCAAAACGATCCGTCACAAAAGAATTTTTATCATTACGTCGTGCCAACGGCGAAACCTCTGTTGGATATTCAGTAATAAAAGTCGGGTTCATCAAACGATGCTCTACCGTTTTCTCAAATATTTCGATTTGAATTTTGCCAAGACCGTAACTATCTTTAAGATTCACGCCCAGGTCTTTAGCAATCGCTCGTGCGTTGTCGATATCCGATAATGCCTCTGCACTTATATCCGAATTAAAATGCAAAATAGAATCAAACACCGTCATGCGTGTGAAAGCGCTACCAAAGTCATAGCTATTGCCTTCACTCACAACAGTGGTGGTACCCAGCAAGTGAGTCGCTAACTGGCGTAACAAATCTTCGGTAATGTCCATCAGGTCATTGTAATCGGCATACGCCTGATAAAATTCCAACATGGTGAATTCAGGATTATGCCGCGTTGATACCCCTTCATTTCTGAAATTTCGATTGATTTCATAGACGCGCTCAAAACCACCCACAACCAGACGCTTTAAATACAACTCAGGCGCAATGCGTAAAAACATTGGCTGGTTTAAGGCATTATGAAAGGTTTCAAACGGACGCGCTGTAGCACCGCCAGGAATTATCTGCATCATCGGCGTTTCAGCTTCGATGTAACCACGGCTATCAAAGTAGTCACGGATAAATTTAATTGCCTGCGAGCGCAGATGAAACGTCTTCTTCACATCTTGATTGATAATCAAATCAAGATAACGCTGGCGATAACGAATTTCAGTATCGGTTAGACCATGAAATTTGTCTGGCAGTGGGCGTAACGACTTGGTTAATAATTGCAGGCTATTAACCTTAACGGATAATTCATCTGTTTTGGTTTTAAACAAGATGCCGGTAGCACCAAGGATATCGCCAATGTCCCATTTTTTAAAGCCATCGTTGTAAACACCTTCAGGCAGACTATCACGCTGCACGAATAACTGTATCCGCCCCGACATATCTTGCAACTGGGCAAAGCTGGCTTTGCCCATGATGCGCTTTGCCATCATTCGACCTGCAATGGCAACCGGAATTTTTAGTGTTTCCAGTTCTTCTTTGCTTTTTCCATTGTATTTTTCGAGTAATTCTTCTGCCAGTGCATCACGACGAAAATCATTCGGAAAGGCGCTGTCTCCCGTTTTGCTTACTTGTTCACGCAGTGCCTTTAATTTTTCACGACGTTGGACTATTAATTTATTTTCATCTTCAGTAGAGATGACGGCTTCGTCAGTTGTATTGTCAGTGTTCATAAGGTTTAATCTGCTTCTAAATATACGGTGGGGTATTGATACGGTTCATCGCGAATAAAAATCGCTAAAGACCTTGCTTCAAACTTGCTTCAATAAATTGGTCGAGATCGCCGTCTAAAACGGCTTGTGTATTGCCGGTTTCAACATTGGTTCTTAAATCTTTTATGCGTGACTGATCCAATACATAGGAGCGTATCTGACTGCCCCAGCCGATGTCCGATTTACTTTCTTCTAATACTTGTTGGTCGGCATTACGGATTTGTACTTCGCGTTCATACAATTTAGCTTTTAGTTGTTTCATGGCAGCGTCTTTATTTTTATGCTGCGAACGACCACTTTGACATTGCACCACAACATTGGTCGGTACATGCGTGATGCGTACAGCAGATTCTGTTTTGTTTACATGCTGACCACCCGCACCACTGGCGCGGTAAACATCAATACGCAAGTCGGCTGGGTTAATATCGATTTCGATATCATCATCAACTTCTGGCGAAACAAAAACCGCAGCGAAAGAGGTATGACGACGATTACCCGAATCAAACGGTGATTTTCGAACCAGCCGATGCACACCGGTTTCGGTTCGTAAACGTCCGAAAACATAATCACCTGAGATATTAATGGTGGCGCTTTTGATGCCCGCTACGTCCCCTGCTGAGACTTCCATTAATTCTGTTTTAAACCCGTGCGACTCACCCCAACGCAGATACATACGCAATAACATTTCTGCCCAGTCCTGCGCCTCGGTACCACCAGAGCCTGACTG
>CAZYYW010000036.1:0-20556 GCA_964651445.1 uncultured Thiotrichaceae bacterium
CGACACTGGACAGAGCGCGTGTATTGTTGCGGCTGCTGGTAGTTTTGTAGACACCACAGGCGCTATCGTCGCGACACAATGTACACCAGGAAATTATCAACCCAACGTTGGCAGTAGTACTGCTTGTTTAGTGGCACAAGAAGGTAGTTACGTTGATCTTAGTGGTGCCAGTGCGGCTATTGATTGCCCTATCGGTAGTCACTCTTACACCACTGGTGCAGCTTTTTTAAGTGATTGCATTGATTCCCCAGAAATCACACTTAACCCCGAAGATATCGACTTTGGAAATGTTTTCCTCGGTGAATCACCCGTGGTTCAACTGCAAATAATGAATGAAGGTCGAATCCCGCTCAATGTTTCTGAAATAATGATTAGTGGCATTGATTTATCTTTATATCAGGTGAATGCAGGCGATGGTTTAAACGGAAGTTGTGGCGTATTAACACCTGTCATCGCAACAACAGATGCCTGCACTGTGGAGATTCAATTTATGCCCGGCAGCATCGGGTCAAAATCTGCGGTAATTAGCATTAGCTCAGATGACCCTAGCGAGAATAGCAGTAGCCTGCAATTATTGGGCAGAGCACTAACCGCGCTTGAACCAGAAATCAACATCTCCACACAGACTATTGAATTTGATTCTTTCGATGCCAGTCAAACCATTACCATCAGCAATAACGGCACAGCCGATTTAATCATCGGTAATATTGCGCAACTAAATTTACTGGAAAGTCCCTTTTTCATTGATGCGGATAACTGTAGCCTGCAAACCATTCTGCCCGGTGAAAGTTGTGATCTACAGGTCAACGTCAGCAGTAACACACAGGTACTACAGCAGCAGCTTTCGCCCGACGCTAGTCTACTGGCAAATTTGAGCATGCCGATGGGCTTATTTCTTTTAGCGGGCATTACCCTTATTCGAAAAAATCGCAAGCAACAGCTAGTGCTCTCTATAATAATTATCGTATTTAGCGCTTTACTAAATACCTCATGTGGTTCTGGTTCTGGCTCAGGTGCTGACAACCCCAGTTTAGCAAACGACAGTTTTGACGTGCCCAGTAATGATCTGGAAAATCCTTCACTTGAGATTAGTGTTCAGGCAAAAACATAAAAAATCTCAAAAGCAATTATAGATTTGTTTTTGCATGAACCGTGCGCTAGACATAGGCTTATGAAAACATGCCTATAAAAAAAGTTTTAAGGCAGTATAATCACTGTCTTTTAACTTGCTGGCATACTTCTAATGGCGCAATACGTATTCACAATGAACGGGCTTGGCAAAGTCGTTCCACCTAAAAAAGTTATTCTTGAAGATATTAACCTCAATTTTTTTCCCGGCGCTAAAATCGGCGTACTGGGTTATAACGGTTCAGGTAAATCCACCCTGCTTCGCATTATGGCTGGCGTCGATACCGATTTCATTGGTGAAGCTCGACCAGCGTCGGATTTGCGCATTGGCTATCTGCAACAAGAACCGCAACTAGACGAAAGCAAAGATGTGCGCGGCAATGTTGAACAAGGCTTAAGTGAAATTATCGATGCACAAAAACGGCTAGAAGAAGTTTATGCTGCCTATGCAGAAGCAGACGCCGATTTTGATGCCCTTGCCACCGAGCAGGCGAAACTGGAAAATATCATTCAGGCGGCTGATGCACACAATCTGGAAAACAAACTAGAGATTGCTGCCGATGCTTTGCGCCTGCCACCGTGGGATGCTGATGTCAGCAAACTGTCTGGCGGCGAACGACGTCGCGTTGCACTGTGTCGGCTGTTGTTATCATCACCGGATATGTTAATTCTGGACGAACCCACCAATCACCTAGATGCCGAGTCTGTTGCTTGGTTAGAACGATTTCTCAAAGAATATTCCGGCACTGTAGTTGCCGTTACTCACGACCGTTATTTTCTGGATAATGTCGCCGGTTGGATCTTGGAACTTGATCGCGGTCGAGGCATTCCTTGGGAAGGCAATTATTCCTCATGGCTGGAACAAAAAGATGCACGACTCGCCAGTGAAGAGAAAAAAGAGGCTGGCCGTCAAAAAACCATTAAAGCCGAACTGGAATGGGTGCGCTCAAACCCTAAAGCCAGACAAGCGAAAAGCAAAGCTCGCATGCAGCGTTTCGAAGAGTTGTCTTCCGCTGATTTTCAAAAACGTTCTGAAACCCAATCATTGTATATTCCGCCCGGCCCGCGCCTAGGCGAACTGGTTATCGAAGCAAGCAACATAAGCAAAAAATTTGGTGATAAATTACTCTATGAAGATTTAAGTTTTAATCTCCCGCGTGGTGGCATTGTCGGTATTATCGGCGCAAACGGTGCCGGTAAAACCACGCTGTTTCGTTTAATGACCGGTGAAGACAAACCCGATAGTGGCGAATTTAAAATTGGTGAGACCGTACAAATCGCCTATGTCGATCAATCACGGGATGCACTTACTGGTAACAACACCGTGTGGCAAGAAATCTCCGATGGTCTGGACAATATTACCATTGGAAATTATACCGTGGCTTCACGCGCTTATGTTAGCCGCTTCAATTTCAAAGGTGAAGACCAACAAAAATTTGTTAAAGACCTTTCCGGTGGCGAACGTAATCGCCTGCACCTCGCCAAGCTGATTAAAAGTGGTGGAAACTTATTGCTACTAGATGAACCCACCAATGACCTGGATGTAGAAACCTTACGCGCATTGGAAGAAGCCATCCTCAACTTCCCCGGTTGCGTGGTGGTTATCTCACACGACCGTTGGTTCCTTGATCGCATCGCAACGCATATTCTCGCATTTGAAGGCGACAGCACAACCACTTGGTTTGAAGGTAACTATACTGAATACGAAGCTGACAGAGTCAATCGCTTAGGAGAAGACGCAGTGATTAATCCGCACCGGATTAAATTTAAAAATATCAGCTAAAGGTAAGCATTACTAAACTATACACAAACGCAGAAAGAGGTTCATGACTTGAAGTTAATGGTAGATTCTGACACTTAACGGACGTCTGGGAAACAACGTCCTTCGTAGTTCGTTGTTTGTTTTTCGTGAAAAACAAACCTAGTAGTCATCGATAAAGCGCATGGTTTTAAGCCTTTACGCTTTTAACGAAAAACGAACAACGAATTTTCTCGTTCCCACGCTCCCGCGTGGTAACGCATACCTGAGCTAATGGCAAGTTCCGTACGCATTCCCACGCAGAGCATGGGAACGAGAAACAAGAAATATTTTCTTTGCGCTTTTTTCGCGTCTTTTGCGTTCTTCGCGGACGATGATTTTAGCCTTTAATGTCTGCTACTGCCCAAAAACAGACATTGACGCATCACGACAAACCAACCTTCTTTAGAACAAAGTATAAATAAACGGTGCGAATGTGGAACCGGGCCCTAATACCAACAAAGCACCTAATAGAGACATAACCAACACAATAGGCAGTAACCAGTATTTTTTCCTGGCTTTGGTGAATTGCAAAAGGTCAATGATAAATTCCCACATCAGAATGGTTTCTCCAGATTTTCTGCTGCAATAGCCTCACTTTTAACACGATAACTTTCTGCCTTAGCATCTAGTTTTCGTGATAATGGATCACTGCTTATTATTTTCATCAACAAACCCATTGGCGTAATCAAGCCAAAATAAATTACCGCTAATATCAACGGGCCACTAAGCCAACTCATTAACATCCCGAAGCGCATCCAACCACGATGCAACGGCTTCAACGTTTTTGGTAGTAAGAAACCCCAAATAACCCACGGTACAGTAAAAAACAAAACATTAGTATTAAATCCCGAATCGCCGATCCAGGGAATAAGCCAGCCAAAAATCAAGGTGAACATTAGCCCCATAATTAACGCAAACTGACGCAGTTGCAACGGCGTGACATCTGTCGTAACAACAGACTGCGGATCGATTACAGCACGCGGTTTAATTGTCTCAACTAATTTTTTAGGCTGTTGTTCTTTGAGCAATATAAAAGAACCAATGGCCAGTACATCCATATCCGTTTTCATAAAGCAATACAAAGCATCTTGCGGTGATTCGACGATCGGTTCACCACGTACATTAAAAGAGGTATTAATTAACATCGGGCAACTTGTCTGTTTTTCAAATTCTGTTAACAAGCGAAAAAATAAATGGTTTGAATTTTCAGAAACTGTTTGCACGCGCGCGCTGTTGTCAACATGCGTCACTGCTGGCACCTGTGACCGCTTCTGTTTTAATTTGGCAAGCCCTTGAATCGACGTATCTTCTGGCCAAAAAAAACATTTATCTTTATTTAATTGTGCCACAAAAAGCATGTACGGGCTGTTGCCTTTCATCTCAAACCACTGCGTTAGTTTGTCTTGCAACACGGCTGGCGCAAAAGGTCGAAAAGATTCACGATTTTTAATTTTGAGGTTGATTACCGACTGCATTTTTTCGCTGCGTGCATCGCCTAATATTGATCGGCTGCCCAGCGCGCGCGGGCCGAATTCCATCTTTTCTTGAAACCAGCCGACAACCTGCGTTTTATCTAACTGTTGGGCAACGGTTTCTAGCAAAGATTCGGTTTCATGTTTTTTAAAAACCGCACCTGCAGACAATAATATCTTTTCAATTTCATCATCATTGTACTGAGTACCTAACAAAGAACCCTGCATCGAATCCTGTGATGGCGCTTCTCGCTGTTGGTTTAAATACTGATACCAAACAAGATAGGCCGCACCTAAAGCGCCACCTGCATCACCCGCAGCAGGCTGCACCCAGATGTTTTTAAAAATGCCCTGCTCTAACAGTTTGCCATTTGCTACACAGTTCAATGCCACACCACCTGCTAGACAAATATTTTCAAAACCCGTTTCACGGCGCAGTGTTTTCGCTAATCGCAACACTATTTCTTCTATTACTACCTGGATAGATTTCGCAAGATCCATATCATGCTGTGTTATTTCAGACTCTGGCTTTCTCGGTTCACCGCCAAACAAACGATGAAATTTTTTACTGGTCATGGTTAAACCAGAAGCAAAATTAAAATACGACATGTCGAGACGGAAGCTACCGTCATCCTTTAAATCAATAATATGCTTTAAAATTAAATCGGCATATTTTGCTTCGCCATAAGGCGCTAAACCCATTAATTTGTATTCACCTGAATTGACACGAAAGCCAACGTAGCTGGTAAAAGCGGAATACAACAAACCGGCTGAATGCGGGAAGTTGATTTGCCATAACGGTGTTAGTTGATTGCCCTCACCTGTCCACACAGTAGTGGTCGCCCACTCACCAACACCGTCTAAACATAAAACCACTGCCTTATCATAAGGACTGGCATAAAAGGCAGAGGCAGCATGTGCTTGATGGTGTGTGCTAAAAAGCAAAGCCGGCAATTGCTTTTTGTCGCACTGTCCAAGCTCAGATAATGAATCACGCAAAAGTTTTTTAAGATACAGTTTTTCTTTTAACCAGACTGGCATGGCTTTAAAAAAAGCAGGAAAACCAAAAGGCACTGTTGCCAAATGCGTTTCCAGTAGTCGTTCAAATTTCAATAAAGGCTTGTCATAATAAACCACATGATCGACATCGGCTAAAGTTATACCCGCTTGCCGCAAACAAAATTGAACACTGTGCGTTGGGAAGGCAGCATCATGGCGCTTGCGGCTAAATCGTTCTTCCTGCGTTGCAGCAACTATTTCGCCATCGCGCAGCAGCACCGCAGCGCTATCATGATAATACGCCGATATACCTAGGATAGTAGTCATTGTGGAATGATATTGGTGTTTAACTCAACGGCCAACTGTGTCGCTAGATAAGCCGCCATATATTGATGACCTAGCAGAGTCAGATGACCTTCGTTTGGATGATACAACTGGGTAACGCCACTGGCATTTAACGCTTGCAGTTGTTTGGCAAAATCTAAGACTTCAATCGTGCCAGGCGTTTCAATTGCCAGCTTTATATTGTGTCGAAAATACTCCTGATACTGCGCCGATAAACTTTCCGGTTGTTCAACGAACGAGCGTCCTGGCAACAGCACTACCGTTAACTTTGCGTTGTTTTCTTTTAGTAATTTTTCTATTTCAAAAATCAGTGCATACAACAAATCCAGAGATTCAGAAAATCGTTTTTCCATCTCTTGCTCTGTAAGAAAAGGCTTCACCTGAAACAGGCCAAGGCGTTGATTTATTTCCAAGCGTGAGAACCAGCCAGAAAAAGTGTTTACGCCAACAGTATCGCCTAATACAACTTGGGATATTGTTTCTTTTTGCACGGCTGCAGGTTTAGGTGTTAAAGGGACCGGCGTATTTTGTAATTGCAGGTTGCCATTTAGCAGTTTAAAAAAAGGTTTTCCGTGTCCTGCCTGTAACGGATATGAGCGCATATTGTCAAAAACATCATTACCGAGAAATACAACCAGTAACACGTTTTTACTAATTTGATGTTTCACATTATCAATTAACAATAACTGTTGATCGGTGCTGTAACCCGGCACACTGAAGTTATAAAAATTATTTTTTTGTGTAGCACTTGCATTTAAAATGGCGGTAAATGTTTCTTCATCATTCACCCCCAGCCCAAAACTAAAACTGTCACCAACAATGGCATAATTGGTATTTTCAAGTGTTACCGCAGGTGCACGAAAACCTTTCCGATTAATATTATATTGCACATCATAATCGTAATGCTGATGTTTTCCCGACCAATAAGGACTGAGTTTCCAGCCAAGTTTTGCATCATACAAAATCATGCCCGGTTCCATCTTTTCGCTACCGCTAATCATTTTAGTGAAAACCTGGCGTTGATAGCTCAACACCCATTCAGCAACGACGAGGCTAACGCCTAAACTGATGATTAAACTAATAGCAATAAATAGATTTTTGTTCTTTTCGGGGGGAGGATTTGTCATAAAAAAAACAGGCTGGGAAGGTATGTTCGATTAGCCGGCTGCGGCACTTAGAGAATAAAAGCCGTCAATAACGCTAAAACCATAGGCAACCTTGCCATTTGGCAGCGTGTCATTGTAACAAATACGGCCTAATACTTCTTGCGAATGCTCATCTGGAAAACGCAATAAAACCTGTACACGGTCTTCCAGTTCGAATTTAACATCACTGATAAAACGAAAACCGCCCTTACCAATATTCTCTATATAGATCGATTTTTGAGCAAGATGATTTTGCACTTCACCATTGACAATCAATACCTGTATACAATAGCCTTCCGCTGCTCCTCTTTCCTGATTACGCGCCATAACTTTACACTGCTAGTTTAAACTTCTTGAATAGTATAGTTAATATTATCAAAGATATGCAGAATAACGGTGTTAGGGATCAATAGCGTCTAGTGCTTACATTAACGGCTCTTTAAGGAACCTCTGAATAAGTCGTGAATAGGCATCTTGCAGGTTCGAATTGAACTCCGGATTTTCATTATGATGAAGTTCCTTTTGTAATCAATACACTTCAATGGAGTCGAAGTAATAAATTTCCACTGACAAATTATTACTTTTCAGTACATGAATTCGATTAGCTCTACCCTACTTCTGTGCTCTGTCATTTATTTTTTCTGGTTTAAGACTCTAAGCTGATCCAGTTTTAATTTTATCTTTGCTTCCAGACCTCGATCAACGGGGTGATAATATTGTTTCTCGCCCATGGCGGGTGGGAAATAGGTTTCGCCCGCGGCAAATCCATCGGTTTCATCATGGGCATAACGGTAGTCTTTACCGTAACCCATGTCTTTCATTAGTGAAGCCGGTGCATTTCGCAAGTGTTCTGGTACATCCAGTGATGCCGACGATTGGGCATCAGCCATGGCTTGTTTGTATGCTGAATAAACGGCATTGCTTTTAGCGGCGCAGGCGAGGAATATAATGGCTTGCGCGATTGCCAGTTCGCCTTCTGGACTGCCTAGGCGTTCAAATGTTTTCCAGGCATCCAGAGAAATTTGCAAACCACGCGGATCGGCATTGCCAATATCTTCTGATGCCATGCGTACCACCCGACGCGCGACGTAATGCGGGTCACAACCACCGTCAATCATTCGGCAAAACCAGTAAAGCGCGGCATCGGGATTACTGCCTCGAACCGACTTATGTAAAGCGGAAATTTGCTCATAAAACAGATCGCCACCTTTATCAAAACGTCGCAGGCTTTGCGAGGTAACGTCCTGAATAATGCGCTTGTCGATAAAGTTTTTTTCTGTCGTCTCAGTGGCAGAGTCAGTTACGGTATCGCTGGCAAGATCACTGGCAATCTCCAGAAAATTTAGCGCGCGCCGAGCATCGCCGTCTGATACTTGTGCCAGTAATTCCAGTGATGCCTCGTCTATGGCAACGGCTTGTTGTTTTAACTGCGCATCTTTTGCTAACGCATTGTTGACCACCGCTTTTAAATCATCGACTGTTAATGATTTTAGAACATAGGTTTTAACCCGCGATAACAAGGCGTTATTTAATTCAAAGGAAGGGTTTTCAGTGGTGGCACCGATAAAAAAAATGGTGCCGTCTTCAACGTAGGGTAAAAAAGCGTCTTGCTGTGATTTATTAAAACGGTGCACTTCGTCCACGAACAGGATGGTTCGTTCACCGCGTTGTTGCCACAGTTTTGCTTGCGCGATTGCTTCACGAATATCTTTAACGCCGGAAAGCACAGCCGATAAACTAATAAAGTGTGCTTGTACAGAATTGGCAATTATTTTTGCCAGGGTAGTTTTACCGGTTCCAGGCGGCCCCCAGAAAACCATTGAGTGCAAGTTCTGGCTTTCAATCGCCTGACTCAGCGTTTTACCGGCACCAATAATATGCCCCTGCCCGATGTAATCGGCCAAGGCCTGCGGTCGCATCCGATCCGCCAGCGGTCGGTACGTTTGTGTTTTTTCCTCAGAAAACAGATCGGCACTCATGTTCTATAAATAGGCTCTACAAACATGTCTAGATACATGTCTATAGTCAGGTTCTATCATCACGGTTTTATCAACCGCCAAAAACATCGACGCCTTCCGGTGGAATAAATTCAAACATTTCTTTCGCCAGTGTTTTGTTGATTTGTATCTCGGAAAAAACAATATCGGTGACCTGTTCAAATTGGTCATGTAATTGCATAAAACGTAAACCTTTTTTATCGACGCCAATAACTATCTCACCAAAATCAGCATCGCTGGTTTTGCTGATTAATTTTAAACGATAGACGCCATTTTGTTCGTCCAGTGTCTGCACCTTAAAATTTTCGTGCAACTTTGTACTGTCATCGAGTAAAGACATGGGGGTCGCCGGCATACTGGCGGCCTGCTTTTGCACGGTGACTTGTTGCAGCTCTACATCGTATATCCATATGCGTTCACCATCGGAAACAATAATCTGTTCATACGGTGTGTGATAATTCCAACGAAATTTTCCCGGACGATTGAGGTAAAACTCACCGCTAGTCTGTTGCAGAATTTCACCTTCATGAGTACGCAAGGTTTGCTGGAAATTCGCTTCAAATATCCGTGTGTTTTGCAGAAAGTTATCCAGATAGATTTCGCCTGTAGATTTTTTGTTATCAGCGGCAAAGGTTGTTGCAGGCGTGAACACTACCACGGACGCAAATGCCAAAATCAAAAAGACAGCGCGACTGACTGCCGCGAATAAATTTACACCTGCAATATTTCTACTCTGTTTCATTGATTAGCTCTGCTTACTACCTAGTCTGGTGGTGGCGCCGCCACTAAAACTTCTCGCGAGCCGTTTGATTGCATGGCGCTGACCACGCCAGCTTCTTCCATTTCTTCAATCATTCTTGCGGCACGGTTATAGCCTATTTTCAAACGGCGCTGCACATAGGAAATTGATGCTTTGCGCGTTTGCGTGACGATGGAAACCGCTTCGTCATATAGTGCATCAACATCATCACTGCCACCGGTGGATTTTTCACCCGGCAACATGGTGGTGTTTTCCTGAGTAATAGATTCGATGTAATCTGGCCCATTTTGTTCCTTTAAAAAAGCAACAACGCGATGTACTTCATGGTCGTCAACAAATGCGCCATGTATGCGTACCGGCAAGCCTGAACCAGCTTCCATGTACAACATGTCACCATGACCCAATAAATTCTCCGCTCCCATCTGGTCTAGGATGGTACGCGAGTCTACTCGTGAAGATACCTGAAAAGCGATTCGCGTCGGGATATTGGATTTAATCAGTCCGGTCACAACATCCACTGATGGTCGCTGTGTGGCAAGAATTAAATGAATGCCAGCGGCGCGTGCTTTTTGTGTAATACGCGCAATCAGTTCTTCGATTTTTTTACCCACCACCATAAACAAGTCAGCAAACTCGTCAACTACGACCACAATATAGGGTAAAGGTTTTAATTTTTGTGGCTGTGAACCGGGGGCATTGGTATCGGGATTAAACGTGGGGTCTTCCAATGGCTCCCCTGCCTCGATCGCTTCTTTCACCTTGCGGTTATAACCGGCGATATTTCTTACCCCTAAACCTGACATGAGTTCGTAGCGGCTTTCCATTTCTCCAACACACCAGCGCAGCGCATTGGCCGCCTCTTTCATGTCCGTCACCACCGGGGTTAACAAATGCGCGATGCCTTCATAAACATTTAATTCCAACATTTTCGGGTCGATCAGAATCAATCGTACTTCATCGGGCTTGGCTTTGTATAACAAGCTAATTAGCAAAGCGTTGACACAAACCGATTTACCCGAACCGGTGGTGCCCGCCACCAACAAATGTGGCATTTTACCCAGATCAGCAACCACCGGATGACCGGCAATGTCTTTGCCCAATCCCAAGGTAAGCGGTGACGCGGATTCATCGTACTGCTTGGACATGAGTATTTCACTTAATGAAACAATCTCACGATGCTCATTGGGAATTTCCAGGCCAACACAGGTTTTACCGGGAATAACTTCAAC
Source organism: uncultured Thiotrichaceae bacterium (assembly GCA_964651445.1). GTDB lineage: Bacteria > Pseudomonadota > Gammaproteobacteria > SZUA-229 > SZUA-229. Next base: position 10,877 of record CAZYYW010000036.1, read on the forward strand.
CACCAGAACACTCGGCACCGATAAGGAACGCGCTAGGTCTTTTGATAAGGCGGTAATTCTGCTGGCTTTGACGCCCGGCGCCGGCTCCATCTCAAAACGGGTAATGACCGGCCCTGGATGTACCGCAACCACTTCGACATCTACACCAAAATCGGCCAGTTTAATTTCCACCAATCGTGACAAGGCTTCCAGTGCTTCGGTAGAAAAACCTTTTTCCTGTGGCTTGGGTGGGTCGAGTAGGCGCAAGGCTGGTAATTCAGAATCCGATGGCGCTTCAAATAATTGAATCTGTTTTTCCCTGTCCATGCGCTCTGAGATTTCTACTTTTTTCATCACCGGTTCAATGCGAACGTCTCTGTTGCCACTCGCCTCGCGCACCTGTTGTTTTTTCTTGCTTGCCGCCACTACTTCCTGACGTTGTAATTTGGCTTCTTCACCGGCTTTGGCAGTCTGCCGGTTTTCCAGCAACAACAATATTTTGGTACTGACCCAGTAATAAATAATCAGACCGGCATAACCGATGGTATCGATAACACGAAACCATGAGAGACCACTGAACAGCGTAATACCGGCAAGAAACACCGAAAGTAAAATTAATGTTGAACCGAGCAGGCCCATAGTACCGGCCATTGCATCGCCTAACAGGCGACCAAGAATGCCGCCACCATCAAGTGGCAATAGACCTTCGGGGGTGGCAAAGTGCATACTGGTTAAGGCGCAACCCGTCGCCACGGTGACAAAAAAACCGGCCCAGCGAATGCCTAATTCGTGATAATCAATGTCCTTGTTTTCTTCACTGTGATTACTGCGCAATACCAACCAACCGCTATAAGCGATAATAACCGGGAACAAATAGGATAAATAACCAAACAGGTTATACAAAACGTCGGCAAACCAAGCGCCAACAACGCCAGCAGCATTTTGAACTTCTTCCCGAGAGCCAGTATAGGACCAGCCGGGATCAGCGGAATTGTAGGTGATTAACGCGGTGAACAAAAACAGGGCGATCGCCATTAAAATCAGCATGGCACCTTCTCGTAGACCACGTTGCACTTGGCTCACGATTACCGCACTTTTTTCCAAGTTTGTTGTTGTTTTTGTACGGCGAGCTTGAGCCAATGGTCGATCCGGTTATTTTACAGTCTGGTAGAGTTGCATCAGATTATACCCTTCATTTAATGAAAATATCAGGATTTTAGTGCCACCATAGCACTTGAAACAAAGGCTTTAAATAGCCCCAAACCTCACGCTGTAAAACCGGGTCAACAACATCACCCTGAGAGATGGCTATTGCCTGCTGCAATGCCTAGTGACTGCGATGAGGCCCGCGCAACTGCTGCAGGCATATTGGGCACCGCCGAGTGAATCACGCCATGTTCGGTATGACTATTGTGATGTGACCCCAGTTAAGCTAATTTTTCTGGCTGATTCCACTCTTAAATTACAGCAAAGGCTAAATCCAATACGGATGCAATCGAGTTTTCGAGAAGGTGTTAAAGCTAAGCGTCTGCCTGAGAAAAATTATTCGTACAAGGAAGCCGACGCTAGCGCACGGGTATAATCGTGCTGTGGGTTATTAAATATTTGCTCGACGTCACCCTGCTCGACTACTTTGCCTTCGCGCATAACCAGTACACGGTGCGACATGGCGCGCACTACACGCAAGTCATGGCTGATAAACAGATAACTTAACTGGTGTTTTTCTTGTAACGCGGCGAGTAACGCCAACACTTGTTTTTGCACAGAGACATCCAACGCACTGGTTGGCTCGTCGAGTAAGATAACATCGGGTTCAAGGATAACAGTACGTGCAATAGCAATGCGTTGACGTTGGCCACCAGAAAACTCGTGTGGGTAGCGCCAGAGCACGTCGTCGTCTAGATCGACTTCCTGCAATATATCCGTTATTTTAGTTAACCGTTGCTCTGCGTCCAATTCTGGAAAATGCAATCTTAGTCCTTCTTCAATGATCTGTTGCACGGTTAATCTAGGTGACAAAGATGAAAATGGATCCTGAAAAACAATCTGATAATGACGTCTTAACGGCCGCATTTTTTTTTCGTTAAAATCACTTACAAGCTGGTTTTTAAAACGTACTTCGCCGGTGGATGCCAATAAACGAAACATCGCCAGCCCCAGGGTGGTTTTACCGGAGCCGGACTCACCCACGATGCCCAAGGTTTCACCCGAATGTAATGTCAGCGTAATATCGTCAACGGCTTTTACTTCATCGACTTTTCGTTTAAAAAAACCTTTGTAGACGGGGAAATAACAACGAAGATTTTTCACACTCAGCACTTCATCTGTACCCGCTAATACCGTCGCTATTTTTTTATCGGGTTCGCTGTCCAGTAAAAAACGTGTGTATTCATTTTCCGGGTTGTTAAACAGACTTTCAGTGTCTTTGGTTTCAACAATTTTGCCTTGATGCATGACACAGACTCTGTGCGCAAATCGTCTTACCAAATTAAGATCATGCGTAATCAACAAAACGGACATGCCCGTATCCTGTTGAATTTCATGTAGCAGGTCGAGTATTTGCTGCTGAATGGTTACATCCAGTGCTGTAGTCGGTTCATCGGCAATTAATAATGCGGGGTCACACGCTAGAGCCATGGCGATCATTACCCGCTGTCGTTGACCACCAGACAGTGCATGCGGATAATCTTTGGCTTTTTGTTCTGGTTTTCGCACACCAACACGGATCAATAATTCGATGACACGTGTTTGCCGTTCGCTTTTAGTTAAATCCTGATGCAGTGTCAGTACTTCTTCAATTTGTGTACCGATGGTGAAGACAGGATTTAACGAGGTCATGGGTTCCTGGAAGATCATCGCAATGTTCTTACCACGAACGCTCTTCATTTCATCGTCGTCCAGTTTTAGTAGATTTTTATTTTGAAAGTTTATTTCCGCATCTGAATAAATAGTATTTTTTTCATCATGCAATCGTAATATAGAAAAAGCGGTGACCGATTTACCGGAGCCCGACTCACCAACAATTGCCAAATTTTCTCCCGCAAAAATATCAAAACTAATATTGTTGATAATATCAACCACACCTTTTTGCGTTTTAAATGACACGCTCAGGTCTTTAACACTCAATAGTGGTTTTTCGTTATTCATTACTTATCGCCATAGATAGAGTGCATGCAGAAATCACTGAAAATGATTCCTGCATCTTTACTCATTAAACAATAACCTTTAATTTTTTCTGGTATCCAGTGCTTCACGCAATGCCTCACCTATAAAAATCAGTAACATTAGTGTGCCTACCAGCACAATAAAAGCACTTAATGATAACCACCATGCTTCGATATTTTCTTTTCCCTGTGCCAATAATTCACCTAAACTAGGTGTTGTTGGTGGCACACCCAAACCGAGAAAATCCAGACTGGTTAACGCTAGGATTGCACCACTGATTCTGAAGGGTAAAAAAGTTATTACTGGCGTCATACTATTGGGCAATAAATGCCGACTCATAATGGCAAAATCACTTACGCCCATAGCTCTGGCAGAGCGCACATAATCAAGATTTCTGCCACGCAAAAATTCAGCGCGGACATAATCGGACAAGCCCATCCAGCCAAACAGGGATAGTAAAATCATTAATAGCCAAATACTCGGTTGAAAAATCGATGCGAAAATAATGAGCAAATACAATTCTGGCATAGAAGACCAGACTTCGATAAAACGCTGCATGATTAAATCTAGCTTGCCGGAAAAATAACCCTGTACTGCGCCGGCAATAATTCCGATAACCACGCCAATGGTCATCAATGCCAGTGCAAACCACACTGAAATTCTAAAACCATAAATCACTCGCGCCAGTACATCACGACCACGGTCATCTGTGCCGAACAGATTTTGTGCCGAGGGTGCTGCAGGATTAGGCAGATCGCTCTTAAAATTAATCGTATTATGATTATAAGGATTCAACGGCATAATTATCCAGTTGCCGTCCTGCGTCAATTGTTGAAGCACGAAGGGATCGGTGTAATCAGCCTCGGTTTCAAAGTCTCCACCAAAGGTTGTTTCAGGATATGCATTGACCACAGGGAAAAAATAATCGCCCTCAAAATAAACAATTAACGGCTTATCATTCGACAGTACTTCAGCAAAAAAACACAACACAAATAGAATGCTAAAAATCCATAAGCTAATATAGCCACGACGATTTGTTTTAAAACGCAACCATGCACGCTGCCCCGGCGAAAAACTTTGTGTTGAGAGTGCATTCATTTTCCGTTGTCCACCGAATCAAAATTAATACGTGGGTCAATCATCACGTAACTTATATCGGCAAGTAATTTTGCAAACAAGCCCAATAAAGTAAACATATATAAGGTGCCCAGCACTACCGGATAATCGCGTTTTAATACAGACTCATAGGCAAGCAGACCCAATCCATCCAGCGAGAAAATAGTTTCGATCAGTAAGCTGCCGGTAAAGAAGGCACCGATAAAGGCGGCGGGAAAACCTGTAATCAATGGGATAATCGCGTTTCGAAAAACATGGCGATACAAAATTGCAGAATCGGTTAAACCTTTTGCTTTTGCGGTTAACACATACTGTTTACGGATTTCTTCGATAAAACTATTTTTAGTCAGCATGGTCATCACCGCAAAACTGCCGATAACCGATGCGGTGATCGGCAACACCATATGCCACAAATAATCCAGTATCTGTTTATGCCAGGGCAATGTGTCCCAGTTGTCAGATACTATGCCCCGCAATGGGAAAATATCAAAGAAGCTACCACCACCAAAAAATACCAGCAAGGTAATGCCCAAGACAAAACCTGGTATCGCATAACCGATGAGTATCAAGGTACTGGTAACGACATCAAAAGTACTGCCATCACGAATAGCTTTGGCAATGCCCAGTGGTATACAGGTAGAATAGACAATTAAAAAGCTCCACACACCGAGGCTAATTGAAACCGGCAGCTTCGATACAACCAGTTCCATCACTGATTCGTTATGAAAATAACTGTCGCCGAAATCAAATGTTATGTAGTTTTTCATCATCAGAAAAAATCGCTCATGCACGGGTTTGTCAAAACCGTATAACACGCGTATTTCTTCAATGTGTTCTTCATCAAGCCCAGTAGCACCACGGTATAAGCCGCTGGTTCCGCTGCTCGCCTCGCCGACACCACTTTGTCCTTCGAGTTGGCTGATCAGCTGTTCAACCGGCCCACCGGGAACAAATTGCGTTACTGCAAATGTAATTAACATGACACCAAATAATGTTGGAATCATTAATAACAAACGTTTTAAAATATATGAAAACATAAAGTCGCGTTTTAATTTTTAACTTTTAATTTTAGTATTTAATGTTCTAGGTTTTATCATTCTGATCGTATTATTCATCGTCCTTTATCCACCACGCTTTTAATAACCAGGTGATGGGATCATAATACAGGGGCTTGTTTTTTGGGATACCAAATTTATTCCAGTAAGCCACACGATGCATATCAATATACCAATTAGGCACCAAATATTCGCCGTATAATAATACCCTGTCCAGCGCACGTGAGGCGATGATCACATGCTCTCGATCTTTTGCCTGTATAATTTCCTGTACCAGCGCATCCACTACATCATCTCTAACGCCCGGCGCATTTCTCGACCCCCTTATTTCGGCTGAGTCAGAATGAAACATATTCATTAATTCATTGCCCGGTGAAACCGATGACGGAAAGTTAAATACCACCATGTCAAACGCAAAGGTGTCCATCCTGCGTTTATATAGTGATGTGTCCACTTTACGGTAGCTGGTTTCAATGCCCAGCTTTTTCAAATTATGTGCATAAGGCGCAACGATGCGATAAAAACCACCTTGCACTAACATCACGTCCAACTTAAAAACATGACCTTTGGCATTTTTAAGCACACCATCTTGCACTGTCCAGCCGGCTTCTGCCAATAAATCGCGCGCCTCAATCAGATTTTTACGCAGACTGTAGGGCGCGAGTGTGGTTGCCGGTTTCCATTGTCGGGTAAAGACTTCGGCGGGCAACTGCTCACGAAATTTTTCCAGTAGCGCGAGTTCTTTACCTTCTGGTAAACCTTTTGCGGCTAATTCACTATTACTAAAGTAACTGTATGCACGCACATATTGGTTATAAAATAGTTTGGCATTGGCCCACTCAAAATCATAAGCCAATGCTAATGCTCGCCTGACCCGAACATCACTAAATTTGTCACGCCGTGTATTAAAAACAAAACCTTGCATACCCGCATTATTGCTATGACTAAGCTCAGTTTTTATGATGTTACCAGAATCGTATTGCGAACCTCGATGTGATCGCGCCCAGCGTTTTGAATAATTTTCAAAGAAAAAATCAAACTCCCCTGCCTTAAAAGCTTCTAATGCAATAGTCGAATCTTTGTAATATTTATAAGTAACACGGTCATAATTAAACATGCCTTTTCGCACCGGTAAATCACGCGCCCAGTAATCAGGATTTTTTACATAATTGATTGATTTTCCACGCTTAGATTTTTCAATGACATAAGGGCCACTGGCTATTGGGTTTACATCGCCGGTTTCTTCAAAGGGCAAATCACCGGCCCATGCTTTTGAAAAAATTGGGATTTCACCAATGATCATATGCAGTTCACGATTTAGTTTTTTAAAGTCAAAGCGTACGGTTGTTTCATTAATGACCGTTGCTGACTTTACATCGCCAAAATAAACTCTAAATTGCGGATGCGCGGCGGTACTCATCAAGGTATCAAAGGAGTATTTAATATCGACTGCGGTAATTTTTTGACCATCGGAAAATCGTGCCAACGGATGGAGATGAAAGGTCACAGAAAGCCTGTCATCTGACAGGTAAAAATCATTGGCGATGAGCCCATAAACGCTGAAGGGTTCATCCAGGCTTTTTTCTAACAGACTCTCGAATACCAAGGTACCCAGTCCACCGGCAGAAATACCTTTTAGCAAATACGGGTTGAGGCTATCGAAAGTGCCCAAGCCCATCAATGTTAGATGCCCCTGCTTTGGTGCGTCAGGATTGACATAATCAAAGTGCAAAAAATTCGTTGCATACTTTGGTTCATAACCCATACCCATCGCTGCTACAGCCAGCGCATTGATTGGCAAAAGGAATAATACCAGGCTGAAAAACTTATATTTGATGTGGCTTAATCGGTTCAACATTTGCGGCATGCGGCATTATTGTTATTTTTCATTATTGCGGGTGGCGTAGGATTGTTGATAACTGACACATCTCTACGGTAATAGTTGCATCCATGACTTGCATTTACGGGTAAAATCCGCCTAACATGTGGCAACTGAGTTTACAGTACTGATCCGCCACTAGCCAACCGTTGCGGGTTAACAATAATAAAATAAATAAGAGAGGCTGACATGGGTTTTTTAACAGGTAAACGAGTGCTGATTTTTGGCGTAGCAAGTAACCGTTCCATTGCCTGGGGCATAGCACAAGCAATGCATCGTGAAGGCGCTGAACTGGCCTTTGCCTATCAGGGCGAAAGCCTAAAAGAGCGCGTCGAAAAACTCGCGGGGCAATGTGATTCTGACATCGTGGTGCCTTGTAACGTGGAAGATGATGAGCAAATCGAAGCGGTTTTCGAGCACTTGGACGACTACTGGGACAGTCTCGATATTATCGTGCACTCAGTCGCTTTTGCACCCAGAGAAATGCTGGAAGGTGATTATCTGGACAATATTACACGTACCGGCTTCAACACCGCGCACGACATCAGTTCCTATAGCCTTGCCGCTATCGCAAAAGCCGGCCGTCACATGATGCAAAATCGTGAGGATGCTGCCATCATTACCATGAGCTATCTCGGCGCCGTGCGTGCCTTCCCCGGTTACAATGTTATGGGCCTGGCGAAAGCAAGCCTGGAAGCCAATGTACGTTATCTGGCACATTCATTAGGGCCTGAAGGCATACGTGTTAACGCTATATCAGCAGGCCCCATTAAAACACTGGCAGCAAAGGGCATTACCGGTTTCAGCAAAATCATTAAGCACGTTGAACAAAGTTCACCACTGCGGCGCAATGTGAGCATTGACGAAGTCGGCAACGCCTCCGCCTTTCTCTGCTCCAGTTTGGCCAGCGGTATTACTGGCGAAATTCTTTATGTTGATGCGGGCTATCACACGTCGGGTTTAATGGGTGATATTTCTGAATAAGAGAACGTTACCTTTATGCTTGCATTGTCACGCGCTTGTGTTGTCACGCGCCTGCGTGGCAACGTATACGACTCTGCACATGATATAAGCTTCCAGATAAATCTAATGCCCTGCAGACAGCTTGCAGCAAGATACCACCATGCTCCTTTACCGACCATATGCGTACCCACGCAAGCGCGATAGATAACTTATGAACAAAAACCCAATGAACTTAACCAATAAAGTGTTATTCGGTATGGCCTTCGGTATTGCTGTTGGCTTATTTTTCAATCTGAGTGGTTTGAATGTTGCCGGCTCCTTCATCAACGAATACATCGTTAATGGATTATTTCATACCATCGGAAAATTGTTTGTTAACGCGCTAAAAATGCTGGTTGTGCCTCTGGTATTTTTCTCACTCATTTGCGGCGTCTGCGGCATTGGCGATATAAAGACCCTGGGGCGTGTTGGTGGTAAATCGTTTGCCCTGTACATGCTCACCACGGCAGTTGCGATTACCGTCGCCATTACTGTTGCTGCTTTTACAGGCATTGGCAAAGGCATGAACCAAACCACTGATGCAACCTTCACTGGTAAAGACGCGCCGCCTTTGACTGACGTGCTGATTAATATTATTCCAACCAACCCGATTAATGCTATGGCCAATGGCGATATGCTGCAGCTTATTTTCTTTTCTATATTATTGGGCATTAGTATCTTAATGGTGGGAGCAAAGGCGCAAAAGGTCATTGAAAGTGCTGAAGTCGCTAATGAGATCATGATGAAAATGGTGGGCATTATCATGGCCGTAGCGCCTTATGCTGTTTTTGCTTTAATTGCAAAATCAATGGCCGACCTTGGTTTAGATTTATTAGTGCAATTAGCCGGTTATGTGCTAGTGCTGGTTGGCGTACTTATGCTGCACTTATTCGTTACCTTGATGATTCTTTTAAAAGTTTTCTCAGGCTTGAGTCCTATCATATTCCTGCGCAAAATAAGAGGCGCTCAGATATTCGCATTCAGTACCGCCAGCTCTAATGCAACCATCCCCGTTACGTTGAGAACCGTCACTAAACGTATGGGGGTTAATAACTCTGTTGGTTCGTTCACTGTTCCTTTTGGCGCCACAATCAATATGGACGGCACCGCAATCATGCAAGGTGTTGCGACCGTCTTTATTGCCAATGTATACAATGTTGACCTTGGCATAGTCGGCTATCTCACCGTTATTTTAATGTCCGTACTGGCTTCAATTGGTACTGCAGGTGTACCTGGCGTGGGCTTGATTATGCTTTCCATGGTTTTCTATCAGGTAGGCTTGCCCATCGAAGGCATTGGTCTTATTCTAGGTGTTGATCGCTTGATGGACATGATACGCACGGCGGTGAATGTATCGGGTGATGCCGTGGTATCGTCCATCGTTGCTAAAAGCGAAGGCAAGATGGATGTTGATGTATTTAATGATCCAGATGCTGGTGCCGTTGATAGCACTGAGCTTATGCATATTGATACGTCAACCAAAG